>JBGAKX010000012.1:0-58096 GCA_044224215.1 Blastocatellia bacterium
GTGGAACGGCGAAGACATCTTTGACGTGTACACGAAGGCCGACGGCGTTGCGCTCAACGGTACGGAGTACAGGACGTGGTAAGGCTCGCGGCGCGCGCGCGCACAGTTTGCAGTGGATTCTCGCTCGTCGAGCTTGCCATCGTCATGACGGTCCTGATGATCCTGCTCGCGATGACGATCCCCGGGTACAAGTACGTCGTGCTCAAGGCCCGCGAGGAGACGCTTCACGAAGACTTGCGGATCATGCGCCAGATGATCGACCAGTACGCGCGCGACAAGGAGAAGGCGCCCGCAACGCTCGATGACCTCGTCGCAGAGCACTACCTCCCCGAGATTCCCGTCGATCCGATGACCGAGTCCGCAACGACGTGGGAAGTCATCCTGGAGGACCAGGATCCGCTGTCCATCAAGGCCGAGCGCGGAATCGTCGACGTCAAGAGCGGGTCGACCGAAACCGACAGCACGGGAAAGCGTCAGTACAGCGAATGGTAGCCGGATGAGCCTTCTGTCAAAACTCACACGCCCGCGGGTACCTCGCGCTGCATGTCTTCTCGATGCGGGAGAGTGCGCCGTCGTGGAGTTGCGTCGACGCGGCGATCGGTTTGCGCTCGATGCGGCCGCCCGCGGGGCGATCCCGCCGGGACTGCTCGCTCCGTCGTTCGACGATCGCAACATCCTCGACATGTCGGCGCTTGCCGGATCGATCGACGCCACGGTTCGCAGTGCGGGTCTCGGCAGACGCCAGCGCTGGTCGGTGCTGCTGCCAGAGGCCGCGGTCAAGTCGCTCGTGATCTCGTTCGAGACGACGCCGACGTCGCGCAACGAGCTGTCGGAAATGCTGAATTGGAAGGTCGAGCGCATGGTCGGCGTGCCCGCAACGGAGTTGAGGATCTCGCGCCAGTTCGTCGGGGTCGGCGGCGTTCCACGGTTTCTTGCAGTTGCCGGCCGCGCTTCGGTGCTCGACGAGTACGAAACGCTCATGGAGACGCTCGGCTGGCAGGTCGGACTGCTCGTGCCGCGCTATTTCGGCGAGGCCGCGTGGTTCGACTGGGATAGCGGACCGGGCGACAAGTTGCTCGTCGGGTCGCGTGGCGCGATGCTGACGGCGGCGGTCGTGCGAGACGGCGAGATGATTCTGGTGCGGTCGCTCGACGGCGACCCTTCGCGGTTCGCCGACGAGATCTACCGGCTTGCCCTGTTCTATCGGGACCGGGTCGCCGAGTCGCCCGAGCAGGCATGGGTCTCGAAGCTGCTGATTCACGGCACGGTCGACGGAGCTCGCGTTGCGGCGACCGTCGCCGACGCCATCGGTCACGAGCCCACGATCTTCAGCCCGTATCCCGACGCGATCGACATCGATGCGGAGTCGTGGCTCGATCCCGGATTGCTCGCGGCGGCGGGCATGGCGTCGCAACATTGGAGCGAACGCTGAGCCGCGCGACCCCGGCGGTCCGGTGTCTTGACTTGCCCGTACCTACCGCATAGCCTTCCCCGTTCTTTCAGGGGGGGAGGGTCGGTCAGATGCACTGGGCAGACAGGATCGCGGACGAGCTGATCGCCGAAAGACCGGACACGGAGGTCTTTACGTGCGCATCGGGGATCAGCCCGTCAGGCTCCATACACGTCGGAAATCTGCGGGATGTTGCGACGATCCTGTTCGTCGGCACCGCGCTTCGCGAGCGCGGGAAACAGGTCAGGTTGCTCCACTCGTGGGACGACTACGACCGTCTTCGAAAGATCCCGCAGCCGAAGGTTGCCGAGGGGCTTGGATTGCCGCAATGGCTCGTCGAGCGCGCGCGCTCGAACCAGCTTCCCGAGGATTTCGCGCAACACCTCGGCAAGCCGCTTGCGCGCGTTCCCGATCCCACGGGGAAGTACTCTTCGTTCGCCGAGCGCAACGAGACCGAATTTGCGACGGCCATCGCCGAGTGCGGCATCGACGTCGAATACCGCTACCAGACGCGGATGTATGAGAGCGGCGTCTACCGGCAGGGGATCATCGACGCCGTGCGCGCGCGGCGCGAGATCTACGACATCCTCCAGAAGTCCAAGACCGAGAAGGGCACCGCCGATGATCGCGAAGCGTACCTTCCGATCACGGTTTACTGCGAACAGTGCGGGCACGAAACGGCGCGGATTTCGCTCGAGCCCGGCAGCGATACGAAGTTTCACTACACGTGCGGCCGATGCGGCGCCGACGTCGCGTCCGATCTCGAGGTTGCGACGAATGTGAAGCTGTCGTGGCGTGTCGACTGGGCGATGCGCTGGCGGCACGAGAACGTCATTTTTGAACCGGCCGGCAAGGATCACGCGTCGGCAGGAGGGAGCTACGACTCGTCGGGCGAGATCTGTCGCGTGGTGTTCAGGCACGAACCGCCACGGTTCCAGCCGTACGAGTTCATCGGGATACGCGGACTGACGGGCAAGATGAGCAGTTCGACGGGTCTGCTGCTGACGCCGCACGACATCCTCGACATCTATCAGCCCGAAGTGATGTTGTGGATGTATGCGCGGGTCGGTCCTATGAAGGTGTTCGACGTCGCGCTCGACGACCAGGTGCTCAGGACGTACGACGAGTATGACCGGGCACTCGGCGGCAACCCGCAGATCGATACGGATGTGCGCGCGCTGGCGCTCGCCAATCCGCGCGGCCGCACGATCCACGCGGTGCCGTTCCGGCAGCTCACGGGATTCGCCGGCATCGTGCAGGGAAACATCGCCGCGATGGAGCGGATGTTCGCGCGGATCGGGACGCCGTTCTCCGCGAGCGAGTTCTCGGAGCGGCTCGAGAAGGCCGAGACGTGGCTCGAGCGGTACGTGCCCGAACAGCGGATCACGATCCTCGACGAACCGAATGTCGCGTTCGCGGCGACGCTCGGCGACGAGGAGCGCGCCTGGGTTCAGGCGCTTCGCGACTGGCTGGCGACCGCGGGTGACTTCTCGACCGACGAGGCGACGGAGGTTGTGTACGAGATACCAAAGCTCGCGGGGCTGTCCGAGAAGGAGCAGGGACCGCGTCAGCGGAGGTTCTTCCAGGTTGTGTACAACCTCGTGTTCGGTCGCGACCGCGGCCCACGGCTCGGGACGTTTCTCGCCGCGGTTCCGCGAGAACGCTACGCGGCGCTGCTCGACGCCTAGGGCGTCGCCGATCGGCGGAAGTTGAACGAGATCGACCCGGTGACCTTTGTCGGGACGTCGTCCACGAGCAGGGGTGCAAACGTCCACTCGCGAGCGGCAGTCAAGGCGGCATCGCGAAGCATCGCAGGCCCCGAGCGGACGCTTGCGCTGGTCACTCGGCCTTTTTCGTTTACCTCGAGATCGACCACGACGAGCCCTTCGATGCGGGCAGACTCGGCCGCTGCGGGGTAACGCGGAGGAACACGTCTGGTTGCGCGTGCAGCCAGCACGCCATCGGGGAGACGTTCGGGGCCGGTGGGGCGGTCGGCCCGCTTTGGCGGCGCAGGAGCAGGCGCCGATTGCGTGTCGGGCGGCGGCGCGGATGTCGTGGCGACCGGTTCGGGGTCGGCGGACCGATCCGGTTCGTGCGTGGCGATATCGGAATCGCGGAGACCGACGATCGCGGCAAACGACTCGCCAAGTGTAAATCTGAAAACGAGCACGCCCCGCATGTCGTCCGGGCTGGCGGCCGACGCGAACTCCCACGACTGCACGGCCTTCACTGCCGCCGTGCGCAGCAGTTCCGGACCGGCGATTCCGCGGGCAGAGACGATGCCACCGTCCGCATCGATCACGACGCGAACCGTCACGGATCCCGACACACCGCCGTTTCGAGCGTCGGACGGATATTCGGGTCGCTTGAGCACGCGCGCCCGCGCAAGCACGGCCGCATCCGACGTCTTTGGCGCGTCAGAGGGCGCCTTTGGGCTCTGCGCGATCACGCGAGGCGCACTCGCCGCGAGCGCGCACACAAGGACGATCGCGAACAGATGAATTCGTGCCGTCACGGTGCGTCGGATCCTACTCAAGCTCGTCGATCTTTGCCGCAAGGATGAAGTCGTTTTCGGACAACCCGCCGATCGCGTGCGTCCAGATCGTGATGTCCACGCGGTTGAAGTGCACGCAGAAGTCCGGATGGTGATCCTCGGCTTCGGCGATCTCGGCCATCGAATTGACGAAGTCCATCGCGGCGCCAAAGTCGAAGAAGGTCCGCGACCTCCGGATCTTGTCGTCGCTCGTCTCCCAGCCGTCGAGCTGAGCCAGGAGCTTCGCAACCTCCTTCGCACCGAGCTTCTCCACGCCGCCCTCGCACGGGACGCACTTCTTCTTTGACAGCTTTGTCATGGCTTCTCCAGGAAGGGAAAGTGATCGAGCGGGCCGTGGCCGGCGCCGAGCCCCGGCGCGCTGCGGATCGCCGTAGTGACGTACGTCTTGGCCGCCGCCACCGCGACCGGCAGCGGACGGTCGAGCGCGAGCCCCGCCGCGATCGCCGACGCGAGCGTGCACCCGGTGCCGTGCGTGCTCGTCGAGTCGACGCGGCGGTCCGAAAACGTGTGCATGCCGTTGCCGTCAAACAGGACGTCGACCGCGAGGCCGTCGAGATCGAGGTGACCTCCCGTTACGAGCGCCGCGTGGGCGCCGAGCTCGACGAGCCGGCGCGCGGCGCGTTCCATATCGGCGGCCGACTGGACGGGGAAGCCGACGATTCGCTCCGCTTCGACGACATTCGGCGTCACGACCGTGGCACGCGGAAACAGACCCGTCACGAGCGCCGCGAGTGCATCGTCCGAGATCAGGTCATAGCCGCTCGTCGAACGAACGACAGGATCGACGACGACTGGAACGTTGCCGAGGTCCGAAATCACCGTCGCGGCGGTGTTGATCGCGTCGGCGTGCGGAAGCATTCCCGTCTTGACCGCCGCGATCGTAAAGTCGTCCACGATCGGCCGAAGCTGGGACTCGAGCACGTGACCAGAAGCGTCCGACGCGCCAAACACGCCGGTCGTGTTCTGGTACGTAAGCGACGTCACAGCCGCAGCGCCGTAGCATCCGAATGCCGCAAGCGTCTTGATGTCCGCAAGCACACCTGCGCCGCCCGACGGATCGTACCCGGCAATGACAAGAACCGTTTTCATACACGCACGCCGTGTGGCTCGAAGCCGACAGGATATCAGATCGCGGCGTGCAGATCAGTCACAAGCGACCTCAGCCCGTCCAGACCTCCGCGAAGCCATGCACGATGAAACATTCCGATTGCGGCGAGCCCCGCGATAGGAGCCTGCGCCGCCACGTGCGCGTTCGCGATGGTGACACCACCGAGTGCATACACCGGAATCGTCGTGCCCGCGGCAAGCGTCGCGACGGCGTCCGGACCAAGTGGTTTGCCGAACGCGTGTTTGGACGGAGTGTCGAACACGGGGCCGCAGACGGCAAAATTGGCGCCGCAATGCTCGGCAGCCGCGAGCTCGGCCGCCGAGTGCGTCGATGCACCGATGAGGAGCCCGCTGCCCGCGGCGCGTCGCACGACCGACGCATCGAGGGAGTGCGTCGCGAGGTGGACGCCGTCGATTCCCGCGGCGAGCGCGATGTCGAACCGGTCGCTGACGAGGATGCGCGTCGCCGTTCCGGCAACCCGTTCACGGATGCGCCGCGCAAGGTCCACCAGCGTTCCCGCGTCGAGGTCGCGTTCGCGGATTTGCACGAGATCCACGCCGGCTGCCGATGCGTCCGCGGCCAGCTCCACGACGCGACCGATGGCAGCGGGGCCGTCGCCGAGCAGGCGTCGGTCAGTGATCAGATAGAGGTTCGTCTTCGCCGCCAATCGCACGAACCGAACTCGGGAAGTTCACGATCTCCCGTATGCCGATCAGAATGTTGATGATGCCGAGACCCGTCACCGCTCCGCGCACATAGCCGCTTCCCACGATCTGCAGCAACCGCGGGGCGCTGAGCGTCTCTGCGATGTAATACAGAAAGTTGTTCTCCTGCCAGGTTCGGTGCCACGGCAGAAAGATCAGCAGGAATCCGATCTCGAAGCAGACCATGATGTAGAGAATCAGAGTCAGCTTCGCCGAGACGAGTCGCATCACGGGCTAGGTCCCCTTCTTCTGCGCCTGCAGCTCGCGCAGCTTCTCGCCGACGTCCCGGTAGTTGATATCGATCGCGTAGACCTCTGAGAAGACGTCGATCGCCTTGCCGACGTCGCCCATGCGCTCGAGCGCGAGCCCGAGATCGAAACGGAGCGCCTGGTACTCGTCCTCGGGACGGTTCGGCGCATCGAGACCCTTCTGGAACCACATCACGGCGAGGCGAGGCATGTCCTTGGACATGAACGACAGCCCCAGCATGTTGCAGCACTGGATGAAGCGGCCGTCGGGCGCTGCAGGTGTCGTCGTCCGGATCGCGGCCTGGAACTCCTCGATCGCGTCGTCGAGCAGTTCCATGTCCCGGTATGCGATGCCGAGGTTGTAGTGCGTATCGAAGTCCTGCGACGTGTCCTGTTCGAACGTGCTCTTGAACTCTTCGAAGATGTCCTGGAGCGCTCCGTCCGTGACTTCCTCTTCGGGTTCGACGGTCTCGACGGGAAGGGGAGTCATCTCTGCCGTCGTGGCCGTGCCGCCCGCCTTCTTGGATTCGATGGCTTCGAACTTGTGGTCGAGATTGTCGAGCAGGTCGTCGAGCAGGTCTTCATCGCTCGCCTTCTCGACAACCGCCGCAGGGACGAACTCTTCCTCTTCTTCCACCTCGACGACTGCTTCGACCACCGGGACGAGCGGCTGCGACGGCGGCGTCGGAGGAGGCATGTCGAACGAGATGTCGAATGCAGCGGGCTGCGGCTCGACGTCGAATCCGGCGGCAATGTCGGCTGCAACTGCAGGCACCGTCTCCTGCGGAGGCAGTTCGCTCGTCGAATAGGGCGACGCGACGCTGCGGATATTGAACGCGTCATCGGCCGGCGCGGGAGCGGGCGGCGGGAGGGGCGTCGACACAGGTGCCTCGGCCGCCGGCTCGATGGTGAACATCGACGAGAGGTCGAACTCCTTCTCGACCGTCTCTTCGGCGTCCGCGATCTGATCGCGCATCTCGCCGGTTCCGATCCGGTCCATCTGGGCCTTCAACTCGGCCGTGGACTTGAGCTTCTTGTACCGCTTCTGGATGTCGTCGTGATTCGGAAACGTTTCGGAGAGGCGATCGAGAGTGTCGCGTGCGATCTCGAGATAGCCCTGCGCGATGTAGAAATCGACGCCTTCGAGCTCGTCGCGCAGAACGGCGTCCGTCATCAGCGAGCCGGAACCTCTGAGCGAACCGCTCGACACCGGGGCAGGCGGCGGCTCGGGCTCCGGAGTCGCAAACTCAGAGACCAGCTCGAACGGATTGTCGGCCGGAGCCGGGGCTGGCGCGCCAAAGTCGCCCGAGATCGAGAACCCGCCGTCCGACGCGGGTTCCGGGGATCCGTACTCGTTGAAGTCCAGTTCGAACGCCGGAGGTGGTGTGGAGGGCGACTTCTGGCCAAAACCGGCAGAGCTTGGGCGAAGGGCCTCTGCAAGGTCCTCCATCTCACGCGCGCGCTTGTAGTCGCCGCGCTCGGAGTGGATCCGCGCGAGCTCGATGCACTGATCGGCGGCACGATCCTCCATGCGCTCAGCCGTGTAGAGCTGGCGGAGACTCTCGCGGGCATCGACGTTGTTCGGCGCGCGATCGAGCACCTGTTCGAGAATCAGGATGGCGGACGTCATGTCGCCGCCGCGCGCCATGCGCTCGGCGTCGCTCAGGTCACGGGCGATCGACGGGTCCTCCTCGGTGTCGTGCACGCCGGCACGCGGCGCAGCGAACGGACCGGTCGGTACCGTGGAGATCTCTTCGGTCGCGACGCCAAGCGACTGCAGCCTCGTTCGGTGCGACGGGTTCTCGGGCTCGAGTCGGACGAGCTGTTTGAGCGCTTCGATCGCCTCGGAGGTCTGGCCAGAGCGGACGGCCGCCTCGACGAGGGATTCGAGCGTGCTGATCAGGTTGTGATCTTCGCGAATGCGCTGGTAGATATCCGCGAGGCGAGTCAGCGACGGAACGTGGTTCATGTTCCGGTCGAGCAGCGAATGCAGGAAGTCGATCGCCTTGTCCTCTTCACGACGGCTGATCAGGATGTCGACGCACGCGTCCAGCTGCTCGGCGGCTCGGTCGTACTGGCTGAGACCAGCGAACGTCCGGCCCACCTCGAGAACGAATTCGTATCGTGACTTGTCGAGTTGCACAAGGCTGGTGAACGTGCTTTCAGCCTCGTCCATCAGCCCGGCCGCGAGGTACGTGCGGCCGAGAATGGTGATCATCTCGACGTCGCCCGGGTTCTTGTCGAACGCGTCCTTCAGCAGTTCGATCGCCTTGACCGCCTTGCCCTGGTGAATGTACGCCTCGGACACGGCGGAGAGGCCCGGTTTGGATTCCGGATTGATTGCGAGCGCCTGCAGACATGCGTCGAGCCCCTGGTCGACACGGTTCTTTCGGATCAGCTCGACGCCCGCGGCAATGTAGGCGTCGTGCGCCTGGTCGCGCATGTTCTCGCGCATGTAGGTCTCGGCGAGCTTGATGCGGACCGACGTGTTCTCGGGATCCAGATCGGCGATCTTCTGATAGACCTCGAGCGCCTTCTGCGTCTTGCCCCCGCGCGCGTACGCGTCGGCAACCTGCAGGTACTGCTGCCGCGCCTCGACCAGCAACCCCTGCTGGGAGTACAGCGCCGCGAGCTTCAGCGAGACGTCGACGTTCTGTGGATTCAGCTTGGAGATCTTCTTGAACATCGCGATGGCTTTCAGCGTGAAGCCGTTTTCGCGATAGCTCTCGGCGATCTTCGAGAAGTTGAGGATGGCCTCTTCGACACGGCCGGCTCGGACGAGCAGGTCGCCAAGGGTGTTTACAACGGTAAGGTCGGAAGAATCGAACTCAGCGATCTTTGCGTAGTCGTCGATCGCTGCATTCAGCTTTCCCTGCTGGACGTGCTTCTCCGCCTGACGCAGGGCCTTTGCCTTGTTGAATGTCATAGTGCGTATCAGATTCCCGGGAAGGGCCGATAACGTTGTAGCACGCTACCACATGGGGCAAAAGGTGTCAATTTTGCGACCGTGGCAAGTCCAATGGAGCCTGATGTTTCAGTCGATATCGGGGAACAGTTCGCCGTTCAAAACGCCCCGGAACGTCCGGCGGTGAATTGGCGACGGTCCGAACCGTTCGAGCGCGAGCATGTGGGCTCGCGTGCCGTAGCCGACGTGCGATGCAAAACCGAACTCCGGCCACTCCGCATCGTAGTCTCGCATCACCCGATCCCTCGTCACTTTTGCAAGGATCGACGCCGCGGCGATCGACAGCGAACGGGCGTCGCCGTCGACCAGGGTGCGCTGCGATCCGGTCCACTCCGGTATCGCGACGTTGCCGTCGACGAGCACGTGATCGGCCGCGACCCCGAGGTTGGACAGCGCCTGACGCATCGCCAGCAACGACGCCTGGAGGATGTTGATCCGATCGATGACGTCCGGCTCGATTCGGGCAACACAATACGCGGACACAGAGCCAACGATCTGATCGTAAAGGCGCTCGCGCTGGCGGCGCGACAACCGCTTTGAGTCGTCGATCCCGTCCGGAATTCGTTCCGGTTCGAGGACGACCGCGGCGGCGACGACCGGTCCAGCGAGCGCACCTCGGCCTGCTTCGTCCACCCCGGCGACGACGCGAAACCCCGTATTCCACCCTTCGCGCTCGAACGCCAGACTCGGTCCAGGCGGTCGGGCGGCATGCTGTTTCATTCAATCATCCCGACAAGGGGGCTGCTCGCCGTGGCGTAGAGTTTGCGGGGGATGCGACCCGCGAGATAGGCGAGTCGTCCGGCCTTCGTCGCATGCATCATCGCCGCGGCCATCGCGACGGGATTCTGCGCCTGCGCGATCGCCGTGTTCATGAGGATTGCGTCGACTCCGATCTCCATTGCGAGCGCGGCATCCGAGGCCGTTCCGACACCAGCATCGACGATCAGCGGAACCTGGGTGATCCGCTCGCGCAGGATCTTGAGCGACGTGAAGTTCTGCACGCCGAGCCCCGACCCGATCGGCGCGGCGAGCGGCATGATGGCCGCAGCACCGGCGTCCACGAGCCGTTCCGCGACGATGAGGTCGTCGTTGAGATATGGAAGGACGACAAACCCGTCGGCGACCAGCACCTTGGTAGCCTCGAGGAGGCCGGCGTTGTCAGGGTAGAGCGTGCGTTCGTCGCCGATGACCTCCAGTTTGACCCATTCAGTGCCCAGAGCCTCGCGCGCGAGGTGCGCCGTTCGAATCGCGTCCTCTGCCGTGTAGCACCCGGCGGTGTTCGGCAACAGATGGATCTCGCTGTCGATGGCATCGAGCAGAGAGTTCCCGGATCGGTCGTTGAGGTCGATGCGCCGGACCGCCACGGTGACCATTTCAGTTTCGGCGATTGCGTACGAGCGACGCATCGTTTCGAAATCGGGGAACTTGCCGGACCCGAGAATCAGACGCGACTGAAACTCGCGGCCGGCGATAGAGAATGTGTCGTTCTGCATGCCGCTCATTGTACTCACCCGCCACCCACAAAATGGACGATCTCGAAACTGTCGCCTGCCTCGACGACCACGTCGGACCATTCGGCTCTCCGTACGATCCGCTTGTTGCGTTCCACGGCGATTCGCTCGCCTGGGAGATCGAGAGCATTCAGGAGTTCGGCAACCGAGCGTCCCGCTTCGATCTCACGCTGCTCGCCGTTGACCAGGATCAGCACGGTCGCGCTCATCGCCGTCGAATCAGGTGCTTGATCTCGCCGTCGCCGTACTTTGACGACGCCTGCACGACGACGGCGGCGCTGCCCGCCGTAAATGTTGGAAGAACGATATTAAACGACGCGACGCCCTCGCGGTCCGTGCGCGTGGCGTGAATCTGGGGCTTGAACGCGGTCCCGATGACCTTGACCACAACCGATGCATTGTCGATAGGCTGCCCGCTGCCACGGGTGGCCTGAACCTGCAAGAGGACGCTGTCCCCCGCAAGAAAGTCGGAACGCCCGAGGAGACGCAACCTCAGCTTCTCCTTCTGAAGTCCGCTCTGAAGGTAGTCGGAAATGATCTTGTCGAGGTCGAGCTCGCCCGTGAGCGGGCCCGTGACGCGCTGAATGACGGCGCGACCGGCGGCGTCGAGCTCGGGCGCAGGCTCGGGGGGCGGCGGCGCGTGGACGACGGGCGGGGGAATGAACGCAGGTGGCGCCTCGACGAGCGGTGGTCCAGCCGTGACGGGAACTGCTTGTGATGCAACAACTTCCACATCCCGAACGGCCGCGCGCTGTGACGCTCGAATCAACTCCTCGACCTTGCCGGCACGAAGGATCGCGACGATGATCTGGTGCTGCTTCTTGAGCATGTCCGTGAGGGTCTGGTCGCTGAGCGAACCGGCGCTGGCCTGCTCGGCATACGAGGTACGTTTTGCCGCGATGATCGTGCCTCCACGGTAGACGAGGGTCTCCAAAATCGCCTTCTGGCGGCCTTTGTCCTCAGTCTGTACGTGGAAGAGTTCGTCCCCGGCCTGGACGTCCTGATTGTATCCCGTCAGCATCCTGTCCCTCGCAGGGAATTGACGGTAGCATACCCACTTACACCGGTCAACGAGGCCGTTCTGAGGCCGCCTTGACAGACGTTCGCGCCTTTGCCATTCTGTGCGCGCCCTATCCGGAGAGGCTCGGTTTTGCGAGGTAACCGTCCCCGCCGGCTCGTGTTCTCGGGAGTTCCGCGGCGGTTCTGGGGGCCCTTCCTTGACACTCTCAAAGAGATTGTTCTAATGTGCACAAGCTTATCCGGAGTGCAACATTTGGTCGTCCACACGTCTGAGGACGGCAGCCCGTGGAGGCGTCTGTGGTGAAGTCACTTGCTGCGATAGCACTGCTCCAAGACGGTTCAAGCGCTGGCAGCAGCGTCCTCGTCAGTTACGTTCCCATCCTCATGATGTTTGTGGCCGCGGCGGGCCTCGCATGCATCCTCGTCACGATTTCTCGGCTCATCGGCCAGCAGCGTCCCACCAAGGAAAAGTTGATGCCGTACGAGTGCGGCAAGGACCCCGTGGGTTCGGCCCGCGAGCGGCACTCGGTTCGGTTCTATATCGTCGCAATGATCTTCCTGCTGTTCGACATCGAGGCGATCTTCCTGATCCCCTGGGCGGTGGCGTACGGCAAGGTCCTCGACACGGCCGACACGGCGATGAAACTGCTCTTCTATTCCGAAATGATGTTCTTCATCCTCATCCTGTTTGCGGGTCTCATATATGTCTGGAAGAAGGGCGTGTTCGAATGGAATCGGTAACCGGGACGGTGTGCGGACTGTCCTACGCGAGGCGATACGATGGGAATTGAGAACAAGGTTGCCAATGCGCTGCCCGAGGTCCTGACGGCGCGGCTTGACTGGCTCATCAACTGGGCGCGCAAGTCGAGCCTCTGGCCCGCGACGTTCGGTCTCGCGTGCTGCGCCATCGAGATGATGGCGATCACGGCGCCGAGAAACGACGTTGCTCGTTTTGGCGCCGAGGCGTTTCGCGCCAGCCCGCGCCAGGCAGACGTGATGATCGTTGCTGGACGAGTTTCAAAGAAGATGGCGCCCGTGCTCCGCAGGATCTATGACCAGATGCCTGAGCCGAAATGGGTCATCTCCATGGGCGTGTGCGCATCGGTCGGCGGCATATTCGACAACTACGCGATCCTGCAGGGCGTCGACAAGATCGTGCCCGTCGACGTGTACGTCCCGGGATGCCCGCCGCGTCCCGAAGGCCTGATCTACGCGATCATGAAGCTCCAGGAGAAGATCCAGAAGGAGTCGCTCCGCAACCGTCCCGACATGGTCGTTACGGAACCGCCAGTCATGGTCGGGCGGGAGGCGTAGCAGATGGCCAAGGCTCCCTCGACCGAAGACATCGCGTTTCTTCGCGAGCGATTCTCCGAGGCAATTACCGGCGTCCGCGAGGGTCTGGGCGAAATCAGCTGTTACGTCGATCCGAGGTACATCGTCGACGTGTGCCGGTTTCTTCGCGACGACTCCCGTTTCCAGTTCAACCTGCTGTCCGACCTGTGCGGCGCCGACCTCGGAATGGACCAGGAGCCGCGCTTCGAGGTGATCTACCACCTGTACTCGATACCGGTCGGTCACAGGTTAAGGCTCAAGGCGCAACTGCCTCCCGACGAGCCCACGATCGAGTCGGTGACGAGCGTCTGGAAGACGGCGAACTGGCACGAACGCGAGACGTTCGACATGTTCGGCATCGTGTTTACAGGCCATCCGGATCTTCGGCGGATCCTGATGCCCGAGGAGTTCCAGTGGCATCCGTTGCGCAAGGACTATCCGGTGCGCGGCTACGACGATTTCTAAAGGGCACATCATGGAGCTAGAACAGGATCAACTGCGCGAGCGCGCCCGCCCGTCGAAGCCCTCGACACAGCGAACGATCTTTGCCGAGGACGCCTCGGGAATCATCGACATCAACGAGATCAACGAGCGCGAGCTCGGATCCACGATGACGCTCTCGATGGGCCCGCAGCACCCGTCGACGCACGGCGTGCTGCGCCTCGAGCTCGAACTGGATGGCGAGGTCGTCAAATCGACGAAGCCGGACATCGGCTATCTCCACACGGGCATGGAGAAGCTGATGGAGGCAAAGAAGTACCAGTCGAACATCTGCATCACCGACCGGATGGACTATCTGAACCCGATGGGAAACAACCTCGGGTACGTGCTTGCGGTCGAGAAGCTGCTTCAGCTCGAGATTCCACCGCGTGCTCAATGCATCCGCGTGCTCATGTGCGAGCTGCAGCGCATCGCGTCGCACCTTGTGTGGATCGGGACGCATGCGCTCGACGTCGGAGCGATGTCGGTGTTCTTCTACGCGTTCGACGAGCGCGAGAAGATCCTGAACATGTTCGAGGACGTGTGCGGCGGCCGCATGACGCCGTCGTACTTCCGTGTCGGCGGGATGTTCCAGGACCTTCCGGCGGGTTTCGACGGCAAGGTCCGGCAGTTTCTGTCGGAGTTCCCGGCCGCGCTCGACGCGTTCGACACGCTCCTGACGGGCAACAGGATCTTCCGAAACCGGCTCGAGGGCGTCGGCGTCATCAGCGCCGAGGACGCGATCTCGTGGGGTCTGACGGGTCCGTCGCTGCGAGCGTCTGGCATCGAGCATGACGTGCGCCGCGCCGAACCGTACAGCGGTTACGAGCTGTACGACTTTGACATTCCCACTCGAACCGCGGGCGACGTCTGGGCGCGGTACCATGTGCGCCGGCAGGAGTTCCGCGAATCGCTCAAGATCGTGCTCCAGTGCATCGACAAGATGCCCGGAGGGCCGATCAAGGCGGACAACGACAAGGTGGTCCTTCCCGACCGCGACGACATGAAGACGCACATGGATGCGCTCATTCACCACTTTCTGATCGCCGCCGACGGCTTCAAGGTCCCGGAGGGCGAAGTCTACGTTGCGATTGAAGGTTCCAAGGGCGAGCTCGGGTACTACATCGTCGCGGATGGGTCCGAGCGTCCGTATCGCTGCCACGTGCGCGGACCGTCGTTCATCAACCTGTCGGCGCTCCCGAGCATGGTCGAAGGGAGCCTGATCGCGGACGTCGTGGCCGTCATCGGTTCGATCGACATCGTTCTGGGCGAAATAGACAGATAGCCGGGGCGCCGTGCCCCGGAAAACTGGTCGCCGTCCACTTCTGTTTGAACACTTTCGAAGACCCGCGGCACCCGGTGCTACGAAACTGCCAAGGCTGACCGAGCCGCCCTCGAAGACACATGCTTACTCCCGAACGCGAAAAGAAGATCGACGAACTGCTGACCCGGTACCCGGTGCGGCAATCCGCACTGCTGCCGGTCCTGTGGCTCGTCCAGGAGCAGCACGGCTGGATCGACCAGGACTCGATGCGCTACGTCGCGATCCGGCTCGGCATCACGGCCGAACAGGTGCGCGAAGTCGTGACGTTCTATTCGATGTACAACGAAAAGCCGGTTGGCCGGTTTCACCTGCAGGTCTGCTGCACGACGCCGTGCATGCTCGTCGGATCGGACGACATCGTCAGCCACCTCGAAAAGCGTCTTGGGGTCGAGCGTGGGCACACGACCGACGACGGGTTGTTCACCGTGTCCGTCGTCGAGTGCCTCGGGTCGTGCGGCACGGCGCCGATGCTGCAGGTGAATCGGGAGAAGTACCGCGAAAATCTGACCAACGACAAGGTTGACGCATTGCTCGACGAACTCAGAGCAAAGGGCGCATCCGGAGGGAACGGCAATGGCTGAGCCGGTGCGGGTCATATCCAGACGATTCGACGTTCCCAACTGCACATCGATCGACGTCTATCTGAAGCACGACGGCTACGTCGCGCTGGAGAAGGCGCTCAAGCAGATGCAGCCGGACGAGGTCACCACCGAGGTGAAGAAGTCTGCGCTCCGCGGACGTGGCGGCGCGGGCTTCCCGACGGGAATGAAGTGGAGCTTTGTTCCCAAGGACTCGCCAAAGCCCAAGTACGTGGTATGCAACGCGGACGAGTCCGAGCCGGGGACGTTCAAGGATCGCGCGGTCATGGAACTGGACCCGCATTCGCTGATCGAGGGCTGCCTGATCGCCGCGTATGCGCTTGGGGCACACACGGCGTACATCTACATTCGTGGCGAGTACGGCTGGATTCAGGACCTCATGGACGTAGCCATCGCCGAGGCCTATGCCAAGGGGTTCTGCGGAAAGAACATCATGGGCACGGACTTCGCGTGCGACGTGTACACGCACCCGGGCGGGGGCGCATACATTTGCGGCGAGGAGACGGCGCTGCTGAACTCGCTCGAGGGGAAGCGCGGACATCCGCGGATCAAGCCTCCGTTCCCGGCCATCGAGGGGCTCTACAAGTGCCCGACGGTGGTCAACAACGTCGAGACGCTTGCCACGGTGCCGTGGATCATCCAATTCGGGGGCGACACGTTCCGCGAGCTCGGCACCGAGAAGTCGGGCGGTACCCGGCTCGTGTCGGTGTGCGGGCACGTCAACAAGCCGGGTGTGTACGAGATCCCGCTCGGGTACCCGATGAAGGATCTGCTCGAGATCGAGTGCGGCGGCATCCGCAACGGGAACAAGTTGAAGGCCGTCATTCCCGGCGGATCGTCGGTGCCGATCATCACGGCCGAGGAAGCCTACGGAGTGATGCTCGACTTTGAGTCGATCACCGAGGTCGGCTCGATGCTCGGATCGGGCGGCGTGATCGTGATGGACGAGACGGCGGACATCTTTGAATCCACGTTCCGCCTGGTTCACTTCTACAAGCACGAGTCGTGCGGTTGGTGCACGCCGTGTCGGGACGGCGGCGACTGGATGGAACAGATCTTTGACCGCATCTCGATCGGGGGAGGGCGTCAGGAAGACCTCGACCTGATCACGCTGCTTGGCCGCAACATCGAGGGCAAGTCGCATTGCGCGCTCGGGGACGCGCTCGTGTGGCCGATCACGAGCGCCATGAAGAAGTTCCCCGAGGACTTCCAGCGAGCGCTCGATCGCGGCAAGAAACTGCTCCGCGAGCCCGTCGGCGCATAGCGAAAACGTCCGACGGATGTCCGAACAGGACATCGATCCGCGAAACACGACCTTGAACGTCATATGAGCACCGAAAACGCACCGCAAACCGTCAAGATCACCGTCGACGGACATCCGATCGAGGTCCCGGCAGGATCGCTTCTTCTCGAGGCGCTCAAACTGCAGGGGCTCGATGTTCCGAACTTCTGCTACTACTGGAATCTCCCAGCCCAGGCGTCGTGCCGGATGTGCCTCGTTCGCATCGAGAAGGTCCCGCGTCTTCAGCCGTCGTGTACGACGGTCGTTCGAGATGGAATGGTTGTCGAGGCGTCGTCGCCCGAGATCATCGAGATGCGGCGCGTGATGCTCGACTTCATGCTTGCGAACCATCCGCTCGATTGTCCGGTGTGCGACAGGGGCGGCGAGTGCGAGTTGCAGGACACGGTCTTCAAGTTCGGGCACGTCGACGCGCTTTTCACGGAAGAGAAGCACCATCAGCCCGAGATCACGATCTCGCCGTTCATCTACAATGACGCCCAGCGCTGCGTGTTCTGCTATCGGTGCACGCGCGTGTGCGATCTGTGGATGGACGTCGGCGCGCTCGCAAAGCTCAATCGGGGGTCTCACGAGACGATCGGGACGTTCGACGGCTGGCTCGACTGCGAGCATTGCGGAAACTGCGTGGACGTGTGCCCCACCGGCACGCTGATGCACACCAGCTACAAGTACGGGCCGCGGCCGTGGAATCTCGACGAGACCGAGACGACGTGCTCGTACTGTGCGGACGGATGCCGCGTGCGGCTCGGATCGCGCAACGAGGTCGTTCATCGCTCGGTAGCGCGGCAGGGAACCGGCATCAACGAGGAGTACCTCTGCGTCAAGGGCCGCTACGGCACGGGCTTCATCAATAGCGACGAGCGCCTGACGTCGCCGATGATCCGGCGCAACGGCGAACTGGTCGCTGTTGGGTGGGACGATGCGCTCGAGCACGTCGCCGCGCGGCTCAAGGAGATCGCAGCGTCAAACGGTGCGGATGCCGTGGCGGTCCTCGGATCGACGCGGTTGACCAACGAAGGCAACTTCGCGATCGCCGATGTCGCAGAGGCGATCGACACGACAAACCTCTCCTATATTCCCGACTACGACCTCGCAGCGTTCTTTGGAGCCGTTGGCGGACGCCTCGCGACAAAAGAGGATATCTATGCGGCGGACCGGATTGTCGTCATTGGCGGCGATCCCAAGGAGCACCAGCCGCTGACGGCGTACTTCATCCTGCAGGCCGTACTGTCCGGCAAGACCGAGTTGTACGTCGCCGCGTCGCGTCTCGCCCGTATCCGCAAGCGCGCAAAGCAGTTCGTGCACCTTCGCATGGGAGGCGAGGCGGCGTTGCTGCACGGCATCACGGATCGCGCGGCGGGTACGCTCGCAGCCGAGCGCGCGGGGATTTCGGTCGCCGAGCTCGACGCATTCCGTTCCGGTCTCGAGGCGGGCAAACGCATCGTCGTCATGATCGGATCGGAGGTTTCGGGCGACGCGCTCGCCGCGGCGGCCGCGCTCGGAGCGATCCTTGGCGACGGACGCGAGGTGACGTTCCGACCTCTCGCGTATGACAACAATTCGATCGGTGCGTTCGACGCACTTGGCGCCCGCAGTCCGATCGCTGACTTTGCTGCCGTCCACGACGCGATCGGCGAGGGCGTGAAGGCGCTCTATGCGGCGGGCGCGGATCTGCTGGGCGACGACGATGCAGAGTCGGTTCGCGCGCGGCTCCGCAAACTCGATTTTCTCGTCGTCCAGGATCTCTTCATGACCGAGGCCGCCGCGCTTGCCGACGTCGTGCTTCCTGCCGCGTCGTTCGCCGAACAGGACGGAACGTTTACGAACATCGCCGGCCAGGTCCAGCGAGTGCATCGGTCGATCGAGCCCGTCAACGGGTCGCGGCCCGACTGGATGATCGCAGCGCAGATTGCCAGGTTGCTCGGGTCCGATGCGGGCTACCGCGGAACGGTCGGGAATGTCTTCAAGAAGTTCGCTGCCGCGAACGCGGCGTACGAGGGGATCACGTACGCGTCGCTCGCGACGAACCCTTGGCCTCAGACCCGCCGACCATCGAATGCGCCGGCGCGGCAGGCGCTGCTCGAAGCTCTCGCGCGCGCCTCGGCTGCAACCGACACGACGAACCCCGTCGATCCGACGCCCGTTGAGATGGGCGAGGGTCTCTTCCGTCTGGGAACGATTGCGCGCCGCGCGCCGCTTCTCGTCGATGCATTCGCCGAGGGCAAGGCACGCGGCCGATCGGTCGAGGAGGAAGCGGCCCTGATTCCGAGGACTGTCTAACCGGCTCGCGACGTGGAGCGCCTGGTTGCGTCACCGTACGAACTCGAAACGCACATACATATGACCCTTCTGATGTTCATTATCACGGCGGTGAAGATCCTGCTGGTGCTCTTCGTCGTGCTTACGGGCGTTGCCTACCTGACGTACATGGAGCGGCGCGTCCTGGCGTTCATCCAGGTGCGACTCGGTCCGAACCGGGTCGGTCCGTTCGGGCTGCTGCAGCCGCTCGCCGACGGAATCAAGTTCATCTTCAAAGAGGACGTGATCCCGAACGACGTCACCAGGTTTCTGTACATCCTCGCGCCGATGATCGCGCTCGTGCCTGCGCTCATGACGTTCGCAGTAATCCCGGTCGGCGGCACGATCCGACTGTTCGACCAGGATATCGGGCTCTACATCACGAGCATCAACGTCAGCGTGTTGTTCGTCTTTGCGATGACGTCGCTCGGCATCTACGGAATCGTTCTCGCTGGCTGGTCGTCGAACAGCAAGTACTCCCTGTTCGGCGGGTTGCGGTCCTCGGCACAGATGGTGAGCTACGAGCTCGCGCTGTCGCTGTCGATCGTCGGCGTCCTGATGAACGCCGGATCGCTCGATCTCACCAAGATCGTCGCCGCGCAATCCGGCTGGTACCACCTCGGCTGGAACGTGTTCGGCCTTCAGTTCGTCGGGTTCGTCATCTTCTTCATTTCGGTGCTTGCCGAAACCAACCGCGTTCCGTTCGATCTTCCGGAGGCCGAGACGGAGCTCGTCGGCGGATTCCACACCGAGTACTCCGCGATGAAGTTCGCGATGTTCTTCATGGCCGAGTACACCAGCATGATCACGGCGTCGGCCATGGCCACCGTGCTGTTTTTCGGCGGCTGGAACGGCCCTGGCGTCGGGATCGAAACGTTTGGCCCGATCATCGGCGTCGCGTGGTTCGTGGCCAAGGTGATCGGGTTCCTGTTCGTCTACATCTGGATCCGCGGCACGCTTCCGCGATTCCGGTACGACCAGCTGATGGACTTCGGCTGGAAGCTCCTTCTGCCGCTCGCGATCATCTGGATCGTGGTCACGGCATCGGTGAAGCTGGGCATCTCGCTCTATGGCGGGGCGCACTAGAAAGGGACGGCACATTCACGATGCTCAACGATCTCGTCAACTACGTCCAACACATGCCGGCCCCGCTGTGGTTCTGGCTGCTGTTCGCTGCGATCGGCGTCGGATCGGCGCTCGAAGTCGTCATGCAGAAGAGCCCGCTCAACAGCGCGATCGCCCTGATCTTCACGTTTGCGGCGCTGTCGGCAAATTACATACTGCTCAAGGCCCAGTTCCTCGCGGCCATCCAGATCATCGTGTACGCGGGCGCCATCATCGTGCTGTTCGTGTTCGTCATCATGCTGCTCAACGTCCGGTCCGAGGAAAGCAGGCTCGATCGATACGGCGCGTTGAAGTGGATCGTGACGCCGTCGGTTCTGGTGCTCTTTGGCTCGGTGTTCTACGTCGCAAAGACGTCGCGGATGGACCGTATCGTCGAGTCCGCGCGCAGCGCGGATATCGGAACGGTTGAATCGATCGGGCGCGGACTGTTCACGACGTACCTGCTGCCGTTCGAGGCGGCGTCGGTGCTGATCATGATGGCGCTCGTGGGTGCGCTCGTGCTGGCGCAGCGCACGCAGACGCTCGAGCGCGAGATCGAGACTCCGGAGGAGCCGCCCGCGGAAGCGCACGAGCCCGAGAACGTGGAGGTGCAGGCATGATCCCGTTGACAAACTATGTGCTGCTGTCGGCAGTCATCTTCACGATCGGCGCCTCGGGCGTGTTTCTCAAGCGCAACATCATCTCGGTCCTGCTGTGCATCGAGTTGATGCTGAATTCGGCCAATCTCGCGTTCGTCGCGTTTGCGAGCTACTACGGCGAGAACATAGGCCAGCTGTTCGTCTTCATCGTGATGACGGTCGCCGCCGCGGAGGCCGCCGTCGGCCTCGCGCTCGTCATTGCGATCTTCAGGAATCGCGAAACGCTCAACATCGACGAGGCAAACATCTTGAAGCTCTAGGCCGCAGGGTTGCGCTGCGCCGCGGTTCGAGCACCTCTCTCGATCCGTACGTAGTCTCCCTGCACCTGACCTCGATCCCAGATCACTATGGAACACACGAATCTACTTGGCGGGATCATTCTCGCGCCCCTCGTCGGAGCGGTCGTCCTTGGACTCCTCGGAAAGCGAATGAGCGAGCGCGCCGTCGGCGTGTTCGCGTGCACGACCATCGCGGTATCGTTCGTGCTGGCAATCCTGGCGTTCAACCAGTTGGTGCATGTTCCCGTGACGGGGGAGGAGCCCCGGCGAGTCCTCGATACGATCTTCCCGTGGATTCAGGTTGGCGACTTCAAGGCGCCGTTCGATCTGATCCTCGACCCGCTGTCCGGCGTCTATGTGCTCTTCGTGACCGGCGTCGGATTGCTGATCCACATCTTTGCGACCGGCTACATGGCCGGCGAGGGCGGCTACTACCGGTTCTTCGCCTATCTCAACCTTTTCATGTTCAACATGCTCGTCCTGGTCCTGGGCGCGAACCTGTTGATCGTGTTCATCGGCTGGGAAGGCGTCGGGCTGTGCAGCTACCTCCTGATCGGGTTCTACTTCCGCGACCAGGCGCCGAACTACCCGAACCAGTCCGCCAAGAAGGCGTTTGTCGTCAACCGGATCGGCGACGTGGCGTTCGCGATCGCGATCGCGCTCGCGTTCGTCGTCCTCAAGTCGATCAACTTCGTCGACATGAGCGAAGCGGCGGCAAAGATGCCGGTCGAGAGTTTCACGCTTGGCGCGTTCGCGGCCGGTGGACTCACGACGATTGCGATTCTCATGTTCATCGGGGCGACGGGCAAGAGCGCCCAGATCCCGTTGTACGTCTGGTTGCCCGACGCGATGGCTGGCCCGACGCCCGTGTCGGCGCTGATCCACGCCGCGACAATGGTCACGGCAGGCGTGTACCTCGTATCGCGATCGAGCGCGATCTTCGTCAAGGCGCCGTCCGCGATGTTCGTCGTCGCCGCGATTGGCGCGCTTACCGCGTTGTTTGCCGCCACGATCGGCCTCGCGCAGTGGGACATCAAGAAGGTACTCGCGTATTCGACGATTTCGCAGCTTGGGTACATGTTTCTCGCGTGCGGCGTCGGCGCGTTCGGGGCGGGCGTGTTCCACGTGATGACGCACGCGTTCTTCAAGGCGCTGCTGTTCCTTGGATCGGGATCCGTGATCCTCGGAATGCATCACGAACAGGACATGCGCCGGATGGGCGGGCTCAGGAAATACATGCCCATCACGCACGCAACGATGGTGACGGGATGGCTTGCCATCTGCGGCATCCCGATTTTCGCCGGGTTCTTCTCGAAGGACGAGATTCTGTACCAGGCCTACATGATCCCCGGCCTCGACGCATCGACGTGGGGCAAGGTGTTCTGGTTTGTGGGCGCGGCGACGGCGCTGCTGACGGCGGTCTATATGACGCGGTTGATGGTGCTGACGTTCTGGACGCCTGAGCGCTTCAACCAGAAGATCGACGACGGGCACGACGCGCACGGCGACGATCACGGGCACCATCATGGACTCGGCGACCACAAGCCTCACGAATCGCCCGCATCGATGACGGTTCCGCTCATCATCCTTGCGGTGCTTGCCACGTTCGGCGGTCTCATCGGCATACCGAACGGTCTCGGAGCCGCCATCGGGATCGAGAATTCGAACAAGTTCGAGCACTTCCTCGAGCCGGCCATTGCGCCGCCTGTTGCAGGCGCCGAATTCAAGGACGCCGCGATCCACGAAGCGGCCGGGTCGCCGGCGCCCGCAAGCGCCGAGCCCGTCCCGACAAAGCACGACTCGTCGCTCGAGCTGCTGTTCACACTCCTGTCGGTCGTCATTGCGTCGGTAGGCATCTTTGTCGGGTTTGCCGCGTTCAAGAACAATCCGCTCAGGAAGTTGCCGCAGTTGCTTGTCGACAAGTGGCGCATCGACGAGCTCTACGAGGCAACGATCATCCGGCCGATCAACTGGTTCTCGACCGAGATCCTGTGGAAGGCGGTCGACGTGCGGTCGATCGACGGAATGGTGAACTTTGTGGGATCCGCGGTGCGAGGCATCGGCGGATCGATGCGCCACCTGCAGACGGGGCTCGCGCGAAGCTATGTGGCGGTCATCCTGCTCGGAGCCGCCGTCATCGTCGGGTATTTCGTGGTCCAGGGTTACCTGATCAAGTAGCAACAACAGCGCACTATGAACTTCACGAATTCGATCCTCACGTTCCTCGTCTTCTTTCCGCTTCTCGGCGCGCTTGTTGTTGCGTTCTTTGGCAGCGCATCGGACGAGAACTCGGACGGTGTAAAGAAGCTGGCCATCGGAATCACCGTCGTCGAGTTTCTTGCGTCGCTCCCACTCGCGTTTCTCTTCAAGGCAGATGGCGGCTATCACTTCCTGATCAAGACGCCGTGGATCGAGGCAGGCGGAATCAACGCGAACTACCACCTCGGGATCGACGGCGTCAGCATCTGGCTCGTGATCCTGACGACGCTGATCTGCCCCATCGCGCTGCTGTCGTCCTACAAGTCGATCACCAAGCGCGTACGCATGTACCTCGTGCTGATGCTGATGCTCGAGACGGGCATGGTCGGCGTCTTCTGCGCGCTCGACATGTTCCTGTTCTACGTGTTCTGGGAGGTCATGCTCATTCCGATGTACTTCATCATCGGAGTGTGGGGCGGCGAGCGGCGCGTCTACGCCGCGATCAAGTTCGTTCTGTACACGATGGTCGGATCGCTGCTGATGCTCGCCGGGATCATTTCGCTGTACCTGATGTACGGCCAGGCGACCGGTACGCTGTCGTTCGACATTCCGCTCATCACCAAGGCGATCCAGAACGGCCAGCTTCTGATCGATCCGCAGACGCAGCTGTGGATCTTCCTCGCGTTTGCGCTCGCGTTTCTGATCAAGGTGCCGTTGTTCCCGTTCCACACGTGGCTGCCGGACGCGCACGTCGAGGCGCCGACTGCCGGATCGGTGATCCTTGCGAGCGTTCTCCTGAAGATGGGAACGTATGGACTGATCCGTTTCAACGTGTCGATGTTCTACGAGGCGTCCGTCCGGCTCGCGCCCGTGATCTGCCTCCTTGCCATCATCGGCATCGTCTATGGCGCGCTCGTCGCGATGGTGCAGCCCGACATCAAGAAGCTCGTCGCGTACTCGTCAGTCAGCCATCTTGGGTTCTGCGTGCTCGGAATCTTTGCGCTGACGCCGATGGGGATGCAGGGAGCGCTTTACCAGATGCTTGCGCACGGACTCTCGACCGGGGCTCTCTTCTTGCTGATCGGCGTTATCTACGACCGGCGGCATACGCGGCAGATTTCCGAATTCGGCGGGCTGGCGACACCGATGCCGCACTACGCCACGGTCTTCATGATCGCCACGTTCGCATCGATCGGGCTGCCGCTGCTGTGCGGCTTCGTGGGCGAGTTCCTGGTCCTGATCGGCACGTTTACGTCGACCACGCTCCCGTACGCCCACTGGTATACGGTCATCGCCGCCACGGCGATGGTGTGGGGCGCGGTCTACATGCTGTGGATGTACCAGCGGGTGATGATGGGCGACGTCACCAAGCCCGAGAACAAGAGCCTGACCGACCTCAGCCTGCGCGAGAAGTTCGTCCTCGTTCCACTCGTCCTTCTGATGATCGTGATGGGTGTCTATCCCGTGATGTTTACGAACAAGAGTCAGCCGTCGCTCGATACCATCGTCCGCCACGGCACGTGGGGAGCCACCGCAACAAGCAAGCCCGCGGGAGACTAGGCCGCCGAGGGCGCTGAAACCATAATGGAAAGATACGTCAACTACCTTACCGTGCTCCCCGAGACGATCCTCTCCGTGGTGGCGTTCGCCATCATGCTCGTCGACGCCTCGACGGGTGGAAAGCGGCGCCGGCTGTACGCGTGGCTTTCGCTTGTCGGATACGTTTCGGCGGCGGCCGCGCTCGGCTACCTCGCGTACCTCGTGCAGCAGAAATCGCCGATGGCGCCGCTCGCGACGTTCAGCGGCATGCTGACGACCGACGGATTCCGCATCGGCTTCTCGGCAATCGCGATCGTGGTGTCGTCGCTCACCGCGCTCGTGTCGGTCCACTGGCTCGAGGAAGACGACCTTCCCGCCGGCGAGTTCTACACGCTGTTGATGTTTGCGACCGTCGGCATGCTCTTCATGGCGTCGGCGGGCGATCTCGTCATGATCTTCCTCGGCCTGGAAATCCTGTCGATTGCAACGTACGTGATGGCTGGCTACAGGCGCCGCGACCTCAGATCCAACGAGGCCGGCATCAAGTACTACATCCTCGGATCGTTCGCGACGGCGTTTCTTCTCTACGGCATGGCGCTGACGTACGGGGCGACCAAGACGACAAACCTCGAGGGCATTCGCGCGGCAATTTCGGGCGGAAAGGTCGACCTCACCTGGCTCCTGCTGATCGGCGCCGGAATGATGCTCGTCGGTCTGTGTTTCAAGATCGCAGCCGCGCCGTTCCACGTGTGGACGCCCGACGTGTACGAGGGCGCTCCGTCGGTAGTGACGGGGTGGATGTCGACGGGGCCAAAGGCGGCCGCGTTCTCGGCGTTTCTGCGGCTGTACGCCGTGATCTTCGTTATCGGCGGGAAAATCCTGCACTTGAACGTGGCCACGGTGACCGTGCTGTCGATCATCGCCGTGACCACGATGATCATCGGCAACACCGTCGCGATGGTCCAGGACAACATCAAGCGAATGCTCGCGTACTCGTCGATCGCACACGCAGGCTACGCATTGCTCGGGCTGATCGCTGGAGACTGGCAGGCGGTCGCGTTCTACCTGTTGTCCTATGCACTCATGAACATCGGCGCGTTTGCGGTTGTGGCGACCATCGCGCGCAGGTACGACCGCGATGCGACGCTCGAGGATTACCGCGGCGTTGGCTTCACGTCGCTGGGCCTTTCCGTGACGTTCGCGATCTTCATGTTCAGCCTCGCCGGCTTCCCGATGACCGCCGGCTTCATGGCCAAGTTCCTCGTCTTCAAGTCGGCGTGGCTCAAGGGCTATCAGATGCTCGTGATCTTTGGCGTGCTGAACAGCGCGGCGTCGGTCTATTACTACCTCAGACCGGTGGTGCTGATGTTCTTCAGCCCGGCTGCGGCGGCGACGGCTGACCGGCGTCTGCCCAGGATCGCCGCCACCACGACTGTTGCGCTCGCGCTCACGGTCATCGGCGTGTTCTACCTCGGCCTCTTGCCCGATTCGGTGATTCACTTCTTTGCGCTCGGCGTGAAGTAATCCGGCCGCGCTCCGTCCGGTAGGCACCGGCGTGCGTGGACGGCGCAGTCGCCGCAAGAGAGGCCGTGGGCCCGCGTTACCCGACGTGTCGGCCGCGCGGACACGCGGCTATGGGACGCGTGTATAATTGCACGTGTAACTGTTGCAAGGAGGCTCGTTAAGTGTACAGGCTGTCGCTTCGTCAAATCGTACTGATCGCGGTTGTTTCGTCTTTCGTGGCAACCGCCGGCACGCTCGCCGTTCACTGGTCCATCGACAGACCGGGCGCGACCGGATCGGCTTCGACGTCCGACACGTCCGAGCCTCAGCGAACGGGCGCGGCTGGCCGTGCATATGCCGGCGCGGACGAGCAGAACAATATCGACATCTACCGAGACGTGTCGCCTGGCGTCGTAAACATTACGACTACTGCGGTTATCGAGACGATGTTCGGGGCGTACCCGCAGAAGGGAAGCGGGTCGGGCTCGATCATCGACGTCGAAGGTCGCAAGGTGGTGCTGACAAACTTTCACGTCGTGCGCGAAGCCGTTCAGGCCGGCGGCGGCAGCTCGTCGATCGAGGTGTCGTTCTCGGACAAGTCCTCGTACCCGGCGACCGTGCTTGGCGTCGACCCCGACCACGACATCGCCGTTCTGAAGATCGACGCACCGGCGGCCAAGCTCCACGTCGTCCCGATCGGTTCGTCGGCCGGGCTCGAGGTCGGCCAGAAGGTGCTCGCGATCGGAAATCCGTTCGGTCTCGACAATACGCTCACGACCGGGATCATCAGCGCGCTCGAACGTCCGCTTCGGTCGCCGTCGGGCGAGCAGATCTCGGGCGTCATTCAGACCGATGCCGCGATCAACCCGGGCAACTCGGGCGGTCCGCTGCTGAATTCGCGAGGCGAGATGATCGGCATCAACACGGCGATCTTCTCAGAGTCCGGCGGGAACGTCGGAATCGGGTTCGCCGTTCCCATCGACACCGCAAAGACAGTCCTTCCGGAACTTATCGCGTCAGGCCGACTCGCGCGGGCGTCTATGGGAATTTCGTTCGCATCGATGACGCCGCGGATCGCACGCGTGTTGGGAGTCGATTCCTCGATGACGGGACTGGTGGTCACGGGCGTCGAGCAGGGGAGCCCGGCTGCGCGCGCCGGTCTGAGGCCCGTGCAGAACACCGGGTCGGGGTACGTCGTCGGCGACGTGATCACGGCCATCGACGGCCACGAGATGCGTGCCAACTCGGATCTCTCTGCCGTGCTGAACCAGAAGAGGCCCGGCGACACGATTCTTGTCGAATTCGTTCGCGGCGGTCGTCCGGGGCGCGTTTCCGTAACGCTCGGACAGGCGCCTGCCCGACTTCAGCGGCGGCTCTAAGCCGTCGAACGCGGGGAACCGTTTCGCAAGGCGGCCGGTCCAGGTGTCACCGGCCGCCTTGCTTGCCTGACACCCCTTTTTTTGCTAACTTCCCTAGCTGCAAATCTTAACCGAAACCCTGCACCTCCAATTCGCGTATCAGCGAGTCGCCTGAATGCGCGACAAGGGGGTCCCAAAGTTATGGACAAGCGCCAGTTGACCCGCATCATCGCGGGGGCAGTCATTGCTCTCGTGATATTCGGCGTACTGATTGCCATCGTGGCAGCGACGCTGTCGCGCGACGGCGGTCTGTTCGGGCCGTCGGGCGATCGCGTGGCGCTGGTGAAACTGCAGGGCGTCATATACGACTCGGCGCCCGTCGTCAGAAACCTCCGCCGGTATGCAGATGACGCGAGGGTCAAGGCGATCGTGCTGCGTGTGGACAGTCCGGGTGGAGGCGTCGCCGCATCGCAGGAGATCTACCAGGAACTCAACAGGCTGCGGACCGAAAAGAACAAGAAGATCGTCGTGTCCATGGGCAGCGTCGCCGCGTCGGGCGGCTACTATGTTGCGTGTGCCGCCGACCACGTCGTCGCAAACCCTGGCACGGTGACGGGTTCCATCGGCGTCATCGCGGAGTGGTACAACTATGGCGCGCTGCTCAACTGGGCTGGCCTGAAGCCCGAGGTCATCAAGAGCGGTGCGCTCAAGGACATGGGCTCGCCAGTGCGGCCGATGACGGACGAGGAGCGGCTTGTGTTGCAGTCGATGATCGACCGGCTGTACAACCAGTTCGTCGGTGTTGTCGTCACGGCGCGGTCCGGGCATCAGGGACTCGACGAAACGCGCATTCGAGCGCTCGCGGACGGGCGCGTGTTCACTGGCGACGAGGCGCTGCAGTACGGCTTTGTCGACGAACTCGGCGACGAGCGCACGGCAATTCTGAGCGCTGCGCGCATGGTCAACATTCAGGGCGAGCCGATCGTCGTCGAACCGCCGCCCGAGAAGTCCTATACGATCCTTGACCTGCTGACAAAGACTGACGTGACGGAACTGTCGTCGCGCGGCCTTCCCGGCGGCTCACCGTCGGGAGCGTCGATGCAGTTTGGCTACGTCTGGAAGTGATGCTGGAACTCGCGAGTCGAGACACACGTGATTGAATGTGAGGAGGCGTAATGACAAAGGCTGAACTCGTTGAAGAGGTCGCGCGCGCCGCGGAACTTACAAAGAAGGACTCTGAGGTCATCGTCGACGAGGTGTTCAAGAGCATCATCGTATCGCTGAACAACGGCGAGAAGATCGAGCTCCGCGGAT
Source organism: Blastocatellia bacterium (assembly GCA_044224215.1). Classification (GTDB taxonomy): domain Bacteria; phylum Acidobacteriota; class Blastocatellia; order UBA7656; family JADIYM01; genus DAOMFM01. Next base: position 28,848 of record JBGAKX010000012.1, read on the forward strand.
TCGGCAGTTTCCGCGTGCGCGAGCGCGGGCCCCGGCGCGGGCGGAACCCGAAGACGGGCGATCCGGTCGACATTCCGGCCAAGCGCGTTCCGTACTTCAAGCCCGGGAAGTTCCTCAAGGAGATGATCAACCGCGATGCGGATGGCAACCTCATTCCCGGCGCGCTCGATTTTGACGACGACGACGACTAGACGAGCACGCCGCTCCTGAGGGTGGGAGCAATGGATTTTGTTTGGAGCCCTTGGCGGTACCACTACATCCGCGCCAACGCGGACGGCGTGCACTCGCCCGAGGGGTGCGTCTTCTGCCTAGCGCCGCGCGCGGAGGATCTTCGCAGCACGCTGGTCGTCGAACGCGGCGAACGGTGCTATGTCATCCTCAACCTGTACCCGTATACCAGCGGACACGTGATGGTCGTTCCCTACGAGCACGCATCGTCGCTGACCGACATCGACGATGCAACGTCCAACGAGATGATGCTGCTGGTTCGGCGGACCCAGGGCGTGCTTGATGCCGTCTACCGGCCTGACGGGTACAATATCGGAATGAACCTCGGGAAATCGGCCGGCGCGGGCATCGACCAGCACCTGCACATGCACGTCGTGCCCAGATGGGTTGGCGACGCGAATTTCGTGTCGGTCATTGGCGAGACGCGTGTCATTCCCGAGGACCTGTCGGTAACCTATGACAAGCTGGTCCGGTGTTTCGCAGAGTGTCGCTGACTCGATACGAGGACGGAGGTATCGCATGATTCGCTGGTCGGTTCGACAGCTCATGGTCGCGGGTATTCTTGCGATCCTCGGTTTCCCGGGTTCAGCACGACCCGCGCAGGACGAGTCGATCGGAGGCGGGCGCGGCAGCACAATCAACGGTACGATCGAGATCGACGGCGGCGGCCGCGTGTCAGAGCGTTACGAGGTGATCGTCCAGCAGGTCACGGGGGCAGGTGACCGGCGCGTCATCAGCGATCCGACCGGAAAGTTCTACGTGCCCGGCATGAAACCGGGCACGTACACGCTGTCGATTCGACCTTCACGAACGTCCCAGTTTCAGGACGCATCCACGGACGTGGACATCTACTCGGGCGACCCGAGGACCACGTATGTGGTCACGATCTTCCTCAAGTTGAGGGATCAACAGGTACTCACGCGAACGCCGAGTGGCCGGTTGTTCTCGGCACAGGAATCCGACTCGTCGGTACCAAAGGAGGCCCGCAAGGAGTACAAGGCGGGCGTGAAGGCGGCACATTCCAATGAGGCGGCAGAAGCGGTGACCAGGTTTCGCAACGCGATACGCATTGCGCCCGATTACCTGTTTGCTCTTAACGATTTGGGAGTGCAGCTCACGCGAATGGGCCAGTACCAGGAGTCGGCGGAGTTGCTGCGAAAGGCGGTAGCCATAGCGCCCACGTCGTTCCCTCCCCACCTGAATCTCGCAATCTCGCTTCTCGGCCTCCACGACGTCAATCAGGCGCAGGCCGAAGTAAAGACCGCGCTCTCAATCGATCCTTCCGCGCACGACGCCCTGTTCCTGTCGGGAACGGTCGAGCGCAAGCTCGGCAACACCGATGCGGCGATCGATGCATTTCAGAAGGCGTTCGACGCAGGCGGGGCCGACGCCGTGCTCGCCGAGTTCGAGCTCGGACAGCTGTACGACTCGCTCAACCAACCCTACGCAGCGGCCAAGGCCTACAAGGTCTTTCTGCAGTTCGTCAACACGGGGCCTCAGGCCGACATAGCGCGGCAGCGACTCAAGGCGATGGGAGTCGCGTAGACCGAGGCTGCGCGGTACGTTCCTGCATTGTGATTCGTTTGGTCGCTTACGAGGCTCGAACCTGGGCCGTTGCGCGACTTCCAATCCCATGCGTGTGCGGCGTGGCGGACGGGGTCGTGCGGACACGCGCCGGGAGTGTGGAACGTTCCAAGTATCAGAAATTGTGAGACTTGCGGCGTTACAATAGTTTACAAAGCCGTGTTTGATTTCACGGGGTCGCTTTGATATGGTACGGCCTTCCGAAGGAGGCTCGCGATGGGAATCATCAAGGCTATCGTGTATCTGATAGTCGTCATCCTCAGCCTCATTTTGCTTCTTGGGCGGTTCATGGCGGCTTGATAACCGTCCGCTGAGAAGTGATAGAGTTCGTCGGGCGAGCGACGCTCAATGCGTGTCGTTCGCCCGTTTTCTCGTTTACGGCACGCTGAGGAGGATCGTTACGGTGAAGAAGATCACGCGAGCGCTTGTAAGCGTCTCGGACAAGACCGGCCTTGAACCGTTTGCGCGCGCGCTCGCCGCGCTCGGCATCGAGATCGTATCGACCGGCGGTACGGCTCGAACGCTGTCGGAGCTCGGCATCCCCGTCCGGGAGATCTCCGAGCTGACGGGGTTCCCCGAGATGCTCGACGGCAGAGTGAAGACGCTCCACCCGATGGTTCACGGTGGAATCCTCCACATCCGCGAGGACGAGACGCATCGCCGGCAGGTCGCCGAGCACGGCATCCAGCCGATCGATCTCGTGGTCGTCAACCTGTATCCGTTCCAGCAGACCGTCGCGAAGGAGGGCGTCACGCCGTCCGATGCGATCGAGAACATCGACATCGGTGGTCCGTCGATGATCCGGTCGGCCGCAAAGAACTTCAACGACGTGGCGGTGGTCGTGGATCCGGCGGACTACTCGCGGGTGGTCGAAGAGCTCGAACGCAACGAAGGTTACCTGTCGAATGTCACCCGGCTGCGCCTTGCGCGGAGCGCATTCGAGACGACGTCGGCCTATGACCGCGCCGTCGCGCAGTTTCTGGTCAATCGGGTTCAGCTGGACATGGAGACGGGCGAACTCTCGGTCATCGACAGCGAGTTGCTGCCGCCGCGGTTGGCGCTCGAGATGAAACGCGAAGCGGGTCTGCGCTACGGCGAGAACCCGCACCAGCGCGCCGCGCTCTACAGCGAGGGCGATCGTCGCGGCGTTGCCGGCGCAGTGCAGCTCCAGGGCAAGGAGCTTTCATACAACAACTATCTCGATCTCGATGCGGCGTGGTCGCTCGTCTGCGAGTTCACCGAGGACACGGCGTGCGCGATCATCAAGCACACGAATCCGTGTGGTGCCGCGACGGGTCGAACCGTTCGCAGCGCATACGAGCGCGCGCTCGCGACCGATCCGGTGTCGGCATTCGGCTCGATCATCGCGTTCAATGCGCCCGTGGACGGTGAAACCGCGACCGCGCTCTCGGAATTGTTCGTGGAAGCGATCGCCGCGCCCGACTTCACGACGGACGCACTCGAGACGTTCCGGAAGAAGAAGAACCTGCGGATCATGCGCGTTGGCGCCGGCGAGTCCCCGGTGGAGCTCGAGCTGCGCCGTATCTCGGGCGGCGTGCTGGTTCAGGAGCGCGACGCGGGCCGCATCAACGTCGAGGACCTGCGCATCGTGACCGAGCGCAAACCGACGTTCGAAGAGACGCGCGCGCTGTTGTTTGCGTGGACGCTCGTCAAGCACGTCAAGTCGAATGCCATCGTGTACGCGAGTGACGGCCAGCTGGTGGGTGTCGGCGCCGGGCAGATGAGCCGTGTGGACTCCGTGCGACTGGGTGCATCCAAGGCCAAATTGCCGCTCGAGGGAACTGTTGTCGCGTCGGATGCGTTCTTTCCTTTTCGGGACGGACTCGACGAGGCCGCAAGTCACGGAATTCGTGCCGTGATTCAGCCCGGCGGGTCGGTACGCGACGAAGAGGTCATTGCGGCGGCGGACGAACATGGAATCGCGATGGTCTTCACCGGAATGCGGCATTTCAAGCACTAACGTGCCCAGTCCTCCAGCGGTCCTCTCGGTCTGAGGGAGGCGGAATCGGGCACAGGCACAGGGAGATCCAATGAGCGAATCCGGCGACACGACGTTTCGATGCTCGTACTGCGGACAGCGCAACAACCTTGCGGAGGGCCGCTCGGTCGACACGGCACGATGCGGTCGTTGCCGGTTGCCCCATCGGGCCGAGCCGCATCGGAAGTTCGCCGTGCTCGACTCCACCGCGTACATCCATCCGCTCGATGCGCAGGCGCTCAGCGCCCTGCGTGCAATTCCCGGCGTGGACACCATTCTCAAGAAGCTCATCGAGATCACCGGCGAGAGCTATCTGAGGGTCATGGCGAACGCGAACACGGTGAAGGTCGGCCCCGACCAGTACCCGGACCTCGACGCCAAGCTCGACGTTGTCTGCTGCACGCTTGGCGTGCCCAAGCCGGACCTGTACGTGACGGTCGTGGATCCCATCTTCGGAACGGGGCTGGGATTCAACGCGATGACGACCGGTGTCGAAAAGCCTTTCATCATCGGCTTTGCAAACCTGCTCGAGCGGCTCGACGAGCGCGAGATCCTCGCCGTGCTCGCTCACGAAGTGGGCCACATCCACGCCGAGCACATGCTCTATACGACGGCTGCCCGGCTGCTCGCCGCCATCACCGAATTTCTGCTTGCATCGAATCCTGTCACGGCGACGATCGGTCTGCTCGTGAACATGACGATCCGGGTCGCGCTCATCAACTGGTACCAGAAGGCCGAGCTCAGCTGCGACCGCGCGGCCTTGCTGGTCGTCCAGGACCACGACGTGATGGTGTCGGCGATGCTGAAGCTCGCCGGCGGCCTGATGGCCGGAAGGACCGTGAATCCCGAGGCGTTCATCGCGCAGGCGCGCGAGTTCGACAAGAAGTACGAGGAGCGGATGGTCGACAAGTTCTGGACGATCATCGCCGCGTCGGGACGCACGCACCCGTTCCCCGTGTGGCGGGTCGCCGAGATCCTGAAGTGGGTCGAATCCGGGGACTATGAGAAGGTGCTGGCCCGAGCCGACGCGTAACGCCCTGTAAACAGTCGTTTTGCTTTGCGGGTGTGCTGGTTTACCCTGTGGCCATGCGGGTGCTTCAGATCTGCTCGGCAGAGGGCATCGGTGGCGGAGAGGTTCACGTCGCGGACTTGTCGGTCGGACTTCACGAACGGGGAGTCCACGTCGAGATTGCCACGAGACCCGCGAGCAGCCTTCGGGATCTCGTCACCGCCAAGCTCGGTTCGGATGCCGCGTTCGAATGGCATACGGTGCCGCTGCGGAACGCCACGGATCTGTTTTCGATTCGCCGCCTGTCGCGGATCATCGAATCGAATCACATCGACATCGTCCACGCACACGTCGCGCGCGACTATCCCGTTGCCGCGCTGGCGGCGACCCCCGGGCACCGGGCGTCCCTGGTGCTCACGCGCCACCACTACCTGCCGATCCGCGGGAACATCGTCTATCGCCGGCTGCTGGCAAAGGCGACGATCATCGCAGTCTCGGAGAGCGTTCGGCGCACGGTCTGCGAGAGCCTGGGCGTGAACTCGCGCCAGGTCGTCACCATTCCGAACTGGGTTGACCTTACGCAATACGCGCAGCCGCGCGAGCGATCCGTCGGTCGCCAGACGTACGGTCTGACGCGTCGCGTCGCCGTTGCATTGATCGGTCAGATCATTCCGCTCAAGGGCCATGAGGAGTTTCTCGAAGCCGCCGCGATCGTCGCCGGCGCGCGGACCGACGTGGAGTTCCTTGTCGCCGGCGAGGACAGCGAGCCGGGCAAGCCGTTTGAAACGCGGCTTCGGCGGCGAGTCAAGGAGCTTGGCCTCGAGGCGCTCGTGCGGTTTGTGGGATATCAACCGGACCTTCCGGGACTGCTTGCCGCCGTCGACGCGGTCGCGGTTCCATCGTGGAACGAGGCGTTTGGCCTGGTTGCCGCCGAGGCCATGGCAGCTGGTCGCGCCGTGGTTGCATCGCGCGTCGGGGGATTGGCCGAGCTGATCGACGACGGAGTGACGGGCATGCTCGTGCCGCCAAAGGACAGCCGGCAGCTCGCTGCGGCGATCCTCAAGCTTGCCGAGAACCCGGCGCTTGTCGAGCATCTCGGGCTCCATGCCCGCGCCGACGCGCATCGGTTTGCCCGCGGTCGCGGAATCGAGGCGGTGATGCAGGTGTACGAGCGCACCCGCATGGGACGTTAGCCGCTAGAACGTAACCGTGTTCGAGACGACGCCGCCGATGGACACGGTAATCGTGTTCTGGCCGGGCGCGCGGATGTTCAGCTTCGTAGGCGAGCCGCCGACAACCAGCTGGTTGCGCTTCGACTTGAACTTGACAGGTGCGCCCTCGGCGACGACTTCGCCGTTGATGGTTACCGTCGCACCAGCCTCCAGGTACTGTCCCCCGACAGTGAGCTTTGTCGTGTCCTCTCGATAGCTCGCGTGCTCGACGAACGGCGCGGGCGTGGTCGTGACGCGAAGCGTCAGGGCGACCCGCGCCTCGGCTTGCCGGCCGTCGCGGACAACCAGGCTGAAAGCATACGTGCCCGCAGCCGTCGGCTTGCCAAAGAGATGTCCGTCCTGACCGAGGGCGACGCCGCTCGGCAATGTTCCCGACGCGAGCGACCACACGTACGGGGACGACCCGCCAGTCTGGTCCAGATCGTACGAATAGAAGGACCCTGGCTGCGCATCGGGAATGGCCGCGTTGCTCACACCGAGCGGCTGCGACCCGGCGGTGCCGTTGTACAGGAAACGCGCCGCGGCGACATCGTCCTGTCTGAGCGTGGCGCCGCGTCCGTCGATGTGCGTGGCAAAGAACATCGTGGCGTCGCGCAGGATTGGGTCCGCCTCGCCGGGCGAGTCGGACGAGTGCGCGAGTCCGATCGTGTGCCCGATCTCGTGCGTGACAACCTCTGACAGAGTGATCGAATCGGCGAGGAGACAGTCGAAGTGGTCATTCACGACGACGTCACCTTCGGCGATTCGCACGAAGACATGGCCTCCGATCGTCACCTGCTGCGCAAGCGTGGCGGTCACGCCGCTCAAGGCAACCACACCCGTGCAGTTGACTGGGTCGTCCATCTCGTCGAGCGGGTCGCCAAACGAAATCGAATTCACACCGTCCTTGATCCGTCCACCCGACTTGGTCGCGCCGATGTACGTCATCTTCATGCTCGACCCGGTGACCGCCGACCACGCCTCGAGACCGAGCTTTGACTCGTCAATGCCGTGCGTGGGCGTCGGAGCCTCCTTGGTATTTACGCGCATCATGACGCTTCCGCCGGTGTCGGACTCGAACCATCGGAACCCCGGGGGAAGAAACGAAAAGCTCGGAGTCGCGCCGCCGGCAAATGTCAGCCGTGCGGGGTACTCCGGCGGAGCCTGCAGGACAGGCGTCGACGCATGCATGGCGTCAAACTCGGCGACGCGGTCCTGGTGCGCTGCGAGGATGCCGCGAACGGACTCGACAAAGCTCGCGAGCGGGGCCGTGTCCGTGATCGATCGCGACTGGCGCACTCCGTCGACCGGGACCGTCTCGCCGTAACAACGGCGCACCGTCTCGATACCCGTCGAGGGGTCTGGCTCGATGCGATACGCGCCAAGCGAAAAGTGCGCGATACGCAGCGCGCCGGCTGCGTCGGTATTCAGAAATAGCAGCACGCGCGTCCCGTCGGCGAATTCGGGCGAGCCAAACGTCTCGGTCACCTCGGTGGCGGTGCGTCCTCCAAACTGCTTCAGCACGAGCGGCCCGGGAGTAACGGAGCCCTTGAGAACAGTCTCGACGTCGACGGTCACGTAGGTGATCACGGCACCCCGGCGGCTGTCCCATACCGGCTCTGAATGCAGCACGGTGCCCTCGACGATGGCGCGCACGCTGACGGCAAGGTCCTCGTCCGTCATCGGCACGATCGTCGTTGCCGATGCAGCCACGGACAGGCCGAGAAGCCATCCCAAAGCGAGAAGCGCCCACGTCGCGTGACTCCGACTGCTCATTGATACTCCATAAGCGGCGCTGACTTGGGGGAGAGACAGACTAGCAGACGCCTCGATTTTTCGTCCAGATGCACATTGTGCATGTCGGCACCCGCCGGGCACTTCTTTACAGTGGAATCGGGCATTTGATAGCCTGTGGTCTTTTCGTGAGAGCCTCCATTGCTGTCCTTGGAGGCCGGTACCAAGTGGGAGGGAACAAGGGATGAAGAAGGAGATTCTCTTTCTGGGCGGCGCCCGGACGCCGATGGGTGAGTACGGCGGTGTACTCAAGGACTTTACGGCGAACGAGCTGGGCGCGATTGCCGCCGCCGAGGCGCTTCGCAGGTCCGGTGTGGCGGCAGACCGAATCGACCACACGGTGTTCGGAAACGCACTGCAGACCTCCCGGGACGCCATTTACGGGGCACGCCATGTGGCGCTGCGCGCCGGAGTGCCGATCGACAAGCCAGCACTGACCGTGAACCGGCTGTGCGGCTCGGGAATTCAGTCGATCATCTGCGGCGCCCAGATGATCCAGCTGGACGAAGCCGCCACCTGTCTCGTAGGCGGCATGGAATCCATGAGCCAGGCGCCGCATGTCATCTGGGGAGCGAGGACCGGGTTCAAGCTCGGCCAGGGCAAGCTCGAGGACTGGCTGATGGTCTCGCTGCTCGACGGATACTGCGGGTTCTACATGGCACAGACGGCCGAGAACCTCGCGCGCAAGCACGAGATCTCGCGCGAGGCGCAGGACGCCTTCGCGCTCCGTAGCCAGCAACTTGCCGCTGCGGCGCACGAGGCGGGCCGGTTGAGGGACGAGATCGTCCCGGTCGAGATCACGTCGCGCAAGGGCACCGTCACGTTTGATCATGACGACCACATGCGACCCGACACGACGCTCGAGGGCCTCGCCAAGCTGCCGACGTCGTTTGGGAAAGACGGGTTCGTCACGGCCGGGAACGCATCGGGCATCGTCGACGGTGCCGCGGCGCTTGTCATCGCTGGCGAGGACACGGCGACGGCTCTCGGGGCAAAGCCGATGGGCCGGCTGGTCAGCTATGCAACGGCCGGTGTCGAGCCGTCCGAGATGGGTATCGGTCCGGTCCCATCGACACGGATTGCGCTCGAAAAGGCTGGATTGACGCTTGGCGACATCGATCTGATTGAGGTCAACGAAGCCTTTGCAGCTCAATATCTTGCCGTTGAGCGGGAGCTCGACCTCAACCGTGACTGCGTAAACGTCAATGGGGGCGCGATCGCGCTGGGTCATCCGCTCGGCGCGAGCGGCGCGCGTCTCGTCTTGACGCTGCTCCACGAACTGCGCCGGCGGGGCAAGCGCTACGGCCTGGCCACGGCGTGCATCGGCGGAGGACAGGGTATCGCGATGATCGTCGAATCGATCGCGTGATGGTTGCCGGGTCACGACGTCGTTCGCGATGTGTCGGGCTTCGACCCGACGCCGCGCTGAAACGAGTTCAGGGAGCTTGATGCAGCAGGAATCCGAGGTCCGGCGGCCATTCAGAATGTGCCCCGCCTGTGGCAGGCTGACGCCGAGTAACAACCCGAGCTGCGTCGAGTGCGGCGAAGGCTCGGTCCGTGCGCTCGCCGAGCAGATCGAGCACGAGAACGAGCAGCGATTCGCCCGGCGCTTCTTTGGGCACGGCACGCCGGCGACGTGGGCGCTCATCGGGGCGAACGTCGCGGTGTTCGTATTGATGGCCATCGTCGCCAAGACGGTGAATCCGGGAACGCCGCAGTACCAGGACGCGCTCGTCGATTTTGGCGCAAAGGTCAACGAGCTGATCGGCAAGGGCGAGTACTGGCGGTTCGTGACGCCGATGTTCATCCACATCGGCGCGATGCACCTCCTCGTGAACATGTACTCGCTATACATGATCGGTCCGCCGGTCGAACGCCTCTACGGCACAGCTCGGTTCCTCGTGATGTACGTGCTGAGCGGTATCGGGGGCGTGGCATGCAGCTACCTGACGATTTCGAGCGATGCGCCAAGTGCGGGGGCCTCCGGAGCGCTGTTTGGACTGCTCGGAATCCTCCTTGTCTTCGGTCTTCGATGGAACCACGAGTTACCGGGGGTCTTTCGCCAGGCGTTCAGCCCGCGGCAGTTCGTTCCCGTGCTTGTCCTGAATCTGCTGATCACGTTCTTTCTTCCGTTCATCGACAAGGGCGCCCACATCGGCGGGCTTCTCGTCGGTGGCGCACTTGCTGCGGTTGTGCCGTACCGGCGGGGCGACGATCGCGCGCGCGACATTGCATGGTGGGTCGCTGCGGCGATCTGCATCGTCGTCGTGGTTGCGAGCTTCGGGATGGCGTTTCGCACGTTTGGCGTGCCGCGCGGCGCGAACGAGACAGCGCGGCGCTTGACCGAGTTTGTGACGAATTACAACGCGATGGATGCGGCGCTCACCGAGGCGCGTGGCGCGATCGACAAAGCTGCGGACGGGCAGGCGATTCCGGTGGATGCCGCGGCACGCGCGGCGTCGGCCGCGCAACTCGGCCGGCAGTCTCAGGGGCTCGACACTGCGAGCAGCCGACTGATGACGGTAGAGGTCTCGTTGCTGGATCGTGCAGCGACGCTGCTTGCCGATCCGACCCGGCGTCCGACCCCGGAGCAGGCAAGGGCCTTTGACGCGGATGCGACACAGCTCGAAAAGGACTGGGACGGTTGGCTCGAAACGTCAGGCGAAGCGTTCGGCCTTACGAAACAGCAGGATACTCAATAACGCGGAGGTAGTGATGGACATCAAGAAAGTGGGCGTGCTCGGCTGCGGCCTGATGGGTTCCGGCATTGCGCAGGTCGCAGCGTCGGCCGGTTGCGACGTGGTGGTCAAGGAGGTCTCGCAGGAGCTCCTCGACAAGGGATTCAAGGGTATCGACAGGTCGCTGGCCAAGTTCGTCGAGAAGGGAAAGCTCACGGCCGACGAGAAGGATGCGACGATGAGCCGGCTCAAGGGCACGATCGTCAACGAGGATCTCGCCGATTGCGACATCATCATCGAGGTCATCATCGAGAACCTCGACATCAAGCGCGAGACGTACGCGGCGCTCGACAGGATCTGCAAGCCCGAGACGATCTTTGCGAGCAACACGTCGAGCCTTTCGATCACCGAGATGCTGACGTCGACATCGCCGGAGCGCCAGCGCCGGTTCATCGGCATGCACTTCTTCAATCCTGTTCCTTTGATGAAGCTCGTCGAGGTGATTCGAACGATTCTCACCGACCCCGAAGTGTACGAGACGGCCGTGGCGTTCGCCGACACGCTCGGCAAGGTCGCGGTGCGAACGAGCGACCGCACGGGTTTCATCGTGAACAGACTGCTCGTCCCGTACCTGCTTGACGCGATTCGCGCGCTGGAAGAGGGCGTCGGCTCGATCGTCGACATCGACAACGCAATGAAGCTCGGTTGTGGATACCCGATGGGTCCGCTGACGTTGCTGGATTTTGTCGGTCTCGACACGACGCATTATATTGCGAACATCATGTTCGACGAGTTCCGCGAAAAGCGCTTCGCGTCTCCCCCGTTGCTGAAGCGGATGGTGCTTGCCGGGCTCTACGGCAGGAAGAGCGGCCGCGGGTTCTATGACTACGCCGACCCGCAGAACCCCGTGCCGATGTCGCTGCTGTGATCGCAGGTTTCTACGGTCCTTTCTGACAACCCCAACCGGGAGGAGACCAATGGCTGTCGACTACAACGCCTCCGACTCCGTCGCAACGATCACGATCTCGCGCGAGGAGAAGCTGAACGCGCTCAACTCGGCTGCGATCGAAGAGCTTTCGGCAGCCTTTGAGACGGCACGCGCGGACCGCTCTGTTCGCGTTGTCATTCTGACCGGCGCTGGCAGCAAGGCATTCGTCGCCGGGGCGGACATCGAGGAGATGTCCGCTCTCGGCGCCGACGAGGCTCGACGATTCGCGCTGCGGGGCCAGCATTTGACCGTGCAGGTCGAGTCGATGCCAAAGCCTGTCATTGCTGCAATTAACGGCTTTGCGCTCGGCGGAGGCTGCGAGCTGGCGCTCGCGTGCCACATTCGTCTTGCGTCCACGCGAGCGAGGTTTGGTCAGCCCGAGGTGAAGATAGGTCTGCTTCCCGGGTTTGGCGGGTCGCAGCGGCTGCCGCGACTCGTCGGCAAGGGGAGGGCGCTCGAGCTGCTCGTCTCGGGGGCAATGATCGACGCGGACGAAGCGCTCCGAATCGGGCTGGTCAATCACGTGGTCGAGCCTGAAGAGCTCTCATCGCACGCGCGCGGCATCGCCATGATGATCGCGTCGAATTCGCCGCTCGCGATCGAGTATTGTCTTGCGGCGGTTGCGTCGGGTATGGAGATGCCGCTCGAGGAAGGGTTGAGGATGGAGGCGGCGCTGTTCGGGCTGTGTTTTGCCAGCAGCGACATGCGCGAAGGAACGTCGGCATTCCTCGAGAAGCGCAAACCCGAGTTCACTGGCAGGTAGTCCGTCCTAACGTCGAGTCGTTCCGAACAAGACCGGAATTCGTTCGTATGATGCTGGCGAGGTCGCGGCACGGCCGGGTCGCGACGCGGAGCGCCTGACTCGCAGTCCGATTCGAGCACAACCGGAGAACCCGAATGAAGGTATTGGTGATCGGAGGCGGTGGTCGCGAGCACGCGATCTGCTGGGCGGTGGCGCGGAGCGGGCGCGTCTCCGATATCGTCTGTGTCCCCGGGAACGCGGGGATTGCCGCAATCGCCCATACCGAGCCCGGTAACGTTGAGGACGTACCCGCGATGATCGCGCTCGCCGAGCGCGTGCAGCCCGACCTGACCATCGTAGGGCCAGAGGCGCCGCTCGTCTTGGGGCTCGCAGACGAGCTAAGGTCGCGCGGATATCGCGTGGTCGGCCACTCGAGCGCGGCGGCACGGCTCGAGGGCTCGAAGATCTTTGCAAAGGAGTTCATGGCCCGGCACGACATTCCCACCGCGCGATTCGTCGCGTGCGACACACCGGACGCCGCGCGTGCGGCGATTCGCGACGCCGGGTTCGGATTGCCCGTCGTGATCAAGGCGGACGGGCTCGCGGCGGGCAAGGGTGTCCGCATCGCACAGTCCGTCAACGAGGCCGACGAGGCCATTCAGGCATTCATGGTCGATCGCGAGCTCGGAGCGGCGGGGGAACGCGTCCTGATCGAGGAGGCGATGTCGGGGCGCGAGGCGTCGCTCCTGTACTTCACCGACGGCGCGCGACTCGTGCCGATGCCGGCGGCCCAGGACTACAAGCGGATTGGCGACGGCGACCAGGGACCGAATACCGGCGGCATGGGGACGTTCTCGGTCGACGGTCTCGTTGACGCCGAGCTTGCACGGCATGTGCTCGACTCGGTCGCCGTGCCGACGCTCGTGGGCATGCGGGCCGAGGGCTGCCCGCTCAGCGGGATACTCTATGTGGGTCTCATGCTGACGGCCGATGGCCCGCGCGTGCTCGAGTACAACATGCGGTTCGGGGATCCAGAGACACAGTCGGTCCTGAAGCGGCTCGACTCGGACATCGTCGAGCTTTTTTCCGGAATTGCCGACGGTTCGCTGGCCGACGTCGAGCCGGTCTGGTCGTCCGATGCCGCGATGTGCCTCGTGCTCGCGTCGCAGGGATATCCAGGAGCGTATGCCAAGGGCAAGCCAATAACCGGCATTGGCGATGCCGAGGCTATCGAGGGCGTCACGGTCTTTCACGCCGGCACCGCGCGCGATGCGGACGGCACAACGGTCACTGCGGGAGGCCGTGTGCTCGGGGTGACGGCTCGCGCGGCCACGCTCGAAAAGGCGCGCGTGAGCGCGTACGAGGCGGCGCGCAGGATCCATTTTGACGGAATGACGTTTCGGACCGACATCGGCGCCGAAGCAGGAGGGAAGTGATCGTGGGAAAGGATCTGGACAGGCTGGAACGGGCTCAGGGGGCGATCCGCTCGGACGCTCCGTACGACGTGTCTCGTCCGTATACGCTTTCGCATCACATGGTTACGACCGCGTTCGAGATCAACGGGTTTCGGGTGACGCAGAACCTCGGCGTCGTTCGAGGCATCACGGTGCGATCGCGGTCCATCTTTGGCACCATCGGCGCGGGGCTGCAGACGCTCGTCGGCGGGAACATCACGGTCTACACGAACCTGTGCGAGCAGACGCGCGCCGAGGCATTCGACATCATGGTGCTCCACGCCTCGCAGCTCGGCGCGAACGCGATCATCGGCTGCAGGTATGACGCGACCGAGATCATGCAGGGTGTAACCGAGGTCCTCGCGTACGGAACGGCGGTCATCGTCGAGCCGACGGAAGGCCGCTGACCGGACGTCCGCATCGGCGCGAAATCCTGCAACTGCGCGGATTGGGAATTGCTATGGTCGGGGCAACGGCTGTGTTAGCATTGCAAATCTGGGCAACATGCCCGGATGCTGCATCGTATAGGGACTGCCCGGTCCAATTGGAGGAGGCGAGATCCGTATGTGGAATCGAGTAAAGCGACTGTTTCGCGCGATCTTCGGCGGCCTGATCGACAAGGCTGAAGATCCGGAACTCGTGCTGCAGCAGGTCATCCGGGACATGCGTGACAAGGTCCCGCAGATGAACGAGAACGTCGCCCAGGTGATGGCGACGCAGAAGCTGCTCGACAAGGAAGTTGCGTACCTCGAACGCGAGATCACCGATCTCGATTCCAAGATCAAGGCGGCCATCAAGCAGGGCCGCGACGACATCGCCAAGACGTATATCTCGTCGCTTCAGGAGAAGCAGACATCCCTCGAGCGATCGCGCGAGCAGCTCGAGCAGGCCAAGGTCGCGTCGGCGCAGGCCATCAAGTTCCGTGACAACTATCTGCTGCAGATGAAGAAGCGGTCCAACGAGGCCATGCAGCTGATCAACCAGGCCAAGCAGGCCAAGATGCAGGAGCAGCTCGCCGCGACGATGGCGACGTTCCAGATCGGTGACGAGGCGTCCAGCTTTGACGAGATGCGGGACAAGATCAACCGCCGCTCGGCAGCTGCCGAGGCGCGGATGGACCTCGCAACGACGGGCATCGATTCGAAGATCCAGGACATCGAGCGCGAAGCCTTCAACATTCAGGTCGACGACACGCTCGCCGCGTACAAGCGGCAGATGGGCGTCGCGACCGAGGATTCCGGGCTTGGTGGCGGGCTCGGCGCCGACTCGTCGGCGGAGAAGTCACTTGGCCCCGGCGAACGGGCACGCGTCACGGAGTAATCTGGCTGTACGCATCGCTTCTTGCCGCGGCGCATCGTGAACAAGGTCAACTACATCAAGGAAGCGCTCACCGAACCGATCAACATCTGGACGATGGTTGGGTTCGCGAGCGCAGGCGTGTGGATGCAGAGCTGGATGCCGCTGGCTGTCGGCGTTGCAACCGAAGCGCTCTACCTCGTCACGGTTCCCGCACATTCGGCGTATCGTCGGCTCGTCGACCGCCGCGAGCGGGCAAAGCGCCTCAAGGAAGCCAACGAGCAACGCGAACAGCTGGTCAAGGGCTTTGACCCGCGCGAGCGCGAGGCCGTTGAGTACCTGCGCTGGATGAAGCAGCAGATCTACTCGGACTACAAGAAGTTCTCGGGTATGGACGCTACTGCCAATCCAAACTTCATCAAGCTCGAGTCCGCGTGGGAGTCGTTCGTCGATCTGCTCGACATGTATCGCCGTCGCAAGAACCACCTGCGCTCGATCAACCGTCAGGCGATTCAGAACCAGCTGCAGCAGGTCGAGCGCCAGATGGCGAACGCCGACGAGTACACGCGCGGCGTGATGGAGAAGAACGTCAACATTCTCGGGTTGCGGCTGAAGACATACGACGACATCGAGCGCAGCGTGCGCCGCGTCGAGGCGGAGCTTCAGTCAATCGAGAATTTCTTTGGGCTGGTGCGCGATCAGGTTGTGACGATGACCAGTCCCGAAGGCCTGGCGTCGATCGATTTCGAGTCGCTGCTGTCGTCGATCGAGATCACGCGACAGGTGCTGGAAGAGACCGCGCCGGTGCTCTCGGCCATCGACAGTTTCCAGCGCGATTCGAACACGTACACGCCGCCGCCGCCTGTTGCCCAGCGCCAGTAACGCGCACGGCGCGTGCCGCGTGTGTCGCTCGAAGCGGCGCTCCCTGTCGACCATCGAGTATCCGTGATTCCCACCGTCCGATTCTGAACGCCCGGAGCACAGCATGTCATCCTCGCCGCGAGTTCTCACCAAAGACGAAATCGACCGACTGCCGGCGTGGGCCGGCGAGATCGCCCGCCGCTACTATGCCGGCGAAGCGAGTCATTTTCTGCTGCACCGCAACATCTATGATCTGGTTCGGTCGGGCGGCAAGTACGTCGGTCTTGTGGAGTTCCTCAGGCGCGAACTGCTCGGTCCAAAGCACCTCGTAAGCTACAACCGCAGCGAGGGGATCACCTTCCGCAGCGACAACGCGAACGAGACCGAGCGCGCGTTCGTGTCGCAGATGCGCATTGGCGATCCGCTGATGAGTCTCGAGAAGCTTCAGGCACTGCCGCGCGACCCCGTGCGCGCGCTACCGATGATCGAACGGTTTCTTCTCTTCGGCCAGCAGGTGGCGGTTGTCGTGAGCTTTCTCGAAACGATTATTCCGGCGGGCGAAATCGGCTATATGTCGCCCGATGACCGGAACAACCTCGTCACGCTGCAACGGTGGATTTCGTCATCCCAGCTGCTGAATTCCGACAACATCGTCATCTACGTCGCCGAGAACGTGGCGGACGTTCATCCGCGTATCCGCGAGCACTCGCGCCTCGTCACGATCGAGATCCCGTACCCGGACGAGCAGGAGCGGTTCGAGTTCATCCGCTACTTCAACGCTGTGCGCCCCGGTGTGAAGTCCGACATTCCTGACGAGCAAATCGCGGCACTCACGTCGGGTCTCAACCGGATCCACCTGAACTCGATGCTCCGAAGCGCGCAGTACGAAGGCGGTTCGTTGAGCTTCGAGGCGGTTCGCGAAAAGAAGAAGGCAATTATCGAATCGGAATGCGTGGGCCTGGTCGAGTTCGTCACGCCGCGGTACGGGCTCGACAGTGTCGGCGGCATGTCCAAGCCGAAGGAGTTCCTCAGCCGGATCGCCGAGACGATCAAGACGGGGAACACCGAAGAAGCGCCGATGGGGATTCTCTTTTCGGGGCCCGTCGGCACGGGCAAGACGTTTCTCGCGGAGTGTTTTGCAAAGGATTGCGGTCTGAACGTCGTCGAGATCAAGAACTTCCGCGAGAAGTGGGTCGGCGCTTCGGAAGCGAATCTCGAGAAGATCCTCTCGCTGCTCGAGTCGCTCGCGCCGATCGTCGTGTTGATCGACGAGGCGGACGCCACGCTCGGAACGCGCGATTCGGGCGGCGGCGATTCGGGCGTCGATGCACGAATCTTCTCAAAGGTCGCGGCGGCGATGGGGAACACCGAGAACCGTGGCAGGATCCTTTGGATCCTGATGACGAGCCGGCCGGACCTGCTGCCGATCGACCTCAAGCGCCAGGGCCGCTGCGAAGAGCACATATCGCTCTTTTACCCGGACACCGAGGACGACCGGACGGCGATCCTCCAGGCGATGATCCGCAAGAACAAGGTCGAGGTCACGGACGGCGTGGACTGGTCGCCCATCGCACGGAGTTCGCTGACGCTGTCTGGCGCCGACATCGAGTCGATGGTCATTCGTTGCCGGCGCGAGGCCCGCGCGTGTGGGCGGCAGGCGGTCTCGCAGGACGACGTCGCAAAGGTTGCCGGGGAATTCACTCCGGCGCGCGATGAGGTCGCCGTCGAGTATCAGACGCTCGTTGCCGTGCGCGAGGCGACGTCGAAGGAGATGGTTCCCGAACCATATCGTTCGATGACGCCGGCGGAGATCTCGGAGCGCATCGAGGCGCTCCGGCCGATGGTGAGGTAGGTGCGGGGGCGCAAGCCGCGCCCCGCTTTGAAGCACCCCGAAGGGGTGCCGGAAAATAGCCGGGGGTCGAGGCGCGAAGCGACGACGACCCAGATTGGTGCGGTGCGACTGGAGGCGGTCGCTTTCGTCGCGTCGCACTCGACCGACCACCGGACCCTTACAGGGTCCGACGGCTGCATACATGCAACCGGGGGTCGTCCTCGCGCTTCGCACGACTCGACCCCCGGCTATTATGCCGCACCGCTTCGCGGTGCATCGACGGGCGAACCCTAGTTCCTGTTCTGCCGGAACCGGCGACCCTTCTCGCTCAGCGTGTCGCTGTCGATGTTGCCATCCAGGATGTGCAGGATCCGGTGCGCATACTCGGCAATATCAGGTTCGTGCGTCACCAGGATGATCGTGTTGCCCTGTGAATGGAGCGTGTCGAACAGACCCATGATCTCGTGGCTCGTCGCCGAGTCGAGGTTTCCAGTGGGCTCGTCCGCGAGAATGATCGACGGCCGATTCACGAGCGCGCGCGCAATTGCGACACGCTGGCGCTGACCACCCGACAGCTCGTTGGGCTTGTGGCCCATGCGGTCGGTAAGGTCGACCCGCGCAAGCGCCTCCTTTGCCCGCGCCGACCGTTCGGAGCTCGGCACGCCGCTGTAGATCAACGGAAGTTCGACGTTCTGAAGCGCCGTCGCGCGCGCAAGCAGGTTGAACGTCTGGAAGACGAACCCGATCTCGCGGTTGCGGATGTATGCAAGTTCGTCGTCATCCATGTCAGAGACGAGCTTGCCGTTCAGCCAGTACTGACCCTTGCTCGGCGTGTCGAGACAGCCGATCAGGTTCATCAACGTCGACTTGCCCGACCCGGAGGGGCCCATGATGGCCACGTACTCGTTGCGGCCAATGTCAAAGGAGACTCCGCGCAGCGCGTGCAGCTCCTCGGAGCCCATCACGTACGTCTTCCAGAGATCCTCCGTCCGTATCATCGAACCATTCGGGCCAACAAGGTCCGCTTGCGATTCAACAATGGGTGCGACGCTCTCTTCCATCGTGCTTACGCTCATCTGGTGCTCCATCACTGTAGTTTGTGAGCCGCGCAGTTTGCAAACATCGCGCTGGCAGCCCTCCCGTGTTAGCTCTTCTTCTTGTCGGCTTCGGCGCCGCCGGGCTTGTCGACGGCCTGCTTCACGACGGTGTCGTTCTTGAGTGTTCTGAGGACGCTGAACGGCCCCGTGACGATCTTCTGTCCAACCGTTACGCCGTTCTTCACTTCGATGTCCGTGTCGCCGGTGATGCCCGTCTCGACCGCCGTGAACTTGACCTTGTTGCCGTCGAGGATGAATACGCCCTGGACTTCCTTCGGCTTCTGCACCGGGCCGTCCTTGGGAGCGTCCGCCGGCACGGGCTCTTCCTGCAACACGAGCGCCTGCAGCGGCACGACAACGGCATTCTCGCGGCTGTCCGTCGTCACGACCGCGGTCGCCGACATTCCGGGGCGCAGCTTGTTGCGCGTCTCGTCGTTCGGCAGGAGGCGTACAACAACCTTGAAGTCCTTTGCTTCCTGCGAGCCGGTCGACGTCGCGATTGTCTGGCCCGAGCGCGTGATGGCGGAAGAGCCGACCTCGGTCACTTCGCCGTCGATCTCGGTGTCGCCGAGCGCGTCAACTTTGATCTTTGCCTTCTGCCCGACGCGGACGTTGGCGATGTCGGTCTCGTCGACCTTTACCTCGACATTCACCTCGCTGAGGTCGGCGATGACCATCAGCGGCGTCGACGAGAAGTTCGCAAGCGCGAACTCGCCTTCCTTGACGGGGAGCGACGACACGACGCCGTCGATCGGCGAGAAACGCGTGGTCTTGTAGAGCAGGTCCTGGTTCGAACGGAGGCCGGCTCGGATCTGGTTCGTTCGGGCCTCGCTGGACTTGAGGTTCGCCTCGGACTGCTTGACGCGGATCCGTGCCTCTTCGACCTGAGTCTTCAACTGTTCCACACGCGCCTTGGCGCCATTGAAGGCCGCCTGGCTTGTGCGAAACACGTTGTCGACCTGGTCGTACGCGGCCTTTGAGATCACGCCGCTATCGAGCAGCTGCTGATTGCGCTTGAGATTCGCCTCCGCAAGCGAGAGGTCCGCGCGCGCACGCTCAAGGTCCGCCTGCGCGCTCGACAGCGATGCCTCGGACGTATAGACGTTGTTCTGCGCCGAATTGACCGCTGCCTGCGAAGCCGTCGCGTCCGCGATGGCGGCATTGACGTTCGCGGCAGACCCGGCAACCTGCTCGGCGAGCTGTGTCGGGTCGACCTTGATCAGAGGCTGACCCTTCTTCACGTCGTCGCCTTCCTTGACGTACAGGTTCGTGATGCGGCCCGAAACCTCTGCCGTAAGGTTGTAGAACTTGACCGGCCGGACTTCGCCTGAGGCGGTGACCTTGGACTCGAGCTTTGGCTGCTGCTTGACCTCGGCGACAGTCACCTCGGGAGCCTCGCGATTGCTCGCAAGCATGCTGACGGCAAGAACGCCGACGAGGATTACTCCAATCACACCACCAATTATGAACTTCTTCTTACGGCTCAGTGCCATTGCGCGCCATCCTTGCGTTATTCAGGCCCGAGCTTCAGCCACGGACCGTGGTTTGCGGTATCAGGAACCACATACGCCTCGCAAACGACGCAAGTTTCATCAAAGGTAAAACGGGACCGGGCGCTGCTCTTGCAGCCACAACTCCCAATCGGCCAATCGGTTGCCCATAACTGACTGATGCTCGGAGGACGGTAGTCGTTGTCAGTTTGAGGGCTCTGCCGGGGCTATGGTATAAGATCGTCAGCTTGGAGCTGACCCCTGAACACACCCTATGATTTGGCCGGCTGATAATACGGCAGCCCAGTGTCCCGTTTGTGGAGCTACGGAAGCCGAACGCGGCGCACGCGTGTGCCCGTCGTGTGGCGGGTCTCTTGGCGTTGCACCGGCGGCGGGCGGCAATGCGATCGTCCCGCTCAGCCCGGGCGCCGTCATCGCGGATCGCTATGTCATCGAAGGGCTCCGATGGGTCTGGCCCGATGCGAACGTCTATGCGGCACAGGTGGATAGCGGCAACAGCGAGCGCGTGCTGATCGCGGAACGCGAAGCCTCGATGGAGGACCCGCTGCTCGAGACGGGGATTCTCAAACCGGGTGAAGCGCCCGCCTCTCCCGGCAATCCGTTCGGCACCGAGCACGTGCTGCTCTCGCGGTTTGACTACTCGGGGATTCTCAAGTCGCGCGCGACGTTCGTCGAAGGGGAGCGCGCGTACCTCGTGCTCGACTGGACCGAGGGCGAGCCCCTCACAAACCTCGGGTGCGTCAGCGAGGGCGAGGTACGGGCATGGGGCCTCCAGCTTTGCCAGATCATCAGCCTGCTCCACCGGCAGGGAATCGTCCACAACGGCATCGAGCCGCAGAGCTTCGTCGTCGATTCGCAGCGCCGTCTGAAACTCGTCCGCTTTGATCGATGCAGGCCGTCGAGCGCGTTCCGTTCGGACGCACCGACGCCGATCTCGGTCGGCTTCTCGGCGCCAGAGCTCGCGAGGGTCGACGCCGATTCGCTCGTGGATCCGCGGTCGGATCTCTACTCGATCGGCGCACTGCTTTACTATCTCCTTTCTGGAGAGACTCTTGCGGCTGGCAACGCGCTCAACGCGAGTGATGATCTCGAGCTGTATCCGAAGCTGGTCATCGCACCGGGCTTCGAGCGGATCCTGAACCGCGCGCTCGCGTCTTTCGCCGAGGACCGGTATCGATCGGTCAACGAGATGAAACTGGCGCTTGCCGACCTCAACGTCACGGTGAACGTGCGGTCGGGCCACTTCACGGATGTCGGAAAGGTACGTGAGCTCAACGAGGACTCGCTGCTGGTGCTCAACGTCACGCAGTATTTCGAGTCCGTGCAGACCAACATCGGTCTCTACATCGTGTCGGACGGCATGGGCGGCGAGGCGGCCGGCGAGGTCGCGAGCCGCGTGACAGTTCGGGCGATCGCCGAATGGATCACGGACAAGCTGATATCGGCCAGTCTCAAGTCGACGCACGGGGAGCGGATCGCCGCCGAGACCGAGACCGGTGGAATCCGCCTGGCGTCGAGCACCGGAGCCGACGTCCGGGCGTCGGAACTCCTCACCAACGCCATCATTCATGCGAACCAGGAAGTGCTTCAGTACGCGCGACTCAATCCCCACACGCGCGGACTCGGCGCGACGGTAACTGCGGCGATGCTCGTCGGAAACTCGCTGACGGTTGGCCACGTTGGAGACAGTCGCGCGTACGTCATCTCGGCACGCGGCGTCGAACAGATAACCGAAGATCACTCGATCGTCGAACGGATGGTCCGGGAGGGCCAGATAGAGCGTGACGAGGCGCGGTTTCATCCGTACCGTAATGTCATCTACCGGTCGATCGGGTGTCGTGAAGAGATCGAGATCGATATCGTTCGGTGCATGTTGAGGTCAGGCGAGTCGTTCGTGCTCTGCTCGGATGGGTTGAACGGGATGCTGTCGGACCAGGAGATATGCGACGTCGTCGCACGAAATCCCGAGCCGACACAGGCAGCCAAGGAACTTGTCGTCGCGGCCAATGCTCACGGCGGCGAGGACAACATTTCGGTCGTCGTCGTCACAATTCTCTAGCGCGGGACCATTCAACCCGCGCCGGATGCTGTTTATATTGTATTGTTAAGCGTTTCCGCCGAGGCGCATCGACCGCCGCATTCCTGCGGCTTTGGTTCGCGTCTGGGCTCCCCTGCAGTGCACCCTTGCGAGCCAATTGGAGGTCGATCGTCATGGTTCGATGCCACAACTGCGGTACCGAGAATCTCGACGGGTCCGAGTACTGCGACGAGTGCGGTATGCGGTTGAGCGAAAAGCGGCCGTCGACGGCCGATTTGATGCGCCCTCCCGGGGCGCCGAGCTTCGGGTCGTCGCCGAGCCCCCCGCGTCCAGCAGTTCCTGCGTCACAGGGCGGCCACGCGGAGGGAACGATGCCGATGTCGTCTGGACATCCGCAGGCAGCGCAAACGTCTGGCCCGGCGCCTGTTCCTTCTACATCAGGTTCGTCCGGCAACAAGGCCGTTCTCGGAAGCAGTCCGGCGCGGCTGATCATCGAGCGCGGCGGGCGAATCGGCAAGGAGTTCGCGGTGGGCACTGGCGAGACCAACATCGGCCGCTGGGATGCGGACGGGGGCATCTTTCCCGACGTCGATCTCGATCAGGACGACCCGGAAGCGAAGGTGTCGCGCCGGCACGCAAGGATCATTCAGGAGAAAGGCCAGTTCTACATCGAGGACCTTGGTTCGACAAACGGCACATTCATCAACCGTGGTCGACGTCTGCTGCCCGGCAATCGCCATCCGCTCAACAATGGCGACGAGATCATTGTCGGCAAGACATTTCTGAAGTTTGTTGTTGAGGGGGCTCCCTACTAGCGGTCTGGGGTCTCGTCCGATTCTGCAGCGAAGTCGATCCACGAGGTACGTCGCCGAAAAGCGTTAAAGCTATGGAGAAACCAAGGCCGGCAGGGACTCAACTCGAGCCGGGCACACTCCTGAACGACCGGTACTACATCGTCAAGCGAATCGGCGGTGGCGGTATGGGCTCGGTCTACCAGGCGCGCGACAAGCGTCTGGCCGACCGGCTGTGCGCCGTCAAAGAGATGATCGAGATGTTCGCGGACGAAGGGCAGCGCGCCAAGGCCGTCGAGGACTTCACTCGCGAAGCCCAGCTTCTGGCCTCGCTCGAACACCGGTCGATTCCCACGATCTTTGATTACTTCATCGAGAACGGCCGTTACTACCTCGTGATGAAGTACATCTCGGGCGGGGATCTCGCGGAGCAGATGCGGAAGCGCGGCGGCAAGGTCGACGAGCTCACCGTGACGCGCTGGGGCGTCCAGGCGTCGGACGTGCTTCATTACATCCACAACCAGGACCCGCCCATCATCTATCGCGACCTGAAGCCGGCGAACCTGATGCTCGACGACAAGCAGGGCCGCGTCATGCTGATCGACTTTGGCATCGCGCGGTTCGTTGCGCCGACACAGAAGGGCGTGACGGCGATCGGCACGATGGGCTACGCGCCGCCGGAGCTCTTTGCGGGCAAGGTGCAGCCGCGCTCCGATCTGTATTCGCTCGGCGCGACGATGTTCCACATGCTGACCGGGTCGGATCCGCAGGACAATCCGCTGCTGATCTTCGATTTCTCCAAGAATCCGCGTCCATCACAGATCAATCCTGCGCTGACACCCGAGATGGACGCGATCATCATGAAGACCGTCTCGCACAAGCCCGAGGATCGGCCCGGTTCGGCGCTCGAGCTCATGCGGATGCTCGAGGATCACGAGCGCCACCTCGTGAACCCGCAGTCGCCCGAATTCATGCCGTCGCTCGACGGAACCATCTTCTGCGGCAACTGCGGACAGCGCATAGCCAGCGACGACGTCTTCTGTGCGCACTGCGGGTCGCGCCAGCGGCAGGGAGCGCCCGGTCGACCGTCGGCTCGGCTGATGATCATCGGGTCGAACGATGCGGCGGCTTCGTTCGTGCTCGACAAGGACAGCCATCTGATCGGGCGCACCGATCCGCACACGGGGATCTTTCCCGAAGTCGACCTGTCCCTGTACGATCCCGAGACAAAGGTGTCGCGTCGGCACGCGCGCATCTACCGGCAAGGCCAGCAGTTTCTGATCGAGGATCTCTCGAGTGTCAACGGGACGACTATCAACGGGGCCATTCGCCTGCCTCCCAAGCAGCCTCGGGTGTTGAACACAGGAGACGAACTCAAACTTGGGGAGACGAACCTGAAGTTCATGTTGGGGTAAGGCATGGCGCAAACGTGCAATCACTGCGGCAAGGACCTGGGCGAGCGCTCAAAGTTCTGTCCCGCCTGCGGTACGCCTCGAGTTCCCGGCGGAGGCGCGGGCGCATCGGTCGCGAATCGCGTGCTCGTGGCCGAGGCAGGCGACACGGGGCTCAACGTGGGGCGCGCCGCTGTTGCCGAGGCGGTTCCCGAGCCGCGCATCCGAGTGGCCCGAGCGACCGTATTCGCCGCCGATGAGCCGGCCGAGTTCGGACAGCGCCTCGGCGCGTTTCTGTTCGACCTGCTGCTGTTTCTGATCGTGTTGATGCTCGCGACATTCGTATTGTCGTCGTTCAGCAAGAAGTCGATCGTCGGAAGCAATGTCATGCTCATCGCGTTCTATGCGGTGGCCTTGCTGCTGTTCATCTTCAATTTCGTCGTGCTCGCCGCAAGGGCGGGTCAGACTGTCGGCAAGCGGCTTGTCGGCATTCGCATCATTCGGATCGACGGACAACCGACCGGCTACGCAACCGTGTTTCGGCGGCATTGCATCGGTTACCTGCTTTCGTCCGTGGCGCTCTTTCTTGGCTTCGTCTGGGTGATCTGGGACGCCAAGCATCAGGGATGGCACGACAAGATCGCGGGAACCACGGTGGTGCTCGAACGGTAGGCGTGTCGCGCGCGGAGCGCCATTCGATCTATGATCGTGAGCCAAGAATGCCCGAGTTGATCATCAAGCCCAAGACGGGACCGCTCTATTCCGTCTCGCTCGAAAAGGTCCGGACGTCCATCGGGCGCTCGTCGCGCAACGACGTCTGTCTGAGCGATCCCTTTGCGTCACGATTTCACGTCGAGGTCCGGCGCGACGGCGAAGATTTCTATGCGCTGGACGTCGGGAGCGCGAACGGCACCCTCTTCAACGGAAAGCCGCTCACGCAGCAGACTCGCTTTCATCCCGGTGACGAACTGCGCGTCGGCGAGACGTCCATCGGGTTCTCGCTCGACTCGGCGGCGCCGCTCGTGAGCCAGTCGTCCGTGCTCTGGAGCGACGCGCCCGAAGCAAACGCGCCTGAAGTAACGATCGTTGCATCGCAGCGGACGAAGATGACCTCCGGGTTCCTCGACTCGCTGCGGACCGCGTCGTCGGAGACCCATGTCGGCGGCGCGGTGAAGGCAGTGTCGGAGGCGATCGAGCGTCGCGACCTTCTCGCCGTTGTCGGCAAGGTGGGCGTGGCCCTTCTTTCCGACACATCACTCGACGAAACGCTCAGGCTTGTTGTCGAGCTCGTCTTCGATGCCATTCCTGCTGAACGCGGATTCCTGTTCCTGTTTGAAGGGGCAGACCTGCTGTTGAAGGTCTCGCGGACGCGGGGTGGCGGCGGCGTGACGCCGACGACTGCCGACGTGCAGATCAGCAGATCCATCTCGGAGCGCGTCTTCAAGGAAGGCGTCGCAGTGCTGACGTCCGACGCGATGCACGATCCGAGATTCCAGGGCAGCAATTCGATCATGCTGTCGGCCGTGCGCTCCGTGATGGCCGTGCCGCTGATCCTCTCGGAGCAGACGTTTGGGATGATCTATGTCGACAACCCGTACGACAGCAGGTTTACCGAAGAAGATCTGCAGGTGCTGACGACGATCGCCGGAGTCGCCTCAATCAAGATCGAGAACGCGCGGCTTGTCGAAGAGCGGCTCGAGAAGAAGCGTCTCGAGGAGGAGCTCAAGGTCGCGTCCGAGATTCAGCTCAGGCTGCAGCCCGCGTGCCCGCCCGTCGTCGAAGGGTACAACCTCTGCGCATACAGCATTCCGTCGCGCGAGATCGGCGGCGACTACTACGACTACATCGAACGGCGACGCCAGCGTCGGCTGGCGATCACGCTCGGAGATGTGTCGGGCAAGGGAATCGGCGCGGCGCTCCTGATGAGCTCGCTGCACGCCGCCGTTCGCGCGCAGACGCAGACGTCGCACCCGATTCGCGAGATGATGGCGAACCTGAATGACTACATCGCCGAGAACTCGCCCGAGAACAAGTTCCTGACGCTGTTCTATGCCGAGCTCGATCCGACGACGGGCGACCTCTTCTATGCGAATGCGGGGCACAACCCGCCGCTGCTGTGCCGTGCATCGGGCGAGATCGAGCGGCTCGACGCCACGGGACTTCCGATTGGAATCCTCAGAAACTCGGAGTACCAGGAAGCATGCGTCCGGCTGTGGCCCGGCGAGGCGCTCGTCGTCTACTCGGACGGCATCACCGAGTCGATCAACATGTTCGACGAGGAGTTTGGCGAGGACCGGCTCATCGAAGTGCTCACGCGCAATCGCACGAGCTCGGCCGGAAAGATCCGGGATCGCATCGACGAGGCGCTGTCTCGCTTTGTCGGAACTGCGTCACCCGTCGACGACATGACGCTTCTGATCCTGAAGCGGAACAACGAGTAGCGTCGCCTCGGTGTGCGTTACTGACCGCACTTGCTCTCGACCGTTCGCTTGATCGCGAGCACCTGCTCGGACGTCGGGTCGAGTTGGAGCGCCTTGCGCATCGCCGACTGCGCGTTCGGACAGTCGTTGCGGAACACGTAGATGCGGGCAAGGCTCGTATACGCGGCGACCGACTTGGGGTCCCAGAACGTGGCGGACTTCAGCGCTTCGATCGCCTTGCCGTAATCGCCGCTTCGCTCGAAGATACGGCCGCGCAGCAGGTGCGCCTCGGCATTGTCCGGATTCGTCTGCAGGATCCGTCCAAGCTCGTCGAGCGCTTCGCGGTCCCGGTTGGCCGCAAAATTCGCGCGGGCTCGCTCGAGCGACTGCTGGACGTCTGCGGCCGCGCCGGCTGCGCCCGGTGAATCCTGCGATGCCGCTAGCCTCTTGTCTCGGTTGAGCTGCTTGAGCGCCGACCGCGAGAACCGCAGTTTCAGGCGCGTGAGATCCGGAATCTGCTTCTTGGTCTCCCACAGGGCAAACGACGGAAGGTACCGCTTGGCCTGGTCGAGCGCTTCGGCCGCCTCTGCCGTTCGGCCGGCACGCTCGCTCGCCTTTGCGAGCAGATAGAACGCCTCGCCGTCCTGGGCGTTGTACTTGATCGCTTCGCCATCCGCAGGTCTTCGGCGCACGGCCTTCTGGAGCTGCGTCGCCGCGTTGGCAAAATCGTTCTTCAGCCACAACGCGTACCCGAAGTTGAACTGTGTGTCGAGATCGCGCGTTGCTGCCTCGGCGGCGGGCTTCAGGTAGACGACGGCCTCGTCCAGCCGGTTCGCGCGAATGTACACGACGCCGGCATTGTTGTAGACCTCGTAGAGCGGCATCCGCGGAACCAGGTCGGTCAACACGCGAACCGCGGCGTCGTTCTGCTTTGAGTTCGCGTACGACACGCCGAGGTAGAACGCGGCCTCGTTGTAGCGCGGGTACCTGCTGTCGACGAGGCTGAGCCTGCTGATCGCGTCAGTCCAGTTGCCGTCGAGATAGTACAACCGGCCAAGCTCGAAGATGGCCTGCGTGAACTGGCCCTGGCCTCCCTTGCCGTATTCGTCGATGGCGCGTGACAGGAAGAGGCCCTTGTTCTTCCGGTCGCTCGTCGTGATGGCCTTCATGAAGTCGGCGTATGCGTCGACAGGGATCTTTGTGGCCGCGCCGACGATGTCGCCCTTTGAAAATGGCAGCGACGGGTTTCGACGCTGAAGAATCTCGAACGCGATCTCTCCCTGCAGCTCCTGCAGGTCGTCGAGCTTCGCGCCGCGGTTGAACTCGTTTCCGATGATGCGGCCTTCGCGCAGATCGATCAGCCGGGCCGACACGGTGATCGTCTCCTTGGACTTCTCGCCGTCGACGCGGTACGTGCCGACGATCATGAGATCGGCGCCCGCGCGCTCGCCAACCTTGATGGCCGTCGCGCGCGTCAGCACCGCCGTTGCGGGCAGGCCTTCGCGGTCGTATGCGAGGTTGCGCTCGTCGGGGCGGATCGACGCGAGATCGCTGCTCATTTCGAGCAGTTCCGAGAGCATCTCCGAGAAGCTCTCGCCGATCCAGTTGTAGTCCCGTGCCTGTGCCTGCTTTGAGGTGTTCTCGAATGGAAAGACGAGAATCGTGTCGACCGAGGGCGGAGCCGCCGCGCGTGCGGGCAGAGCGGCGCACAGCGCGGCGATGAATACGAGAACCGTTGTCGTACGTCTGATCATGATCAAAATACCGAGGCCGCGCGCCCGGCTGAGCGCGCGGCCGTGGAGCGTCTCGTACGGGATTCGAACCCGTGTCGCCGCCGTGAAAGGGCGGTGTCCTGGGCCTCTAGACGAACGAGACATACAAGAAATGAGCCGTGCTGGACTCGAACCAGCGACCCACTGGTTAAAAGCCAGTTGCTCTACCGACTGAGCTAACGGCCCTACCAAAGAACGGAGCGGCGAACAACACCGCTCCGTCAGATGGACGGCAATCTTACTGGCGTTGTCCGCACGGCGTCAATACGCGCCTTGGCGCGCGCGTAGCCTGAAGCGGGAGAAGAAGGGCCGCGGATAACGCAGATTTAGCGGATCCACGCTGATATGACATCCAAGTGTTTGATCCGCATTCATCCGCACAATCCGCTAGATCTGCGGTCGTTGCCCTAGTATGCGCGGGCGAAGATCGCGACCTGCGACGTGCGCTTGCCGGTGAAGAAGCACACGCCTTCACCCTCCGGTACGTCGGACGGGAAGCACCGAAGCGTGGCCTTTGTCTCTTCCTTGATCAGGTCCTCGTCTTCGTCCGAGCC
>JBGAKX010000180.1:0-7845 GCA_044224215.1 Blastocatellia bacterium
GCCGTCAGGATGACGTTGACCGAATCCTGCGGAAGCGCGATGTGCGAAGAGACGTCCGCCAGATACGCCTCGGCCGCCGGGTTGATCATCGCCGCGGGAAACTGGGTGCCGAACACGGTGCAGTCCGGCGGATTCAGACACACGGGCGCGGCAAAGGTCGGGTTGCCGCCCGTCGACGGGTCGGTGCCGCGCTCGAGCCCGTTCGGCACGATCGACTGCGACGTCGACGACTCGGTGACGCGGCGGAACTCCTGCGAGTAGAAGAAGAACGTCTTGTTGCGCTCGGTGTTGTAGTGGCCAGGAATGAAGATCGGACCTCCGAGCGACCAGCCAAAGTTGTTGTACCGTAGCGGCGTCCGCGGAATGATCGGGTCGGTGGACTTGTTCAGGAACGTGTTCGCGTTGAGCTTGTCGTTGCGGAAGAACTCGTAGACGCTGCCGTGGAACTCCGACTCGCCCGATCGAGTGATGACGTTGATCTGCCCTCCCGAACTGCGGCCGTACTCGGCGTTGTAGAGACCGCGCAGCACCTTGAACTCCGAGATGGCTTCGACGCTCGGATAGTTGAGCAGGGTGTAGTTGCCGCCGCGGTCGACGTTGTCGGCGCCGTCCACCGTCCAGTTGTTCTGCGAGCCGAGGCTGCCGTTGATCGAGAAGCCGACCTCGTTCGTGCCGCCGCTCGGCGCGCTGACGCCGACATAGAGCGTGTCGCTGACGTCGGTCGTGACGCCGGGCATCAGGGCGACGAGCTCTTCGTAGTTGCGGCTCTTGAGCGACAACTGCCGCACCTGCGTTCCGTTGATCAGACCCGTCGGCGTTGCGGTCTGCGTGTCGATCTGGATCGCGTCGGCGCTCACCGTGACGGTCTCGCTGATGTTGCCGGCCTCGAGCTGCGGATTCAGCGTCAGGCGTTCGTTGACGTGAAGCTCGACGTTGTCTGCGAGATAGCTCTTGAACCCGTCCGCTTCGAACTTGACCGTGTACGTGCCCACCGCAAGCAGCGGCGCAACGAACCGGCCTTGTCCGTCGGTCGTGACCGTCCTGACAACCGACTTCGTTCCGGTGTTCGTGATCGTGACGGTCGCCTTAGGGACGACGGCATTCGACGCGTCCGTGACGACGCCGACGATCGTACCGGTTGTCTCCTGCGCCGCGATGGCGCGTGGCGCTGCGATCGTCACCGCGCATGCGAGAAGTGCCCAGAATGCCGCGTCTTTGAGCTTCATGGCTGTACTCCGTTGAAGTGATCTTGCAGGAAACCCTGGATCGGTAGGTGCCCGCCCGCCGTCCTTTGCCGCCGGCGGGCGGAACCCACGGCCGCCTCAGTCCACGAGGTACCGGGGCAGCAGTTCGTCGACGTGATCGAGCGCCAGCTTGACGCCGCCGTACAGCGGCGCATCCTCGCCGAGCTCGGTGATGCCGATCTCGGGACAGTTTGGTGCGACGCGGCTCGCGACCTCGAACAGACGCTCGCGCATCTCGGGGTGCGACACCGCAACGCGTCCGCCGAGGACGATCGCCTCGGGATCGATGATGACCGCGATGTTCGCGATCGCGACGCCCAGCCGGACGAGCGTCTCGTCGTCGAGCGGGCCGTGGTGGCGGCGCGGCGAGCGCGGCGCGGATTTCGGCGGTTCCTCGCCGGCATAGCTCTCGAGGTAACCGGCGGCGCCGAAATCGACGTCCCACTCGCGAAAGTCGACGTTCAATCGGCTGATTTCGCCCGCGTACCAGCGATTACCGCGGTGAATCTTTCCGTCGAGCACGATGCCGGCGCCGAGACCGGTCGCGAGCAGGACAAAGACGAACGACTTCATGTCGCGCCGCGCGCCGCGCCAGTGCTCGCCGATCGCCGACAGGTTCACGTCGTTGTCGACCGTCACCGGCACTCCGAGCGCGTGTTCGAGCATGTCGCGCGCCGGTACGTCGACCCAGCCCTCGAGATTCGCCGCCTCCAGCACGACGCCGCGCGTCATGTCGGTCATGCCAGGCGCGCCGACGATCGTCGACAGCACGGGAATTCCAGCGCCGAGCTCGGTCGCCTGCATCTCCTTGATCGCGTCGGCGACGCGCGCAATCAGCGGCTCGGGCCGCGTGTCGTCGCCGACCGGCAGGACGCGCCGCGCGATCCATTCGCCGTTCATGTCGGCGAGCACCAGGCGGATCGTCGTCGCCCCGATGTTGGCCGAGACAACCGCGCCGAACTTTGCGTTGAACGACACGAGCTGCGGTCTGCGGCCTCCGGTGGACTTCCCTTCGCCCGACTCTTCGACCATTCTGACGCGCAGCAACTCGGCGATGACCGCGGCCACCGTCGGTGCGCTCAACCGGCTCTGGCGGCCAATCTCGGTGCGGGACAGCGGACCGAGATCCCTCACGATCCTGAGCACCTGCTCGGAGTTGTGAAGCCGCATCCGGCGCGAATCCATCGTCTCGGTCTTCATATTCGGTCGCTGTCGCTGTAGTCTTGGGAATACACTTTACTAAAACAGCTTTATAAAGTAGCTTTAAAATCCTGTCAACAGTTTCGTTCGCTCCCGTTCACACAAAATTCAGGCGCCCGCGAGGTCCAATGGCGATTTCAGAGCCGAAAGAAGAGCTTTCGCACGGTTTGATCCGGCGGTTCGGTCTGTTGCAGGCCACCGCGCTCAACATGTCGAACATGATCGGCGTCGGCCCGTTCATCACGATCCCGCTGTTGATGTCGGTGATGGTGGGCCCGCAGGCGCTGCTCGGATGGCTCGTGGCCATCCTGATCGTGATCCCGGACGGCATGGTCTGGAGCGAGCTCGGCGCAGCGATGCCCGGTTCCGGCGGCACCTACGTCTATCTTCGCGAAGCCTTCGGCCACCAGACGTTCGGCCGCCTCATGGCGTTTCTCTTCATCTGGCAGTTCATCCTCAGCGGACCGCTCGAGATCGCGTCCGGCTACATCGGCTTTGCGCAGTACACCGGCTACATCTGGCCGGCGCTCGGTTCGTGGAAGACCTTCGGCGTGGCGGCGTCGGTTGGCGTGCTGAACATCGTCCTGCTGTACCGGAAGATCACGTCGATCGGACGGATCACCGTGAGCCTGTGGATCGGGACGCTCCTGACGACGCTCGCGGTCATCGGGACGGGCGCGATGCACTTTGATCACAAGATCGCGTTCGACTTTCCACCTCACGCATTCGACCTGTCGCTCGGATTCTTCTTTGGTCTCGGAGCCGCGGCGCGCATCGGCGTGTACGACTATCTCGGCTACTACGACGTCTGCTACATCGGCGACGAAGTCCGAAACCCCGGCCGCGTGATCCCTCGCTCGATCATCATCAGCGTGATCGTCGTGGCCGTGATCTACATCGCCATCAACCTGTCGCTGATCGGTGTCGTCCCGTGGCGCGAGTTCGTGCCGTACCAGGACCATCCCGAGTCGGGCTTCATCGTCTCGAGCTTCATGGAGCGGATCTACGGCTCACGCGTCGCGACGATCTTCACGATCATGGTCCTGTGGACCGCGTTCGGGTCGGTGTTCGCCCTTCTGCTCGGCTACTCGCGCATCCCGTTCGCCGCGGCCGAGGATGGCTACTTCTTCAAGGTGTTCAGCCGGCTCCATCCGACGAAACGGTTTCCGTACGTCTCGCTGATCGTCATCGGGCTGATCTCGATCGTGTGCTGTCTGTTCTCGCTCGACGACGTGATTCAGGCGCTGATCACGACGCGCATCCTGGTCCAGTTCATCGGCCAGATCGCGGCGGTCGTGCTGCTGCGCCGCCACGGAAACGGCCTCGTGCGGCCGTACAAGATGTGGCTCTACCCGCTGCCGGCGCTGATGGCGCTCGCCGGGTGGATCTTCATCTTTGCGACGTCGGGAGCGCGGGCGATCTGGCTTGGGCTGGCAACGCTTGGGCTCGGCGTCGTGTTCTTCCTCGTCTGGTCATGGCGAACGCATCGTTGGCCATTTGGAACGGAAGAAGGCCGCAGATAAACGCAGATTACGCAAATCTGCGGTTCTGACTTGCCAGCTCTGCCGGGTTTCATGGTATATAGAATTCTACATAGCTAGAGTTCTACATATTACGGAGGGGCGAATGAAGACAAGGGCACTTGGCGGGGCCGTGATGGTGGCATTTCTCGTGGCGGTTGGCTGCATCGATGGGTACGCACAGGGTCGTCGCGCGGCCGGCGACGCTCCATCGGGAGTCACGTCGACTCTTCCGGACGGCGCGCACGATTTTGACTTCACCATCGGCAAGTGGAACATCCAGCAGGTTGGCGGCGGGACCGCGACCGATACGATCAAGAGCTTTGGCAGCGGCATAGCCATCACCGAGAAGATGCGCGCGCCGGGGTTTGCCGGCAATACCGTGACCGTCTTTGACGCGACCACGGGGCTCTGGACCCAGACGTACCTCGACAACCAGGGCCTCTACACCCAGCAGACCGGCGGGCGCGACGGCGACAATATCGTGCTCGTCGGCCCGCTGATCGACGCGAACGGCAACCGCCGGCTTTCGCGTCTGCGCTACATCAACATCACGAACCGCTCGTTCGACCAGGTCGGCGAAGAGTCGACCGACGACGGCGACACGTGGACCGAGACGTTTCGCCTCCAGTTCCGCAAGGCCAACTGACAGCGCCGTGGCGGACGCTTGACTCTGATACCTGCACCGCGCACAGTGCCCGTCGCGAGGAGGAATTCCGTGAGCCAGAAGGTCACGATCACGTATCCGACCGCTCTGATCCTGCAGGCGCTCGCGCACGGGTACCGGCACGGCTTCGACATCATGGACATCACGGGCCTGCCGAGCGGCACCGTCTACCCGGCGCTCCGTCGCCTGGAACGCGCCGGCGCAGTCAGTTCCAACTGGGAGGACGCCGAGGTCGCGCAGGACGAACAGCGTCCTACCAGGCGGTACTACGAGCTCACCGCATCGGGCGTGGAGTCGCTCGAGCAGGCGGTCGCGCGATACCGCCAACTCGCCGCCACCATGACTGAATCGAAGAGGACCCGCCGGCCAGCGCGCGGCTAGGAGGTACGGGCGATGTCGGCGCGACACCCGGATCGTGACGTCGGCATACAGCTGTCGATGGCGCTCGTCGCGCTCGCGAGCCTGATCGTGCCGTCGTCACACCGTCCCGACTGGCGCCGCGAGTGGGAGGCCGAGGTCTGGCACCGCTGGGACCGCATCAAGCGATGGGCAGCCGTCAACGGCCGGACAAGGCTGCGGCTCTGGCGCACGTGCACGGGCGCGTTTGCCGACGCGTTCTGCATGCGATCGCACGCGGCAGCCGAGTCCATTGTGTTCGACGACGTACGGCGAGGCGTCGGAATGCTCGTCGAACGACCGCGAGCCACGATTGGCGCCGGGCTGATGCTTACGCTCGGCATGGGAGTCGCGAGCGCGCTTCTCGCTCTCACCATTCCCTCGCTTACGCACGCTCCTCTCGTCACGGAACCGGACCGCCTCGTGATGGTACGGAATACGTGCTCGGCCGTTGCCAACAACCTGCTGCCGGCGTCGGTTCCCGAATACGACACGTACCGCGCCCAGTCGCAGGTCTTTTCGGATGCCGCTTCGATCTATGTCCGGCGCGGTGTGGTGACGCACGATGGCGCGGCCGGTCCGGCGCGCATCGCCAGTGTGTCTCCGAACTTCTTTGACGTTCTCGGGGCATTCCCGCTCGTCGGTGACGTGAACGGCACCGGCGGAGACTCGAGCCCCCCGACGCGCACCGCAGTCCTCGGGTACCAGTTCTGGCAAACGCGCTTCGAGGGCGACCCGACGGTCATCGGTCAAAAGATATCGGTCGAGCACGAGCAGTTGACCATTGTCGCGGTGATGCCGCGCGAGTTCGACTGTCCCGCGACGGCAGACCTCTGGTGGCCCCGGAATCCAAGCGAGGCGCCCCAGGCCGCCGGAGGCCCGGATGCGCGGTTCCTCGACGTCGTTGGACGACTGAAGCCGGGTGTGTCGCTCGAGACAGCTCAGCACGAACTGTCGGATCTTGTCGGACGGATCAAGCCGGCAGTCGGGGGCAGGAGTCCAGGTCCGCAATGGGGCGTGTCGGTCGTGTCCGTCGAGCGAAACCTCACGTCACGCGAGTTTGCGCCACTCGTCGCGTTGCTCGGCCTGGCGATAGTGCTGATCGCGATTGCCTCGTTGGGCGCAGCCCGTCGGTTGCTCGATTCCGAGGCCCGACTGCCCGACACGTTGTCGAGCGTTCTGCGGCGCCGCATCGTCCGCGGGCTTGTGCTCGCGATCGGCGGAGCCTGCTGTGGACTCGTCGTCGCTGCCGTCGCGATGCCATGGCTCAGGTGGTTTCAAGCACGCCTGGCGCCGGATGCTGCCGTTGGGCTCGACGGCCGCGTGGCAATGCTCGTGCTGGGGATCGCGATCACGTCCGGGATCGTGGTCGGCGTTGTGTCCACCATGTCTCGAACGGCCACCACGCACCGCGTGCTCGCCGGTGCACGTGCGGCCCTCGTGGTTGTACTCGCGGGCGGATCGCTCGTGCTCGTCGTTTCCGTTGCGAGATCACGTTCGGTTCCGTCCGGACTCGATCCATCCGGGCAGGTGACGTACCGTCTCGCGCTCGATGCGCGGGACGACGGCCTCGTCAGCGCCTATGACACGTCGCTCGCAAATGCACGAAGCATGCGCGGAGTCGTGGACGCCGCCGCGGTCGATATCCTCCCGCTCGAGGGCGGTTCGAGCGACCGGTCGATGGCCGTCGAACGTGGTCCCGAGCGGATCACGGTTGATCACGAATGCCGTTCGGTCAGCCCTCGGTACTTCGAGGTCGTCGGGATCCCGGTGCTCGCAGGCCGCGCGTTTCGCGACTCTGACCGGCCCGGCGCGCCGGACGTTGCGATCGTGAACGCGGCGTTTGCACAGCGGTACTGGCCGGATGACGGCGCCATCGGCCGGCGCATCCTGTTCCCGACGTCGCGTGGCCTGCGCTCGCGAACGGTCGTTGGAGTAGTTGGAAACGTCGGCGTGAATCGACTCGACGACGAGCCGGCGCCGGAGGTCTATTGCCCCTTTCCGCAGCTTCCCACACGTGCAATGTCGGTTGTCGCGACGACGGCGGACGGCACGTGGCCCGCGATTCGCACTGACGTCGCGTTGATCGAGGGCGGTCAGCTGTCAACGGACGTTCGAACGCTGCGCGACCTGGCAGACCAGGCAGTCGCGCCACAAATCGCGTTTGCAGTGCTCGCGGCGATTTGCGCGATCGTGTCGCTGGTTCTGGTCGCACCGGAGGTGTTTGGCTCCAATGCGGAGAGCCGCGAATAGACGCGAATCTGCGTTCATCTGCGGTAAAGTGTCCGCCCGTATGCCGAACGACCTGGGACCTGGCCGCATCAGACGGCGCGCCGTCATTGCGGCACTTGGAATCGTAGCCGCCGTGATCGCCATCGCATGCGGATCACGCACCGACGCGCCCGTCGCCCTTTCCGACGCGCCTACATTTGTTGGCCGCCAGGCATGCGCACCGTGCCACGACGAGCAGATGAAGCTCCACGCAGGCTCGGACCACGACCTCGCCATGATGCCGGCCAGCCCGACCTCGGTCGTCGGCGCATTCGACGGACGCAGCTTCACCCATTTCGGCGTCACCTCCACATTCACACGTCGCGGCGACGAGTTCTTTGTCACGACCGACGGCCCCGACGGCCAGCTTCACGAGTACAAGATCGCCTACACGTTCGGCATCCACCCTTTGCAGCAATACCTGATCGAGTTCCCCGGTGGGAAGTTTCAGGCGCTGAACGTCTGCTGGGACACGCGACCCGCGGAACAGGGCGGCCAGCGCTGGTTCCATCTCTACCCGAACGAAGAGGTCAACTCGCGCGATCCG
>JBGAKX010000181.1:0-7833 GCA_044224215.1 Blastocatellia bacterium
GAGCCGCTCGGAATCGTCGATCCTGCCGACTACGACGCGACGCGCGATCGCGTTGCGGCGCTGCTTGGGCGGCAGCCCGACGTGCGCGTGCGCAGGCGCGAGGACGTGTATTCCGGACCGTTTGTCGAGCGCGCACCCGATCTGCTCGTCGAATCCACGCGCGAGGACGTCGGGTTGAGCGGTCGCCTGCTCGAT
This sequence comes from Blastocatellia bacterium, assembly GCA_044224215.1. GTDB lineage: Bacteria > Acidobacteriota > Blastocatellia > UBA7656 > JADIYM01 > DAOMFM01. Next base: position 196 of record JBGAKX010000181.1, read on the forward strand.
GTTCCAGTGCGCCAGCCCGTTGACGCTCCGTACTTTCATCACACCCGTCGCGGGATCTGGGCGGTCGCGGGTCCCGGCGTTCGGCCGGGCGTGCTCGCCGGGCCGTTCAACATCGTCGACGTGTGCCCGACGGCGCTCCACCTTGCCGGCGCGTCGGTTCCGGATGACCTTGACGGCGCCGTGCGACTCGAGTTGTTCGATCCGGCGTCCGAGCCCGGAGCCCGCCCAGTGCGCTACGTCGCGACCGACGCAACGGTAACGACGGACGACGACGTGGAGTACGACGACGACGCGATCAAGGAGAAGCTGCGCGGGCTCGGCTACATGCATTGAGGCGGACGGCGCGCCAGTTCTGCGTACCATGTACCTCGTTCCCTGCTATTATTGCGGATTCATTTCGGGAGCCATGTCGTGACGGTAAAGCCGAGAGTCTTCATCATTGGTATCGATGGCGCGACGTTCGATCTGATCGACGGATGGGTCGCCGACGGTCTGCTGCCGAACATCGGGCGGCTGATGCGCGAAGGCGGCCGCGGGCTGCTGCAGTCGACGGTCATTCCGAACAGCTTTCCGGGGTGGACGTCGTGCACCACCGGCGTCAATCCGGCCAAGCACGGCATTTTCAACGCACTGATTCGAAAGGACTTGCACGACTACAGGATGTCGGTCGTGAACTCGCGCGACATCCGGTACGACCGCATCTGGCAGATTCTCAGCCGCGAAGGCCTTCGCGTGGGTGTCGTGAACGTCCCGTGTTCATATCCGCCGGTGCCCGTCAACGGCTACCTGATCGGCGGCATGCTGTCGCCGAGCGTCGAAAGCGACTTCACGTATCCCGAGGGCCTGATCAAGGACGTCATCGCCGAGACCGGCGAGTACATCATCGACCTGCGGTCAAAGCACATACCGCGCGAGCAGATGCGCGACGAGCTGCTGCGTTCGGTGGACGCGCGCGGCGCCGCGATGCGCTACCTGCTCGAATCGCGTGACACCGACTTTGCGATGCTCGTGTTCACCGAGACCGATCGCGCGCAGCACTACTTCTGGGCGGACATGGACGCGGACCATCCCGCACACACGCCCGAGCGCGGCGAGGCGTTCGGCGATGCGATCCGGCAGGTCTACGAACGCGTCGACGAACAGGTCGGACGGCTCGTCGAGACGGTCGGGCCCGAGTGCCAGATCTACATCGTGTCGGACCACGGCTTTGGCGCGCAGCCGCACTACGTCTACATCAACCGCTGGCTGCAGCAGCACGGCTACCTGAAGTCGCTCGTCAGGGAGACGCCGGGTCAGCGCGTGCGGAAGCGCACAAAAGACCTGCTCGAATCGGTCGGCCTGCTGTCCACGGCGCGCACGGTGCGAAACAAGGTGTTTGGCGAGCCCGCCGGGGCGCGCGAAGCCGACCTCAAGCACGGCCAGATGGCGAACAAGCGGACCAGTATCGACCGCATCATCGAGAACGTCGACTGGTCGGCGACCACGGCGTACGCGCTCGTGCCGCGCGGCGTGCGGATCAACCTGAAAGGCCGCGAACCGAACGGAATCGTGGAACCGATCGCCTACGAGGCGCTGCGCACAAGGCTGATCCACGAGCTGAAGCGGATGTCGTATCCGGGCGGCGAAAATGTCTTCGATCGCGTGTACCGACGCGAAGAGGTGATGGACGGGCCGTACATCGAGTACGCGCCGGACATCGTCACGTGCATGCCGGTCGGCGTGCCGTCGTGCCACCTCGAGCCACGGGAACTGTTCGCCATCAACACGGGAGCGACGGGCTCGCACACCGACTGGGGCGTGCTGATCGCACACGGACCCGGCATCAAGGCGGGCGCAGACGTCGTCGGTGCGCGGCTGATGGACGTCACACCCACTGCGCTGTACGCACTCGGAATTCCGCTGAACGACGACATGGACGGGCAGCCGGTCGTTGGTCTGTTCACCGAAGAGTTCACCGCGACGCATCACATAGAGTTCCGGGAGAACACGTCGCGCGCGGCAACCGACCGCGTCGACCCGTTCAGCGTGACCGAAGAGGACGAGATCATGGATCAGCTGAAGGGTCTCGGGTACATCAACTAGGCGGATCGCGCGCATTGTCCACAGCCCGGCCCAGCTCGGCGAATTCCGGCGAATCCATCGACTTGCACTCATAGGTGAGATGACGGCGTGATCATCAGGGCAGCGAAACGACTCGGGCGCGAGGCGGCGTATGCGGCATTCCGCGTGTACTGCGCCACGCTGCCACGAAAGCCGTTTGCTCCAGAAGAGGTCCGGAAGATCCTGGTGCCGCTCTACGCGGGCGTCGGGAACATCGTGCTGTATACGCCGGCGCTCCGTGCGATCCGGCGCCGGTTCCCCCACGCCGAGATCGTCGTCGCGGTCGGCGGAAGCCGCAGCAACCAGGACGTCGCGGGGCCCGCAGTCGTCGATCGGGTCGTCGAAATCCCGGCACAGGCCAGGTTCGGCGAACGTCGCCGTGCGATCAAGTCGCTCAAGCGCGAGCGCTTTGACCTGTGCATCAACGCGTTCCACGTGGTCTATCCGTTCCAGGTTGCCTTCACGGCATTCGCCCGAATCCCGTGGCGATGCGGCCACGTGACCAGCCCCGGCTGGTCGAATCCCTACGATTTTCTCTACAACGTACCTGCGCGAATGGAACGCGACCAGCACGAAATCGACCGGTACCTCGAACTGGCGTACGCGGTGGGTGTGTCGCGCGACTCGGTCGACGACAAGCCGTTCATTCACGTGCCTGCAACGGCACGGTCGGTGGCGGTGGAACTGCTGGCGGCACGCGGCATCGCACCGGACGACGCGTTCGTCGCCGTGCACGCCGGAACGTCCCGCGTCATGCGTTGGAAACAGTGGGGCGTCGACCGGTTTGAAGAGGTCGTCCGGCTCGCAGGTCGATCGCCCGCGCTGAAGTTCGTTCTCGTCGGCGCGCCCGACGAACGCGCCGAGATGCAGAAGATGTCCGAGCGGCTCTCTGCCGAGCTGAACGGCAGGTTCGTCGATCTCGTCGGCGAAACGGATGTTCCGACGCTCGCGGCGATTATCGAGCGCGCGACGGCACTCGTCGGAAACGACAGCGGACCGATGCAGATCGCGGTGGCGCTCGGCGTGCCGACCGTGATTCCGTGGGGCCCGAGCGATCTTCCGCGCAACCGTCCGCGCGGACCGCTTCACACGGTGCTCTTCAAAGCCCTGCCGTGCAGTCCGTGCTATCGTATGCCGGGCGACAGCAAGGTGCATCTGTGCAACGACCATCAGTGCCTCAGCCAGATCACGGTTGCCGAGGTCACTGACGCGCTTCGAGCCCGCATCGCCGCAGAGCGTTCACGCGTATGAAGCCAAACGTCCTCGTCGTCTCGCTCGACACGCTCAGATTCGACTGTGTCGCCGCCGCAGGCGAGCGACGCTTTCTCGGTGACGCTGCGGACCGGCTGACGACGCCGCACATCGATGCGCTGGCTGCGGCCGGCGCGATCTTCACGCAGGCGGTCTCCGCCGCACCGTTCACCACGCCGTCGCACGCGTCGCTGTTCACCGGATTGCTTCCGCCGCAGCACGGCGCGCACCACCAGTACCGGACTCCGATCAATCCGGCGGCCCGGACGCTCGCAGAGCGTCTCGCGTCGGCGGGATACCGCACCGCCCAGAGCGCCGGCCGCGCGGAGGGCGAGGGCGTCATGTTCGCGAGCGACGTGACGGGTCTCGCCCGTGGCTTCCAGACGTCGATCTTTGCGGGCAGCGTCGATCGCGCGACGCGGAAGTGGCTCAAGAAGGCGCGGGGCAGCGCGTGGCACCTGTTCTTTCACACGTTTGCGGCCCACTGGCCGTACGGTCGCAAGCCCGCAGACGTCGAGCGGCTGTTCGCCAACGCGTGGGCGACCGACGACTGGACGGCCGTGCGGCAGCTCTACGTCGAGAATGCAAGCGCCGCAGACGCGATGGTCGGCGAGCTGGTTGCATTGCTCCGCGACTTGGGCGAACTCGAGCGCACCATCGTCGTCGTGCTCGCGGATCACGGCGAGGGGCTCAGTCACCTGACGCCGCTCCACGGACCGATCAACGGCGGCCGCGAAGAAGTCATCCGAGTGCCGCTGATCGTCCACGCGCCGTGGGCGGTCACTGCGGGATCTCGCGTCTCGGCACAAGTGCGTACGGTCGACATTCTCCCGACGATTCTCGAGCTAACCGGCATCGGCGTGACTGCCGAGAATCCGCCGCTGGCCGGGGCGTCGCTGACGGCGCTGTTATCGGGTGGAAGCGGATCGACAGAGCGTCCCGCGTTCTTTGTCGGGCACCTCAACGACGACGCGCTCGCCGAACCGCTGCTCGCTGGTGTGCGGACCGAGGGGTGGAAATTCATCATCGACGACTGCACCGACGCGAAGCTCGCGATGTTCGAGGCTCGGCTTGCACGCCAGGCGGGCGCGGCTGTGAAGGCGGATCTTCGCGGACAGTTGCTGCGCGAGATGCACGCTGCGGGCGAGCGCGTGAAGCTGTTCGATCTCGCCGCCGATCCGCTTGAAACACGCAACGTGGCGGCCGATCACCCCGAGCTCGTCGCGATGTTGTCGGCCCAGGTCGCCGCGTTTCTCGGCGGCAGTGCGAGCGGACCCGAAGCGGGCGAGGACGCGTTGCTCGAGGAGCAGCTGCGCGCGCTCGGATATCTGACGTAGCGAACGCACGCGCGGCGAACGACGAGCGACCGGGGCACGCCGACATGGGACTCTACGCCAAGATCAGGGAGACCGTGACCGAAGCCGCGGTCTTCGGCATAGCCCCGCTCGTCACGAGCCTCACCGGATTTCTTCTCACATTCGTCTATGCGAAGTACCTCGGGCCCGGCGACCTCGGGCACCTCGCGCTGCTTCTCGCGACCGAGGCATTCGCCACCCAACTGCTCGGCATCGGCATGACACAGGCATATTTCCGATCGTACTTTGACGACGAGTCGGAGGAGCGCCGGCGCGTCATCACCGGCACGACGCTCTGGTTTCTGGTCGGCGTGAACCTCGTCTTTGCGCTGGCGTCGTTTCCGTTCGCGGGCTGGTATGCCGCGCTGATCAAGATCCCCGACGTTCGGCTCGTACAGCTGGTGATCGTGCTCACGGCGATCGACACGGTCAACACGGTGCCGTTTCTGATCCTCAAGGCCGCGCGCCGGTCAAAGGTCTACGTCGGCGTGAAATGGATCGCGGGTCTCGCGCAGTTCCTCGCGATCGTCGCACTGGTCGCGGTCTTCAAGCTCGGCGTCACCGGCGCGCTGATCGGATGGGTGGTCGGCACCGCACTCCAGACGGTGATCTACTTTTCGCTTCTGCGCGGCAGTTTCAGCTTTGTGTTCTCGTTCACGGAGCTCAAGCCGATGCTCGCGCTCGGCGTCCCGATGGTGTTCAACGCGCTCGCCACAAAGGTGCTGATCACCGCCGACCGGTTCTTTATCAACCACTACTCGACGGCGAAAGAGGTCGGTCTCTACGAGCTTGCGAACAAGTTCGCATCGATCCTGCCGATCCTGATCACGAATCCGTTCAGCCTGATCTGGCCCGCAATGCGGTTCCAGGTGAGCAAGGACGAGGACGCCGGCGAGTACTACTCGCTGGTGCTGACATACCTGACGTTCCTGTCGCTCTTCTTCGGCCTTGGCGTGGCGGTGCTCGTTCCAGAGTTGATTCACATCACGCTGCGCGAAGAGTACTGGGGCGCGATCCCGGTCGTTCCGCTCTTTGTGTTGTATTACCTGCTCGTCGCGACGGGAAAGGGCGTGAATGTCGGGTTGATGACGGAACGCAAGGCGTACTGGAACCCGATCATCGTGTCGGCGGCGGCTGCCGTGAACATCGCGCTCAACTTTCTGCTCATTCCGCGCTTTGGCATCATCGGCGCGGGATGGGCCACCGTCATCGCGTACCTCTTCATGAACTGGTTCCGGTGGTACATGTCGAACAAGTACCTTCCGATCGCCTACGACTGGGGACGGATCGTGAAGTTGCTCGTCGTCGCGTTTGCGATGTACGCCGTGATCGTGCTGCTTCCGATCGGGAACCATTACGTTTCATTTGCGGTTCGGTTCGGCATCGCTGCATGCTTCCCGTTCGTGCTTGCGACGCTGAGGTTTTATGACGAGCGCGAGATTTCGCGCCTCTCCGAGTTGTGGCGCGCGGGCCGTCGGCGGGCCGTGCGCGTTGTGAAGCGCAATTCGAAGGGCGCGTCCGAGAAGTAGCGGCACACAGATTCGGAGGTGCGTTGAACGATGTTGAATCTTCTCCTTTCGGCGTCCGGCCATACGGTCGATCTGCTCAGCAGCGTGTTCGTGATCTTTGCGTCCGCAAAAGTACTCGCCGAAGTGTTTGAACGACTTGGCCAACCCGCGGTCGTCGGGGAGATTCTCGCCGGAGTGCTGATCGGGCCTCATGCGCTGCGCTGGGTCGAACTGACGGATACGACAACTGCGCTGGCCGAGATCGGCGTCATCCTGCTGCTGTTCAACGTCGGTCTCGAAGTGCGACCGTCCGAGATCTTCAAGGTCGGAAAGCGCGCGATGATCGTGGCCGTCGGCGGCGTCGTGCTTCCCTTCTTCTTCGGTTGGGGCTTGATGGCACTATGGGGGGATACGTCGATTCGCGGCGTATTCATGGGCGCGGCGATGGTCGCGACGAGCGTCGGGATCACGGCACGCGTGCTCGCGGGGATGGGGCTGCTTGGGTTGCCGACGAGCCAGATCATCCTCGGCGCGGCGGTCATCGACGACATCCTGGGCTTGCTGGTGCTGAGCATCGTGGCGAGCACGGCGAGCGGAACGATCAACTATGCGGAGATCGGGCTGACGGCCGGGCTGTCGATCGGGTTCACGCTGTTCACGGTGCTCGTCGCGGGACGGATCATCAACAAGGTGCGCGGGATCGTCGATGGCATGCGGCTTGGGGACGCGTATTTCTTTTTTGCGGTGATGCTGTGCCTCGGATTCTCGTGGCTTGCGACCGAGTTCAACGTCGCGCCGATCATCGGTGCGTTCCTGGCGGGCATGGCTCTTGCGGATCTGAGCTCCGAGAAGGACTTCCACACCCAGGTGTCGGCGGTGACGGAGTTTCTCGTGCCGTTCTTCTTTGTATCGATCGGCCTGCAACTCGATCTGTCCGTGTTCCGCGAGCCGTCGGTCATAGCGCTCGCCGTCGTCGCGACTGTCGTTGCGGTGGCGACAAAGCTCATCGGATGCGGAGCCGGTGCGTGGCCGCTCGGACGGCGGCAGGCGATGCAGGTCGGAATGGGAATGGTGCCGCGCGGCGAGGTGGGCATCATCGTGGCGCAGGTCGGGTTGAGCCTCGGCGTGCTGACCGGGTCGTTGTACGGCGTGGTCGTGTTCATGGCGGTTGCGACGACGCTGGTTGCGCCGCCGATGCTGACGCGGTTGTTTGCCGGCGAGGCGAACCCGAACGCGAATATCTGAGCTGAGCGCGGTAGCGCTCAGGCCCCAACGTAGTGAGCGGCGCGGGTTGGGGCCTGAGCCCTACCGGGCTCAGCTCAGTTTGCGATAGCGCTCAGGCCCCAACGTAGTGAGCGGCGCGGGTTGGGGCCTGAGCCCTGCCGGGCTCAGCTCAGTTTGCGATAGCGCTCAGGCCCCAACGT
>JBGAKX010000182.1:0-7814 GCA_044224215.1 Blastocatellia bacterium
TGCGGCAAAGACCCGCTCCGGCGTCGCTGGGAAACTGCGCTCGAGGACAAAGGTGTTGTGAATGACCGATCGCTCTTCCATCGTGCTACCTCCTTCAAAGCCGTGTTAGTTAAGTCACGGCTTGAGTATCGACTGGTCATCCACAATTGTCAAGCGGATACTTAAGTAATCTTCAGATCCGCGTCAATCCGCTTGATCCGCGTTCATCTGCGGCCTGCTTTCTCCCCCGGCCAACCCCTTCGGCGCACCAACCACGAGCGGATCGCACCCGATCACGATCGCCCGCAGCAACGCACGCACCCCCGAGTGGTACCAGTACCGCGTGTGCTCGCGCAGCGGGAACGAGCCTTCGAGGTCCTCGAACGAATGGATCCGCTTGCCGATCACCTCCCCATCCCCCGCCGGCGGCGGATCGTAGAACCTGAGCGGCGCGCCGATCCAGTCGTACCACGACCACACGTTGATCCACCGCGGCGGCCGTGTGCCGTAGTTCGCGATCATCGGCCGCATCGCTTCGACGTACTGCTGCCGCACCTCAGACTCCTGCTCGCCGGGGATGTTGAACAGGAACGCGATCTTGTCGAGCGGGCTCCCGAGCGTGACGATTGCCGCGACGCGGTCGAGCTCCGCTCGCGCGCTGTCTTCGAGCGACACGTCGTTGATCAGCTCGTTGTACGTGTCGTAGGCGATCACCGAGCCGAGCGAGTGGCCGACGATGATGACGTGCTCGTAGGTCGGGCGGCCGTCGGTCCTGTGAGCCAGTACGGTCGTGAGCAGGGTGCGGGCCTCGTCGATGATCTGGGCGCGTGTCGCCGAGTACTTGCTGACACGATGCGCCGAGACGTACACCACCACGTCGCCGACGTAGTCGATCAGCACGCGCCTCGCCTTCCAGTACGCGAGGACGGCGATCGCGAGCGTGAACAGCCGCTGCAGCGCGCGGATCCGCACCTCCCTTCGCATGACGTCCTCGGCGATGAGCGCGGGCGGCTCGCCCGGCACCGTCTCGCCCGTCAGGTCCACGAGAACGGGCAGGTGCGCGTCGAGCAGCAGCCAGCGGCGCTCGGTCCGCAGATCGGCGACGCCCCAGCCGTAGCCCGCGTACGTGAACGCCGTGGCGGCGACCAGCGCGCCCTCCGCGATGATGGCGCCGAGCGTGATCGAGACCGCGATCATCAGGACCACGCGGCGGAGCCGTGCGAGCCACGTGTGCTGACGGTAGTTGAGCAGCCACGCGACGAGGGAGATCGCCACAAAGATCAGCGTCGACGTCGTGAATGCGACACCGATGTCCCACGCCGTGAGCGTCAGGCGAATTTCGAGCGCTTCGACAAAGTCGGGGTGTGTGGTGCCGATGACGATCTGGGCGATCCGCGACAGCGTCGCGGCGAGCACCGCCAGCCCGAGCACCGTGATGCTGAAGACGACGAGCAGCGCCGCGACGAGGTTGCCGAGCGTCCGCACCGAGAGCGGGTAGTCGATCTGGCGGCCAAAGACGCGCCGCCGGAACTTCATGAAGCGCGGTCCGAAGAGACAGCCCGAGAGCCCGCGCCACCCCGCCTGGACGAGGTACACGATGACGTCGAAGGCGTGGACGAGCCGCGACGTGTGCGGCGCCCAGTAGTTCTCGTACATGTGCACGAGGCGTGTATCGGACGGCGGAAGCGTCGGCGCGAATGCGTATTCAAAGCTGCACGCGCCGGATTCGGGGACGGCGAGTTCGAGCTCGGTGAACGCGTAGGGCTCGGGGATGCCGGGCGTGAGGCCGACCCCGTTGATGCAGTCGTGGAACCCGGAATCGCCTGGCTCGGCGTGCGACGTGTCCTTGCGTGATTCGACGATGGACGACGCGACGAGGCTCAGGGTTTCGTAGGGAAGTTGTTCGCCGATGCCGTGGAAGACGATGACCGCGACGGGCGGATTCGCTTCTTCCCGCACCGGCAGTCGGTCCTGGACCTCGACGGTTTCGCTCGATTGTGGATCCATTGTGTGCCTCGGGGGGCGGTTCTGGATGCGGGTACGATCGGCCTGAGGGCCATTGTGGGGGAATGCGTTGGCGAGTCAAATGCAGCACCACGTACGTTGGGGCCTGAGCGCTACCGCGCTCAGCTCAGTTACGTTGTTGGTCGTCGCTCGGGCACAACGTTGTGTCGGAGCTGAGCGCGGTAGCGCTCAGGCCCCAACGCGCGACACAGCCGACGTGGATCTGCACGACCACACCGGCGCGAACCGTTGTGTGCGGACTAAGTCGGGCTGATCGGCGAGGAAGCCATGCGCGTACGCGGCTCCGGTGGCGACGATGGTGTCGTCGAGCCAGCTGGAGCCGTAGTCGTGGTTGTCGTCGGGATTGCGTCGCTCGTCGTTGACGAAGCCAAGGCCGCCGGCGGTCATCAGTCGCCATGCGGGGGCGTTGGCGGCGTTGAGCCAGGCGAGGGTGTCTCCGTCGGGATCGACGCGGCCGTCGTTGCCTGGTGCGGCGAGGCGGTTGACGCCGTTCTTCATACCCTGGAAGAGGCGGATGGCGTTGATGGTGACGGGGCCTACGTGGATGCCCTGGGCGATCCAGGTCATGCCGAGGTCGATGAGGCGGGTCTTGACGGCGAGGACGTCGTCGGGGTGGTTTTTGCCTCGGAGGCCGACGCTGCCTGTGAGCACGATCGGCATGGGGCCATTGTGGGGCAATGTGATGATGAAAAGAATACGAATGCGTGAACGCAGAGCCGATCCCGCCAGGGATCGGGGAAACCTCGCGACTTGCGTACCGTAGGGTTACCCCGATCCCTGACGGGATCGGCTCTGCGTAATCGTCGTCAATCAGATCCGCGTGGATCCGCCCGATCTGCGTCCATCCGCGGCCTGCTTTCGTCTTCTCTACTTGAGCGGCCAACGTCCAAGCGCGCATACTGGCGCCGTGAAGATCCTCGACGACACCGAGCCCGAAGCACGACGGGTGCTGCTCGACCTCGCACGCCGTGCCACGATGGACGAGCGTCTCAGTCGAGCGTTTGGGCTGACAGATATTGTGCGACGCCTCACGCACGATGAAATTCGGAGAGAACATCCTGACGCATCGGGTGACGAGATGCGCCGGCTACTCGCCCAACGGCTATTCGAACCCGGTCTCGCCCGTGCTGTCATCGCTCGACTCGACGAGCGCTCGCGGTGACGGAGGAACTTGAGACCATCGCGTCGTTTGTTCGGCTCCTTGGGCAGCTGTCGATACGACACGTAATGGTCGGATCGTATGCGAGCTCGGCGCACGGCGAGTGGCGGTCTACCCAGGACGTCGACTTTGTCGCAGACATCCCGATGGAGAGTGTCGACGCGCTGTATGACGCGTTGAAAGACGCGTATTACATCGACCCCAAGTCCATTCGTCGCGCGATCGAGGCGGGCCGGTCGTTCAACGTCATTCACCTTGGGACGATGCTCAAGTTCGACGTGTTCGTGCCGCGAAAGCGTGCATTTGTGGCGCGTCAGATCGAACGCGGACAGCCGTCGTCGCTGGGCGGCGTGCTTGATCCGCCGGTCCTGGTCGCGTCCCCTGAAGACACGGTAGTCGCCAAACTGCGGTGGTTCCGGCGTGGGGGCGAAGTGTCGGAGCAGCAGTGGAGGGACGTGCTCGGCGTGCTGCGGGTGCAGTGCGGCCGGCTTGATTCGGCGTACCTCGCGCAAACAGCGGACGAGGAGCGAGTGCTCGACCTGCTCGAGAAGGCGCTCGCCCAGGTTGAGGGCGAGGACCCGTCTGAATAGGGCTTCGTCGATTCCCTCTGCAGATCCGCGTCAATCTGCTTCATCCGCGTTCATCCGCGGCCTGTCTTACTCGTAACGTTTGCAGCCCCCGGCTCGGATGGTAGACTAATTTTCCTGTCTCACTGTCCCGCAGCAATTATCCGCAGGTTTTTTCTCATGAATTCGTTGGTCGTCCATTGGTTCGCCCTCGTCGCCATTCTCACGTCCACGGCCGCTGTGTTCGCCCAGTCTGGAACTCCGGACCGTGTGTGGACCCAGACCGGCGTCGTCACATACAGTCCGTATAGCGTCCCCGTCATACAGCTCAAGGACGGACGAGTCCTCCTTCCGGGCGGTGCTGTGAGCGAGAGCTCGCAGGGAAGATGCCAGATCTTCGACCCCGAGACGTGCCTCTGGCATGAGACAGGGTCTCTCCGCTCGCCCCGTCGCCGCCATGGAGGGGCGCTACTCGCCGATGGCCGGGTTATCGTGGCCGGCGGCATTGGCTTTAACGGGATACTCGGCGATAGCGAATTCTGGGACCCGGCCACAGGCATGTGGACGGCCGGGCCACCTCTCGCGACACCCAGGTTCGGTGTTCGTCTCGTATCGCTCGATGACGGCCGTGTGCTCGCAATGTGCGATCAGGCCGCCGATTTCAGCGATCACTTGTCGTGCGAAATCTACGATCCCGCGACGAACGCGTGGCGGCTTACGGGACCGTTCAATTTCTCGCGGACGCATTACACGGTGCTGAAGCTCCGAGACGGTCGAGTCCTCGTAATCGGTGGCGCGGATGGAGTCAATCCTACCGGTGCGAGACCGATCTGCGAAATCTACGACCCCGAAACTGAAACGTGGTCGATCGGTCCACCCACGTACTATCCGTTCGTAGACGGCGCCGCCGTCCAGCTCGAGGACGGCAGCGTCCTCGCGAGCGGTGGGTTATTCGACGGAACGACGGCGGAGATTCTCGACCCGTCGCTGACACAGTGGACACGCATTCCACGCATGAATATCGAGCGTGCCGGTCATTCGCTCACACAGCTCGCGGATGGCCGCGTGTTTGCGGTCGGCGGTGGCATCGGCCAGGAGATTCCAAAGACGACCTCGTTCTACGACCTTCAGCGGATGACGTGGACCGATGGACCTGCCCTGCATGCCCCGACTGCTGATCATGGTGCGATCAACCTGGGCAACGATCGAATCCTCGTCGTCGGAGGACAGTCTGGCGGGCCCCCGAACGTCCCGGCGGAAATCTACGGCCCACCCGGGCCGGTGATCGACAGCGTCAATGTGAAGCGCAACGCATCAGGGAACTATGTCCTGACGATTTCGGCGTCGCGTCTTGCCCCGGGCGTCATGTTCTATGCCGACGGAATCGCACCGGTTCAACCTGCCAAGCTCTCTGCGAACGGGCAGAAGGTCAAGGTGAAGGGATCGTTTGTCGACGGGCGTCCTCTGCAGAACATCTTCCGGTCCGGACAACAGGTGACGATCACGGTGAGAAATCGCGATGGCGGTTTTGTGGTGGCAAACTATACGCGGCCGTAAGGTGGGAACTGCAACGCTTCGCCTGTCACTCGCTGTGGTTGCGTTCGCGGTGATGCTCGGCGTGAGCCTTTCGGTTTCCGCGCAGGGAGCTCGCGAGGAGACCTACTTCGTCGTCAGTGGCGACGCCGAGAATTCGTACACGCTTGGCGGTTCTCGCTTCTTTACGAGCGGCGACTGGAGGGTTGACGCGTATGACGGCAGCGGCGACGGCGTCGTGGACGTCGTCAGTTTTCAGATTCGGGGACTGACGCCGGGCGGCGAGCCGCGAGACTGGTCCGTGACGCTCGGAACGAACGGTACGGGTCGCAATCTCACACGTGGTTTCTATCCGCAAGCTGACAGCGCAACCGGCCATCCATACATGGTTATCGGCGGTGAGGGATTTGGCGATCACTATCCCGGAAGCTTCACCGTCCTCGCGGCCGACTACGAGCTCCGCGACGGCGCATTCAGCGTCCGGCGGTTTGCAGTGCGGTTCGAGTATGGGAATTGGCCGATATTCGGTGTGCTCAGTTACCAGGCGCCGCAGCAGCCCGTTGTGATGTCGGCGACGTATTCGCGACCGAAGGGTGCGTTGAAGGTCTCGGGCGAGAACCTGTCGTCGGCCACGATGCTCGAGGTCGATGGTCGGGCGGTGCCGGCGACTGCGACGAAGGGCGGCATTGTGAAGGCTACGGGGCTTGCACTGAACACCGGCAACCATTCGATCGCGACGGTCTTTCCAGACGGAACGCGCTCGGCGCCGCTCGTCGTGAATTTTGATCTGGGATTGCCGGCGCCGTCGCCTGAGGATACTTCGATTGAGGTAACGACGACGTCGGGCATTGGGCCCTCGACGGCATTTCACGGAAGGCCGTCCCTTCCGTTTGTCGAGGATGCCGACGGGAACGGTTTCGTGGACTATATTTCCTTGTCGTTTCCGGACTCGCGCACTGGATATGCGTGGGTCATGCAGCTCGTGGGTTTCCCGGTGCGAGATCTCGTTCCGGGGGACGATATCGTCACGGGAACGGATTTCGGTCAGCCCCACCTGGAAATCACTCATCCCGGTTTGGAGTGTCGGTACGAGACGGGTCGCATCACTGTGCTCGAGTCCGTCGCCGATACGACGCAGGGCTATCCGAAGCTCATCCGGTTTCGGGCGACGTTCCAGCAGAGCTGTGGCTCTGGCGGACCGACGCTCGAGGGATCGATCGACTACAACGGACTGACGCGGCCGGTCATGGCGCGCGCCAGGTACGATCGAGGCGCGAGGCGGTTGACGGTGTATGGGCTCTATTTTTCGCGGGATGCGATGTTGGTTGTCGATGGGCGGGTTATGACGGGTGGAAGTGTGACTTCAGGGAAGATCGTGCTCGACGGGGTCGATCTTCGCGGGAGGGTGCACGAGGTCCATGTGGTGAACGGAGATGGTCTCGTGACGAGGCCGTTCATGTTCGGCGCCTGATCGGCATTCGATCTGGCGACGGATCTGCGTCAATCCGCTTGATCCGCGTTCATCCGCGGCCTGTCTTCTTTCACTCAGCCACTTGACAATTTATCAAGCACCTGTAACCGTTTCATTTCGATCATTGGTCGACATGGTTCGGCCGATACCGCTCACTGAGGATGAGGTTCGCGAAGCGCTCGATCGAGCGCTTTCGGGTGGCGTCGTTGAACCGTGGGTTCACTGTATTCGGAGAATGCGACAGCGAGGAGTCGATATGCTTGAGGTCCGACGCTGTTTGGCTTCCGGTGCGGTGGCAGGGGTCGAATGGAACGAGGAGTACGGCCGTTGGCGGTATCGAATTGACGCTCTTGATGTCGACGGCGACGAATTGACGGCCATCGTAGTTGTGAGCGCAACCAGACACATTGAGGTTGTCACGGTCTTCTAGGACACATCACATGAAGTGCGAAGCGTGCAGATCGCCAATGCGGCTTGTCGAACGTCAGGAATGGCGTTACCGCGAGAGCGGGCTCGACGACGTGCTTCTGACGAATATCACGCTGAGAGTGTGCACGCGGTGCAGCATCCGTCGGCCTCTCATACCTGCGATGGACCGCATTCACGAGACCATTGCGAGGGCGCTTGCGCTGAAGTCTGCAGCGCTCACGGGCGCCGAGCTTCGGTTTCTTCGCAAGCAGCTTGGGCTGAGTGCGAAGGAGTGGGCAGCACTCATGCACGTTGCACCCGAGACGCTGTCGCGGTGGGAGAACGGTGCGTCGGTCATTGGCCCGCAGTCGGATGTCCTGGCGCGGTTGCTCTACTTGAGGATATGCGAGGAGCGCCGCGGTGAGTTTGACAGCGAGCGGATTGCGGAGCGCGTTGGGACCTTGGACTATGGAACCAATCCGCGGCAGGAATTGGTGATTGACGTCGAGGATCTGGCCGGCGCGACGTTCCGCAGATCCGCGTAAATCCGCCTGATCCACGTTCATCCGCGGCCTGCTGTCATCTTCCCTACTTGAGCGGCCAACGTCCAACCGCGCATACTGGCGCCGTGAAGATCCTCGACGACACCGAGCCCGAAGTTCGACGGATGATC
>JBGAKX010000183.1:0-7757 GCA_044224215.1 Blastocatellia bacterium
GCAGAACCGTGGGCATGCCGTACAATGCCGCGCGAGCCCGCTTCAGCGGGCGGCTCTCGCGATGGCCCATTCGCACACCAACCTGATCTATCACGTTGTCTTCTCGACCAAGAACCGGGAACCGTTCGTGCGGGAAGACGTCGGTGCGCGCCTCTACGCGTATGTCCGAACCGTTGTTGCCGACCGCGGGGGAACCGTTCTTGCGATCAACGGAATGCCCGATCACATGCATGTTCTCTGCACACTCGGTCCCAATGTGGCCCTGTCCGACGTCATTCGGGATGTGAAGGCGAATTCGTCCCGGTGGCTCCGGCGCCAGTTCCCCGACATGCGCACGTTCGGATGGCAAACAGGGTACGGTGCGTTCACGGTGAGCGAATCGCAGGTGGGCCGGGTTCGCGCCTATGTGGATTCGCAGCGCGAACATCATTCGAGGATGTCATATAGCGACGAAATGGCGGCCCTTCTGCGAGCGAATCGCGTGGCGTTTGACGATGGCGCGTTGGAGTGATTGTGTGAGAGCCGCCCGCTGAAGCGGGCTCGCACGGCTCCTTCGACGTGGTCCCACGGTTCCGCTCGCTGCGATCGCTCCCCCGTGGGCTTGGTGGTGCGCCGCCCGCTGCGCGGGCTCAAACGAGCCCCCCACTGCGCGGGCTCCAACGAGCCCCCACTGCGCGGGCTCCAACGAGCCCCCCACTGCGCGGGCTCAAACGGGCCCCCACTGCGCGGGCTCAAACGAGCCCCCCACATTGCCCGCTGCCCGCCCGTCCAAGGCGACGAAAAAAATTGTAAGGATCCGGCGTCCATCCCGACAAACCAGCAGAACGACGATCCGGGCGGTCGAACGTGAACTGGGTTTTAGCGACCGCAAGATAACGGGACGAACCGGAGCCCTGCGCCACCAACAGAATGGTTCCATTGCGGGAACGGCGTCAACGGCCACCAGTCGTCACGCGATTGCAGGAGATGGACCTTCTATGAACTCGCAACCGAGACTCGAAGAATTCGAATCCGTCGCGCTGCCGCACATGAACGACCTGGTTCGCACGGCGACGCGGGTCGTTCGCGACCGGACCGAAGCGAACGACCTCGTGCAGGAGACCTACCTCCAGGCGTGGAAGTCATTCCACCGCTTCGAGCCCGGAACGAACTGCCGCGCGTGGCTCTACAAGATCATGTTTCACGTCATCCACCATCACCGGCGCAAACAGTACCGGATGAACCTCAGGCTGGTGCGCGAGGACGAACAGACGCTCGAGGAGACGCTCCCCTATGTGCCGCCCGTACGCGAGACCCTCGACGACGAGGACGTGGTGGCTGCCTTCGACAAGCTGCCGGCGCACTATCGCGATGTCGTCCTCCTCGTCGACGTGCAGGAGCTGACGTACAAGGAGGCCGCCGACGCGCTCAACGTGCCGATCGGAACCGTCATGTCGCGTGTCAGCCGGGGGCGCCAGGTTTTGCGCGCCGAACTGTCGGACTTTGCGAAGGGCTACGGAATCACCGAACGAAAGACTTCGGCGCGCCCCGCGTAATCGTGGGAATCCTCGGGAATAATCCGGATGGACCGCGGCATACACCGGTACCGGCGAATTTGCGAGGTGGGAGAACGACGTGGAGACGGCACACGACAATGAAGGCGTTTCCGGATGCGAGTCGATCGCAGGATTGATCGACTCGTACGTAAGCAATCAACTTGAAGGGGATGCGGCAGAGAGGGTGATCCGTCACACGACCGTGTGCGCGCAGTGCGCATCCGCGGTCGACGAACGGCTTCGCATTCGCGCGGCGCTCAAGCGGGCCATCGACCGGGGGGACGGTGCGTCCGACGAGTTGCGCGACCGGATTCAGGCGATGCTCCGCGAAGAGGCGGCGCCGCGAGCAAACCGGCATACCTGGTGGTATGCGGCGGCGGCCGCGGCTTTGCTGTTGTTCGGCGCGGGCGCCTGGATGGTGGCGAGAATCGGCGCGGTATCCGGGGGGAATGCCGCGCCGGTCATCGCGCGCAGTGCGCAACCGCCGGATGCAGCGGTGCTGCAGGTCGGTCTCGCGCATCACGTGCACTGCGTCAACATGGTTCCGCCGCCCGAGACGCCCGGTACGGACGCGAGCATGCAGGAGCGCCTTGGACCGGAATACGCCGGTCTCGTCGAGGCCGTCCGGCGGCAGCTCCCGGGCGAGCTCACGATCGTCGATGCCCACCGCTGCTCGTCGCAGAACAGGCGCTACCTGCACGTCGTCGCGCGGCACGGCGGCGACATCGTGTCCATACTCGTGACGAAACGCGCCGACGGACCGCTCGCCGGAAGCGACATCGAGGAGGGTCTCGCCGAGACGGCGCTCACGCCGGCGTCGCTCAGCAACGGCGACGACTCGGTGACCGGGTTTGAGACGAGCGACTACTACGTCTATGTCGTCTCGAGCGCGCGTTCGATCGACACGTCCGTGATCGCGACCGCGATCGGACCGAGCGTTCGCGATTTTCTCGCGACGAGGACCTGAAGCGCTGCGGGCACCGCCGACCGATCGGGATCTGTCGAACGCACGTGCTCCACGCTAGACTGGTGCGCGATGTTTGACGAGCCGGATGTGGAAATCGCGCGGCACGCGACCAGGACGGGGACGCACGCGATCGGGATCGTGCGCGCCTCGCTCCGTGCCACGACGCTTGTCGGATTCGTCGCCGTCGTGTACGTGTCGTGGTTCGCGGGCGATGTCGTGCTCGCCGGAACGACCGAACGACGCAAGGCGTGGCGACGCAGGTGGGTGCGAAACTTTGCCCGCGGCGTCGCGCGCGTCACGGGAATGCGCGTCACCGTCGAGGGCCGGCAGCCGGAACCGCCGTTTCTGCTCGTTTCGAACCATCTCGGCTACATCGACATCATCGCGCTTTCGAGCGTGGTCGACTGCGTCTATGTTGCACGCGGCGACCTGGCGGACTGGCCCGTGATCGGCACGCTGTGCCGCGCCGCCGAGATCATCTTCACCGACCGGTCACGGAAGAAGGACGTCCTGGCGACATCGGAACGAATCGCGCGCACCCTCGCGCGGGGCGACGGGGTCGTGCTGTTCGCCGAAGGCACGAGCACTGAGGGCTCGTCGGTCGCGCCGTTCAAGCCTTCGCTGCTCGAGCCCGCGGTCGTGCACCGCCTGCCGGTGCACTACGCGACGATCGGATATGTCACGCGTCCGGGCGATCCTCCCGCTCACATGGCCGTGTGCTGGTGGGGTGACATGACGTTTCCGGACCACTTCATGCGATTGCTCGGGCTCCGGTCGTTCGACGCGCGGATCGTGTTTGGCGACGCGCCGATTTGCGAATCCGACCGCAAGGAGCTCGCGCGGCGGCTGCACGACGCGGTGAGCGGTCAGTTCACGCCGGTGGAGTAGCTGTCGGCAGGCCGATCCTGAAACGCAGAGCCGATCGCGCATGCGATCGGGGGCGCCTGACGATGCGCGCGACGTCGAGTTACCCCGATCCCTTGCGCGATCGGCTCTGCGTTGAACGTCACTGCAACCGAAGATCGTCGGCCCACAACACCGAGTACCCGCCGCCGTCGTCGAGCAGGACGACCGCGTCGCGCCCCCCGAGCGTCGCGGGCGTAAGCCCCTCAACCTTGAACTTCTTGGAGAAGACGACCCAGACGAACCGGGTTGGCGCACTGTTGTCCTTGCCATTCCAGAAATAGAGGTAGAACGGAACCTTGTCGCCGCTTACGGCCTTCCCGACCGTGAAAAAGAACCCCTTTCGCGTCTGATCGTACTCGATCGAACGAATTCCCTGAGCGGCGGCCGCCGGATCCAATTTCAGCCGAACCGCTGGCAACGCCTCGAATCGCGTCGTGTCCCACGTGCGACTCTTTCCAACCAGCTTCACGGGAAGCACGATCGGCGCTCCGTCGATCAGCGGCGTCCGAACGCCGAACATCAGCGCGTGACGCGTCGGATCCCACGAAAGGCCCTCGATGTTGAGGCCGCCCTCGTCCGGCGTCTTCAGCGCGGATTCGACCAGCTCCTTGAAATGCGACACGAGCCACGCACGGAAATCGGGCAGGTTCTTGACCGACAGCGATCCGTCGGGCTCTTCGCGGATCCTCAAAAGGCCGCCAGCAAAGCCCTCAGCCGCCACCATCGTCTTGCCCTCGTACGTGTGCAGTCGATTGAACGACGAGGTGGCGACGACGAAGGTCTCGTCGCGCAGCCGGACCGTCGTCAGGCCTTCAATGTCGCCTATGGAGGCGGGATCGATTCCGGTCAGCGGACGGCGCGTCACCGGACCGACGGCCTTGCCGTCGGCATCCAGCCGAAGTTCGAACAGTGCGCCCGGTTCCTTGTTGTCGCAGAACAGGAACCGGCCGTCGCCGATCTCCACGATGCCCGATGCATTGAACGGAACTCCGGGCAATCGATCCCCAAGCGGCGCGGACCGGATCTTGGAGACGTCCGGAAGCGGCGCACTTTGCTCGGGTGTCGCCGTTGGCGCGTTTGCCGGAGCAGAGATTGCAGACTTCTTGCTGGATTTCGACTTCTGGTGAACGCCGGATGCCCGCACACCGGTCGACTGGGCGAGCGCCGAAGCAATCAGAATGACCATGAATGTGAGACTTACGAATGCGCGCGAGGGCCTTGTCGGGGCGAGGATTGTCATTCGTGAAACATCTCCGAAACGCGAAGTTTCCACGGATATTACATGCAACGCGGACGCCGGGGAATCACCATATTTTCCGGCCGCCGGTGAAAGCGCCGTCGCGCTCTGCTTGCCGGCGCACTCCATACCGCCACACATGCCCTTGGAGTGCGCCGGCAAGCCCACAGGGCGCGACGGCGCTTTGTTTGATTTCCGGGCCTCTCTGCGTGAGACTCATCACATGCCGTTCGATCTGTCACGAAGCCTCGTCATCGGCATCTCGTCGCGCGCGCTGTTCGACCTCTCGGCCGAAAACGACATCTTCGAACGCGAAGGTCTCGCCGCGTACTGCGCGTATCAGCGCGCGCACGAGGACGTCGTGCTGAGCCCGGGCACGGGCTTTCCACTTGCGCGTGCGATCCTCGGGCTGAACACACTGACGACCGACCGCCGAGTCGCCGAAGTCGTCATCATGTCGCGCAACAATGCGGACACCAGCCTAAGGATCTTCAAGTCGATCGAGCACTACGAGCTCGACATCACGCGCGCGGCGCTGACGAGCGGCGAGTCGCTGGCGCCGTACCTGAACGCATTCAACGTGGACCTGTTTCTGTCGGCGTCCGAACACGACGTTCAGCTTGCGGTCGACGCCGGCGTCGCTGCGGGGCTCATCTATGCGCCGCCGTCCGGAACCGGCTCGACGCCCGAGCAGATCCGGATCGCGTTCGACGGGGACGCGGTGCTGTTCAGCGAAGATTCGGAGCTGATCTATCAGAACCAGGGGCTCGACTCGTTCCACGAGCACGAGCGGGACCGCGCGCACGATCCGCTGCCAGCGGGACCTTTTGCCAAGCTGCTCAAGACGATCTCGTTTCTCCAGCAGGAATTCCCTGGCGAGCGATCGCCGATCCGCACGGCGCTCGTCACGGCGCGCAGCAGCCCGGCGCACGAGCGAGTCATTCGGACGCTCCGTGAGTGGGACGTGCGTGTCGACGAGGCGTTCTTTCTCGGCGGCGTGTCCAAGGACGCCGTGCTTGCGGCATTCGGCGCGCAGATCTTTTTTGACGATCAGGACGCGCACTGCGCGCGCACGGCGAGCGTGGTGCCCACGGCGCGGGTCCCGATTCGACGGCCGGCGGGGGAGCACGCCGCAGCTCCAGACGCGCCTCGCGATCGATGACCGAGACGCCTGACAATCAAGCGTCGGCGTGGCTGATGGGCTGGAAGCCGTACGTCGTCGCGCTCGGCTCGGTGTCCGCCGCCGTCGCGGTTCTTGCTCCGTTCGCGCGCGAGTTGAGCACCACCACCGTCGCGCTTGCGCTTCTTCTCGTTGTGCTGTTCATCGCCGCACGATTCGGCACGCGTCCCGCGTTCGTGGCGTCGGTTGCCGGCGGAATCTTCTTCAACTTCTTCTTTCTGCCGCCGCTCTACACGATGACGATCGCGGCGTTCGATGACTGGGTCGCACTGTTTGCATTTCTGATCACCGCGGTGACGGCCGGACAGCTGTCAGCTCGGGCACACCGGCGTGCGCAGGAGGCCGAGGCCGGCCGTCGCGAGATCGAGAGGCTCTATTCCGAGCTTCGCGACGCGTTCGACCGTGCGAGCCGCGCCGAAGCACTCCGTCAGAACGAGCAGTTGAAGTCGGCGCTGCTCGATGCGGTGACGCACGACCTCAGGACGCCGCTCACGTCGATCAAGGCGTCCGTCACGACACTCCTCGAAGGCCACACGACGGGCTCGGCCGCAAAGCTTGACTCCGGAACCGAGCGCGAGCTTCTGGACGTCATCGACGAAGAGACGGACCGGCTGAACCACTCGATTGGCAGCATTGTCGAGATCGCGCGAATCGAAGCAGGCCAGATGGCCCTGCGCCGGCAGTGGACCGCCCCGGACGAGATTGTCCGCGACGCGCTCGCACGGGCCGCTCGTGCGACGGCCGGGCACACGGTCGTCGTCGAGATCGACGAATCCGTCCCGTTGATCTACGTGGATGGTCGCGCTGTCTCCGAGACGATATTTGCGCTGGTCGACAACGCGGCGAAGTATGCGCCCCCGGGAACCGAGATTCGTGTCGGCGCGCGGCAGGAGGGCGAGTCCGAGGTGTGGTTTTCGGTCGAGGACGAAGGTCCGGGCATCGCGGAGGATCAACGCGACCGAGTGTTCGAGAAGTTCTACCGCGTATCACGACATCCGAACGAAGGCTCGAATACGCCGTCGGGCTCTGGGATGGGTCTCGCGATCGCGCGCGGCATCGTCGACGCGCACGAGGGCCGCATCTGGATCGAGTCGGGACACGAAGGCCGCGGGACGCGTGTTGTCGTCGTGCTGCCGGTTGGCGACGACGACGCGCCGCAGGAGCTCGGATGAGCGAACCGACGGCCGATCGGCGGCAGCGCATCCTGGTTGTCGACGACGAATCGCAGATCGCGCGCGTGTTGCGCGCGGGCTTGTCGGCGCAGGGATACGACGTCAGAGCGGCTTTTGACGGACAGTCCGCGCTCGAGATCTTTGGCGAGTGGACACCCGATCTTGTGATTACGGATCTGTCGATGCCGGAGATGGACGGGATCGAGCTCTCGCGACGGATCCGCGAGCGCGCGCCGGTGCCGATCATCGTTCTGTCGGTGACCAGCGACGAGAAGACCAAGGTCGAAGCGCTCGACGCCGGGGCGGACGACTATGTCACGAAGCCGTTTGGCATGGACGAACTGCTTGCACGCATCCGTGCCACGTTGCGCCGAGCGCCGGCCGTTTCGACGGAGACCGTGATCGAAGTCGGGGCATTTCGAATCGACATCGATGCGCGAAGCGTGACGGTTGCCGATCGATCCGTGCGGCTGACGCCAAAGGAGTTCGAGCTGCTGGTGTATCTCGCGCGACATCCCGGCAAGATCCTGACGCACCGGGTGCTGCTGTCTGCGGTCTGGGGCGGGAACTACGTCGAGCAGGTCGAGTATCTGCGCGTGTTCATCGGGCACCTGCGCAAGAAGATCGAGCCGGATCCGTCGAGTCCTCGGTACATCATGACCGAGCCGTGGACGGGATATCGGTTTGAGCCGGGACCGGAGTAACTGGCCGGCTACGGTCACGGTGTGCATTTGGAGTGCGCCGGCAAGCCCGAAGGGCG
>JBGAKX010000184.1:0-7715 GCA_044224215.1 Blastocatellia bacterium
AAATCGATCATCGCGATCTCGAACAGGCCTTCGATCGCGTCTTCCGCGTCGTCGGCGGCGTCGTCCACGATCTCCGCGAGGTCCGTCGCCGGCAACGCCGAGTCGAGCACGACCGCAGCTTCAACCGTGCGCGGAAGGTCGTGTTCCACGACGGGAAACACGTCCCGGCGAGCGACGTCCGCAAGCTGCCGGTCGCCCATCAGCAACAACCACGTCGAGAAGAGATCGAGCGTCGCGAGCAGGCTGCGCGCGTCGTCCTGACCGCGTTCGGACCAGGCGCGTGGATACCACGCCGTCAGAAAGTCCAGCAGCGTCTGCGCATCGAGATCCGACATGCGACCGGCGGCATAGATGTCGCCGTAATAGACGAGCAGGCTCAACCCGCGCGCAAGCTCGTCCGTCGTGCGACCGAGCCGGTCGAACGTCGTGTCGGCGAGAAACGCCACGGCATTCGCCGCTACGGAGCCCTCGACGAGAAGTTCGACGGGAAGGTCGCGCACGTCCTCGAGATCGTCGGGCGTGATGACTTCGTCGTCCATCTCGGCCTGATCGGTAGAGTAGTCGTCGGGCTTGAGCTCTTCGATCAGGTCGTCGAGGTCCGTCTCGACGTCGAACGAATCGTCGCGGACGACCGAACCGACGAGTCGTCCGAATCGCTCGCCGTGGATTGCCGCAAGACGGCGCACGACGAACGCGGGGACGTTGGGCTCGCCCAGCAGCATCGCCACCGTTTCGAGCAGGTCCTTTGGATCGCCTTCGCCGGACTGCAGATGGTCGCGCACCGCGCCATACCCCGGTACGAGCGCAAGACCCGAGTTCGGGTCGGCGAGCAGCGTGGCTGCCGCATCGGCGTGCTGCGCAAGTACCTCCGGGGGCACTTCGAGATCGGGAATCGTCACGTTGCCGCCGTCGTCCATGATCGTGCCGAGCGGTTGCTCGAGATCCGGGGGCACGTACACGTTCATCACGAAATCGCGGTAGCCGTTCATCGACTGTTCGAGCTTTCCGAGCGTCGTGTCGACCTCGTCCGAGCCGAAGTGCGCAACGAACGCATCGTAGAGCGCCCGAACGAGATGAACGCCTGCGTCCGACTCGGCGTCGCCCGTCTCTGCGTCGGGCTCGTCCGTGTAGAACGTCTGGGCGCCGGACAGGATGTAGAAATCCCTGACCGGCAGGATCCGGCTGCCGACCACCATTCCTGGCGTCCAGCCGAGCTCGTCCGTGGACGCGTTCGTTGGAGCAGTGAAGTAGACGTTGCCCTCGCCGTCCGTGAGCTCGAAGCCGTCAGGGAATATGCCCTGGACGCGGAACAGATCGTCGATCGCCTCGATCCAGGATTCCGCCATGACTCGATCGGTGCCGTCGAGCTCGGGTGTGGCTTCGATGAACTGCTCGACAACGCCAAGACCCTCCTCGTTCCGCCAGTCAAAGATGAACCAGTCGACGAAATCGATCGCGTCGGACGGGTTTTCGCTGTCGATGCCGTCCAGTTCCCATTGCTCGTCGAACGCTTCGCGCACGGGACCCTTGAGCACAAAGTCGATCAGGCGCTGTTTGAGTTGGATGGCGCGCTCGATCGCGTCTTTGTCGCCCCGGCGGCCACGGCTTCCCGGGAAATTGATCACGTTCATTGCGATACCCAGTCGATCGAAACGGCCACGAGTCCGGCGGCCCGCGTCTAGGCGCTCGGCGTCGCCTCGGTCAATTGATGTGTGCGAATCGCTCGCAGAACCGCCTTCTTTGGACTGACGACGCCCCAGCCCTGCCGGTCCACCGGGACGTGGGGCAGGCGTGTTGCCGTCTTCACAAGAATCGACTTCACGTCGTGAGGTTGCAATGCCGGATTCGCTTCGAGCATCTGGGCGGCGATCGAGGCGACGATCGGCGACGAGAAGCTGGTGCCGTCGACATGCTTGTATGAGCCCGAGATGACGGCGTGGTCCCTCATCTTGATCTCGACGAGATGGCGGATCAGGTAGGCGTCGAGCCCGAGCGCAGCGTCGAGGTCTTCGTCGACCTCGGGATTCGCGGCAATGATCTCGTGCAGCGACGCGTCAGGCGTCGACGCGAGCAGCGACAGCAGTTGCGCCTGGGCCGACGTCGGCGTTCCGGGGAGAATGGGCGCCGCTACCCAGATGCCTGGAGCGATCACTTCCGGTTTCTGAAGGCCGTCAATCGTGGGGCCGTAGCTCGAGTGGTACATGTCGTACTCTGAAAACTCGAGCCGGTTCTTGTCGTCGAGACCGCCGACGGTCAGAACGGACGGCGAGGACGCCGGCGGCAGCACCTCGTGCTCGTCGGCGTGCCCGGCATTCCCGACGGCCGCGCAGACGAGGATTCCGGCGCGCGTCGCGCGTTCCGCGGCCTGGCAGAGCGCGTCGTGGAGGTACGGCGCCTCGTAGTCGCCTCCGCAGCTGACGTTCACGATCCGGATGCCGTAGCGATCCCGGTTCTTGATCACCCAGTCGATGCCGCGGCGAATGTCGTCATGGACGATCCGGCGCGCCGAACCGCACTTGACGAGCACCAGGGTGGCGTCCGACGCAATCCCGCGATAGAGGCCGTTCGACAGGTATCCGTTCCCGCATGCGACGACCGACGTCATCATGCCGTGCCAGCTCGAGACGTCCGGCGCGTGCAGACTGTCATCGCGCGAACGCGGATTCGTGATGTCGACGTACTTCAGGATTCGATTCGAAGGCTCGACGAGGTCGGGATGCGCGTAGAAGCCCGAATCCAGAAAGGCGATCGTGACGCCCTTGCCCGAGTACTGGTTCGACGCGCCGAGCCGGATCGGCGTCGGCAGGATCTTGTACTCGCGGTGACCAAACGACGGGTAGCGGATCTTGAGGCGCTCCTGCGCCTCGGCAAACCGTTCGGCGCAGCGCAGGCAGATGCCCGACTGGGGCTTCCATCCCGGCGAGTTCGCGATCACGAGCGCGAGGGTCGCGTCGCTCACTGCATCGGCGTCGAGCAGTTCGACGGGCGACACGCTTCGCTGGCAGATGGGGCACGACGGACGGTTGCGGTTCTCGAGAGAGAACTCCTCGTCGTCGTCGAGCTCCTCGGCCCGGCCCTTGTAGTCGTCATTCACGGGCTGGGATTGTACATCACGGCGGGTTTCGAATTGCCGCCGTTCGGCGCGGGCGCCTGTGCGGCCGTAGCGGCAGGCGGCCGCTGCCACAGAATCGCCACGCCGTCGCCAACGCGGAACCGCGCAAATTCGACGAGTCCGAGCTCGAGCGCGCGCTCGCGCGCCGGGTTCGGGTTCTGCGGGATGGGCGCCTCGAACAGGACGTCAAAGCGGTCGAGCGCGTCCGGGCCGGCGGGAAGCGAATCGAGCGGGAGCGTCTCGAGCGGATGTGTGACATACCCGAAGTCGCTGTTTCTGAGCACGTCGAGCACCGGCCACGTAGCCGCGATGCGTGCGTCCGGGACGTTCGCTTCGAGATACCGGGCCGCGAGCCTGTGCGCGTCGACGACATCCATGTACGCGGGCCGCATGTCAAGCAGCGGCGGATACCTCGACGGAAACCATCCGTACCATGTGAGCAGCAGCACGGCGACGGTGGCGGTCGAGACGGCGGCTGCGATGGTTCGCGGCAGCAGCTCGAAGAGTGCGGTTGCCGCGAGCACGGCAAACAGCGGAAGCACAGGTACGAAGTAGCGCGGCAGCAGAAACCCGGACACGGTCAGGAACGCGACGTAGAGCGCACAGACTCCGGCGAGCATGGCCAGTTGCGCGGATCGCGGCGTGACCGACGGCGAACGGCCCGTGCCGCGGCGCCAGCACCAGACGGCGCCCGCGACGAGAATCGGAGCGTAGAGGAGCCACGCGCCGTCCATCTCGCCGAGCTGCTCGATCCGAATCGCGCCGCGCTGAACGAGCGCCTGCGCGTTCAGGTTGTCCCACAGGTTGACGCGAGCGTAGTGCGTATCGGTCGACGTGAACGTCCCCGTCACGTGGTGGAAGAATGCGAGCCAGATCGCCAGCAGCCCGAGACCGGGCACGTACCACAGCTGTTTGCGGAGTCCTTCGCGCCAGGTCGGCGCGTGCCACAGGATGTAGATCCCGAATGCGGGCAGCGCGATGATCGCCGTCCACTTGGTCATCAGCAGCAGCGTCACCGCGACCGCGTGCCATCCCATCCGATCGCGGATCAACGCCAGCGCCGCCGCCACTGTAAATAGTGCGAGCAGAATCTCGGGTTGCGCAAATCCCGTCTGCCCCAGAAACACCGGTGTCGCGAGCGTGGTCGCCGCCGCGGCGATCCCGGCCGCCGGCGACGAGACTTCGCGGCCGAGCAGGTACGTCACCGTCAGCGCAAGGGCGGTCGTGAAAAACCCCACGATACGCGTCGCGGCGATTGAGGTGCCCAGCACCCACCATCCGGCGACGAGCGTGAGCGGCTGGAGCGGCGGGTAGCTCTGCGGAACCGTATTGGTCGGGATCGGATACAGGTGGTTTCGTGCCATCGAGAGGGCGTTGGGGATGTAGTATCCGACCTCGTCCCAGAAGTAGGGGGTCGTCAACGCGCGGCCCCGAAGTGCGACGACTGCGACGAGCGCCAGCGCAAAGACCGCAACGACAACAAAGACATTGGGTTGCGGTGATTTGTCTGCGGTTTGGCTGTTCGTGATGGCGGTCAATCGATCGTTTCGATCAATTCGGTATCGGTCTTGTATGGAACGAACCCCCGCGCGAGGTAATTCGGGAGCGCCTGCGGAGCGTCCAGCGTGCACGTGTGGAGCCAGACGCGCGTCGGCCGAGGTTCGAGCGACCAGGCAGTTTCGGTAGCGGCAGTGAGCAGGTGTTTCCCCAGCCCCTTGCCGATAAACTCAGGCAGGAGACCGAAATACGCGAGTTCGACACCGTTCTCGGGGTCTCGGTAGAGCTCGAAATACCCGGCGGGACTGCCCTCGAACTGGAGGAGCCAGATCCGAATTGCCGGGTTGGCAAGGTGTTCCGCCAGTTGGGAATCCGGCCAGCGCCGCCGCTCGACCCAGTGGTAGGCGCGGCCGACCTCGCCATACAGGTATCTATAGAAGGATACGGTGCAGTTTTTGACCTCGATGACAGCCACTCGCGGGTCGGCTGCGGCGCCTCCGACGAGCGCTTTCGGATCGGTCATCTGGAGGTATGTGACAATTGTTTCAAGCGTTGCCATTGGTCGGCCATGGTGGCTCAGCGGCGCGCGAATTGGCAAGGTCAGAACCCGTTAAACCAACGTGGACGTAGACAAAAAAGCCGTTGATGAAACTTTGGCGCGTGTTGTAACCTTCCGTGATTATTGAGGTCCGTGTGATATCCGTGTCTGCATTTGAGTGGTGGAAGAAAGTTAAGGCGAATTGGCAGTCGGTGGATCTATCGCGCGCTGTTTGCGCAGTCCAAATGCTAATTCGGATGGAGGCACTTCAGTGGGCTCACCAAAGATTGTACTGACTGCGTCCGCAACCGAGGCGAGTGAGTTCAAACACAGCGTCTGGCAGCAGATGCTCTCGGCGACGATTCCGTTTAAATACAGCAAGACGTTCATCAATCAGGCTTCTCTCGAGAACGAATCCTGGCCCGACGGACGGGCAAAATACGTTCCGAACGGCCTGCGGATGGTCGAAACGCTTCTTCTGCGCGACTACTCGGAAGATGACGTCGTTGTCTGCTATGTCGAAAATTTACATAAGTTTGTCGGGCCCGAGACGCGCGTAGTGGCCATCCACGCGCACAACCCGCTCGGAATCTCGTACGCAACGGACGTCTATTCAAAGCTCGGCGGCGAGAATCTCATGCCGCTCAACGCGCACGAGTTTCTGCGGATCGTCACGCACCCGGTCCTGAAGCAGTACCGGCCGAAGATCGTCGTCGGCGGACCAGGCGGCTGGCAACTCGAGAAGGCGGACCGGCTCGACGAGTTCAAGATTGACTACCTGATCGACGGCGAGATCGAGCACGTGTTCAGCGACCTGTTCAAACGGATCATCGCCGGGGACCCGACGCTCGAGCGTATCATCAAGATTCCAAAGGCGATGCAGCCGACGGTGGACGAAATTCCCGTCGTGCGGCATCGGTCGACGTTTGGCGTCGTGGAGATCACGCGCGGCTGTGGCCGCGGCTGCCAGTTCTGCTCCCCGGCGACAAAGGTCGGCAGGTCGTTCCCGCTTGAGCACATCGTCGAGAGCACGCGCGTCAACGTCAGCGAAGGCG
Source organism: Blastocatellia bacterium (assembly GCA_044224215.1). Lineage (GTDB taxonomy): Bacteria > Acidobacteriota > Blastocatellia > UBA7656 > JADIYM01 > DAOMFM01. The sequence continues at coordinate 6,203 of JBGAKX010000184.1, forward strand.
CCACCGAGGTGATGCTCACGTCCGAGGACATGTTCCTGTACGAGCAGCTTCCCAACTTTGGAACGAACGTTCCAGCAATGGAGAAGATGTTCAAGGCGGTGCTCGCGGTCGAGGGGCTCGAGACGATTCAGTTGACGCACATCACGATGGCGCCGGTCGTGAAGGACCCGACCGTGATCGAGCGGCTCACACCGTTCTGCGTGCCGTACTCGCACCTGACGCACGAGGATTCGACCGATCCCGACAAGAAGATCGTCGATCCGATCATCGGGCTCGAGACCGGGTCACCGCGTCTGTTCGATCAGTACATGAAGGGCAAGGCCTATCCGTACAAGGCCTACCAGTGGCGCGACGTGGTGTTGAAGGGGATGGAGATCCTGAACCGTCACAACTGGTATCCGTTCAACACGTTCATTATTGGATTGCCGGGCGAGACGGACGACGACACGCGCCAGTCGCTCGACATGCTGTACGACCTGCGGAACTCCAAGGGGATGTACGTTCCGACCTGGTTCGTCCCGCTCGAGAACACGCGCATGCAGAAGAAGGACGGCGCCAAGCTGATCGAGATGTCCGATCTGCAGTGGGAGTTCTTCTTCACCTGCTGGAAGTACAACATCGAGTTCTATCGCGGCGGGACGTTCGAGCGGTACAAGTACTCGATGGGAATTCCGCTCTACTACCAGATGCTCGGCAAGAAGCTTTTTGGGAAGGGGATGAAGTACCCGCTCTATCGTTTCGGCGGATACCCCGAGCCTTTGATGCGCAAGCACCTCTACCTCGATTTCTCGGGCCACACGCGCGACCGCGCGGGTCTGCCGAGGTACGAGAAGGAGATCGTGCCGGGTTTCGAGACCGTGAAGGGACTGAACATGGTGGATGCGTCGTCGCTCAAGTCGACGCAAATGTCTGTGGTCGCCGCGGAACCGGTGCACGCGACGGGAGACTGATGCCGCGAACGGTGATTGCCACGCGCGAGGCACGGTGGATCTTCTGGTCCCTGTGCCTCGCAGGCTTTCTGGGCACCGTGGTGGTACTTGGGGCCGGGGGCGGGGACGGCTTTTCAAGCTACAAGGCAGGCCGGTACGGGGAAGCGCTCGAGGCGTTTCGAGCCGCCGCGGCGGATGATCCCGGGTCGGCGGTTGCTGCGGCAAACGTCGGCGCTGCGCTCGCGCGCCTGTCGCGGCACGAAGAAGCAGCGCGCGTGTTTGTCGCGGCGCTCGAGCTCGATCCGGATCCGCGGGTGGAGGCGGCAATCCGGTTCGACCTTGGGAACGAACAGATGGCGATGGGGCAGTTTCAGGACGCCGTCGCGTCGTACACCGAGTCGCTCAGACTCAATCCGGGCGATGTGCAGGCCAAGATGAACCTCGAAATTGCGCTCCGGCGGATGCCGCGCACGCCGCCTCCGCCGGGCGGTGGCGACGAGTCGTCGGGGGGCGGTGGCGCATCCGGTGGAGGTGGATCGTCTCAGGCGACGCCCGCGGAGCGAGGGCGTGCGGCGTTCGACAAG
>JBGAKX010000013.1:0-55426 GCA_044224215.1 Blastocatellia bacterium
GCCGCAGATGAACGCAGATATTCGCGAATATCTGCGTTCATCTGCGGCTCAATGGCTGCGCAAGTGCTCGCCAGGGATCGGAGGCGTCAGCCGCTTGACGTCCATCCGTCCCTTGTCGTCCGGAGCGACCTCGTACTCGACCGGCACCGGCTTGTTCGACGCGTCCAGCACGTGAATGGTCACGACCGGTCGCCCCGCGCGCATCTCCTGCGACACGGGGAACACGCCTCGCATGTCCGACTCGACGTACGGACCGGTGTACGTATGGCCGTCGTTGCTCCAGAACACGGCGTACAGCCGGTCAAAGTCCACTTCCGGAGGCGCGTCGCCGCGCCGCATGAACGTAATGTAGTTGTTCCGTTTCGCGTTCTCGGGATCCTGCGCAGCGGCCTTGTCGTCGGTCACCGTGCCGACGACGAGCCACGCCACGAACCGGCGGCCGTTGCCTTCGAGATGAAGGATCTCGTCGGGAACCTGCAGGCTCACGCTCTGTGCGAGCAACCATCCGCCCTCGATGATCGAGCCTTCGTCGAGCCGTACCCGGTACCACGTGTCGGTCTGCTCCTCGGGCTCTTCCATGTCCTCGGCTTCGGGCTCGTCGTCCGGGTTGGCGCCGGGTTTTGATGGCTTCGGCGGCTTGTAGGTCGTGTTGACCTTGCCGGTGATGTCGAATTCGGTGCCCCGCGTCAGGACCACGGCAACATCGGTGTCGCGTCCCGGCGCGAGCCGGAGTTTCTGGTTGACCTTCAGGCGGCCGCGCGCGATCGTCGGAACCTCTTCGCGCTTTCCCGCCGCGTCGGCGCTCTTCGTCACGACGCCTTCGGTCACGACGTGGCGCGCCTCGATCCAGCCTGTCGTCTCGGCGTCGTCCTTGAGCCGGATCTGCAGCCAGTTCTCGGTGTAGGTCGGACCGACGACGGCCTCGCGCTGCATGATGTCGACGATGTCGCCGCGTTTGACGGTGGCGACCTTCAGCGCCACGAGCGCCGTCGACGAGTACACGTCGGCCTGCTCGGTCCGAACGACTCCGCGATCGATCGGCGCGTCGCCAAACACGGTGCAGCCCGTCGAGCCGCACATCGCCGCAAGCAGCGTGGCAGACAGGAACACGATGGAGAGTCGCTGGACGGTGGACACGGTCGGCCTAGTGGCTGTCATCTGTCATGGCGATAGAGCGCGTCGATGATGTCGCGATATTTCTCCTCGACAAACCGCCGCCTTACTTTGAGTGTTGGTGTCAATTCGCCGCCGTCGATCGTGAACTCGTCCTTGAGCAGCGCAATTCCCTTGATCCGCTCGTAGTCTGCCAGATGCGGCGTGAGCCGCGCCACCTCGGCGCGAACGGCTGAAATCACACGAGGGTCGTCCGCGAGCGCCGATCCGTCCGTGGCCGCAACGCCGTTCTCGTCCGCCCACGCCTTCAGTTGCTCGGCGTTCGGCACGATGAGCGCCGAGACATGCTTGCGGCCGTTTCCGACGAGCACGATCTGCTCGACGAGCGGGCTCATCCGCAGCAGGTTCTCGATCGGTTGCGGTGGTACGTACTTGCCGGCGCTCGTCTTGATGAGGTCCTTCTTCCGGTCGGTGATCGACAGGAACCCGTCCTTGTCGATTGCGCCAATGTCGCCAGTTCGCAGCCATCCATCCTCGGTGAGGACCTCGGCTGTCGCCTCGGGCTTGTTGAAGTATCCCGGGAAGATGTGCGGGCCGCGTGTCAGGACCTCGCCGTCCTCGGCAATCTTCACCTCGACCTCGGGGATCGGCCGGCCGACCGTGCCCATGCGGTTCGCGCCGAGCGCGTTGACGGCGATCACCGGCGACGTTTCCGTCAGCCCGTAGCCCTGAAGGATCGGAATCCCGGCGCCCCAGAACACGTACGCGAGATCGGGCGACAACGGCGCTCCGCCTGACACGAACCGCTCCATTCGGTTGCCGACGACGTCGCGCCACTTTGAGAAGACGAGCTTGTCGGCGATCGCGTGCTTTGCGCTGAGCCACGGCGAGATCCACTCCCCCCGATCTCTCTTCTCGGCCCACGCACGGCCGATCGGCAGCGACCAGTCGAACACCCGTCGCTTGGTCGGCGAGAGCTTGACGCGCGCCTTGAGTATCTTCTCGTAGACCTTCTCAAAGAATCTTGGCACGGCGGTCATCAGCGTCGGACGGACCTCGGCGAGATTCGCCGCAACGGATTCGAGCGACTCGGCGTAACAAACGGTCACGCCGCAGTGGATCGCGAGGTAGATGACCGTGCGTTCGAAGATATGCGACAGCGGCAGAAAGCTGAGCGCGACGTCGCGAGTCGTCGGCGCAATGACCTCGGCGGCCGAGACGGCGTCAAAGACGATGTTTCGGTGCGACAGGAGCACGCCCTTCGGCTCGCCGGTCGTGCCGGAGGTGTAGATGATCGACGCGATCGACTCGGCCGTCAGACCGCCGCTGAGCGCGTCAAAGCGGTCAGGCTGTTCGCGCTCGACCTCTGCGCCGCCAGCCTCGAACGTCGAAAATCCCTCGTAGCCCTCGATCCCGTCCTCGAACGTCACGACCCGAAGATCGGGGAACGCTTCGAGGACGTGGCCGATCCGCTTGATCTGCCGCCGGGTCGACACGAAGATCACTTTCGGGGTCGACTCCGAGAGGATGTACTCGACCTGTTGCGCCGTCTGCGTCGGGTAGATCGGGACGTTCACTGCGCCCGTGGCGAGGATTCCAAAGTCGGAGATCGTCCAGAGCGGTCCACTCTCGGCGAGCAGGGCGACGCGATCGCCCGCGCCAATACCCGCCCGATCGAGCGCGAGCGCCGTATGCCGTACGCGCTCGAGCAGCTCGTCCGACGAGATGGGCACCCAGCGCTTGTTCTGCTTGAACTTGAGCGCGTCGGGCTTTCGGTGTTTGGCAACGGCTTCGCGGAGCAGCTCGACGAGCGTCTCGGGCAGTGACAGTGTCGTCATTGTGGCCGCCATTCTAAAGCCTCTCGCCGCCACACGAAAGCGCCCGGTCAGGCAAAGCCGTGCCGTTTCAGTTCGACGATGATTGCTGCCGCAGGCTGCGCGCCGACGATCCTGGCGACGACCGCCCCGTCGCGAATGAGCAATAACGTCGGGATGCTCATGATTCCGTAATCCGACGACGTGATCGGGTTGTCGTCGACGTTGATCTTCATGAACCTGACGCGGCCGGCGAGCTTCTGCGCGAGATCGTCGACGACGGGCGCCACTGCACGGCACGGACCGCACCATTCGGCCCAGCAATCGACGACGACGGGAAGCGGGGACCGCAGTACGTCACGCGCGAACGTGGCGTCCGTCACCGGGCTGACCGACGCGAGCCGCAGGTTCGCGCGGCAGCGGCCGCACACGGCAGCGTCGAGGTCGCGGGTGCGGGCGACGCGATTCTTCTGGCCGCACGACCCGCAGATTGCGACGATGCTGTCCGTGGGAGCACTCATTTCCGTTCGTTCAAACCCGCAGGCGCCATTGGAATCTACTTGACACCCTATCACCGTTGGGTTACATGGGCAACGAGGAGACATGTCGGCGCTCTACGGGAAACCGGCCGGGTCTCTGCTCGCAACGCAATCAATCTCTTAGGCTACTTCGCAACAATTCAATCCTCCGAAAGCCGGTGCTTTCGTCTTTCGCGCGTGCGTGTATGGCGCACGCGGATCACACAAGGGTGGCGCCCCCCATCGCCCCGATGGTGGTCGCTTGGGGACACGGACTCACGGGAGGTTGTCCCTTGCAGGAGGGCGGGAACGTGCAAGAGTACACAGACAAGGTTCTCCAATGCGTCGACTGCGCGTCGGATTTCATATTCACCGCGGGCGAACAGCTGTTTTTCGCCGACAAGGGTCTGAAGAACGAGCCAAAGCGGTGCAAGTCGTGCAAGACGCGCAAGAACGAACGGATCGCTGCAAACATGAACGCGTACGGCACAGCGTTTCCGCGCGAGCGCGTCGAGGTGACGGTGAAGTGCGCGCTCTGCGCCGTCGAGACGACGGTGCCGTTCCGGCCCACACAGGGCCGACCGGTGTATTGCCGCGACTGTTTCCTCAAGATGAGAGCCTCGATCTCGCAGCCCGTCGCGACGGCGCCCTGACGGTCGAACCACACGCAAAGACGCAAAGGCGCAAAGCCGCAGAGAATGTGATCGCATCCTCTGCGCCTTCGCGTCTTTGCGTGATGTCCCCATTCCTTGACACACACAACCCCCGCCGTTTCTAATCTTTCGGTCCGCGCCGCCGGAATTCACCGAATGAGAATCGCCTCCAAACTGACTGTTTCGGTCCTGCTTCTGCTCTGCGCCTCGCCGGCCGCCCTGCCGTCGGTACCACACGCCGATCTCGCGCCGCTGCGAATCATCGGCAAGACCGGCGGGCGGCTGACGCGCGACGGGTTGACGTCGCGTGTCGTGGTCAAGCTCCGCGAAGGCGAGTCCGGCCGACGCGTGTCCGACGCCATCGCGCTCGGCAAGGTCGCGCCCGAGAGCGTCGCCCAGGCGGCAATTGCAGCGGCTGCGCTCCCCGGCGGCCTGAGGTCGACGTTCGATCGCACTGCGTCCGACCTCCGGCGCGAGGAGTCCGACCTCGAGCGCGCGACTGGTCGCGACCTGGCGGACCTCTCGCTCTACCTGGACGTCGACACTGCGAGCCCCGAGCGTGCGCTCCGCCTCGCCACCGAGCTCGAGTCGCTCGACGAGGTCGAATTCGCGTATGTGCAGCCGGCGCCGCTCTCGCCGTCCGAGATGGTTGCTGAGCCTCTGCGGGCGTCAAAGGTCGCGACCGAGCCGCCGCCCGACTTCACGCCGATCCAGTACTACCTGCAGAAGGCGCCGGGCGGGTTTGGCGTCGCACCGGCGCGATCGCTGCCGGGCGGCCGTGGTGCAGGCGTGCGCGTCGTCGACATCGAGTACAGCTGGAACCTGAACCACATCGACATGCCGTTCTCGGACGAGCGCCAGCCGTTCCTGCTCGAACAGGGTGTCGACCCGTTTCCCGAGGACAAGGGAAACCACGGCACCGCCGCCGTCGGCGTCCTGATCGGAGCCGACAACGGATTCGGTGTGACCGGGATCTGCCCGGATGCCGACATTGGCTTCATCAATCCGGTCGCGTCGAACAACGACTACCGGCTCGCCCAATCCATCGACCACGCGGCCGACGTCCTGACGCGCGACGGCCTGCGCGGCGACATCATCGAGGTCGAGCAGCAGTCGCGCGGCATCAACAACGAGATCGCGTCGCTGCCGGCCGAGTTTCAGCCGGCGGTGTTCGACGCCGTCCAGCGTGCCGTGGCCAAGGGCGTCGTGGTCATCGAGCCTGCAGGCAACGGCGGCCTCAAGGGCAACAAGGTCAAGGGGATAAGCCTCGACCGCGAAGAGCTCAAGGGCGCGTTCGACCGAAAGAAGCGCGATTCGGGCGCGATCATCGTCGGCGGCGGCTACCCGGTCGACGCCTCGCACACCCCGACGTCGAACTACGGGTCGCGCGTCGACGTGCAGGGCTACGGCATCTACGTGGTCACGCTTGGCTACGGCGACCTGTATGGCGACAGCCCGCTCACCGATTACACCTCGTCCTTCAACGGGACGTCGTCTGCGACGCCGTGCGTCACGGGTTCGGCGGTACTGACCCAGGCGTCGCTGCGCGCCGCGGGGCTCACCGCGCTCGATCCGCTGCTGCTCAGGGCCGTCCTCGCCGGTACCGGAACCCCGGACGGTTCGACCAAGGCGCAGCGCGTCGGACCGCGGCCGAACGCCGATATGGCGATGCGCAGCGTCGACGATCCTCTCGTACCGCTCATCACCGAGATCAAGTATTCGAAAGGGAAGAAGCGGTTGACGGTCGATGGCCTGTATTTCCAGGGACCGACGGCTGCGCCGGAGCTTCAGACGGTCATCTACGTTGGCAATCAGCCGTTGCCGACCGAGTTCGCCGAGGGATTCGAAGGTCCGTACGGCACGGTGACGCGCTGCATTGCGTCCGGCGACATCGAACAGTACCTGCCGATTGGCGACATCCTGTTTCTTTCGGTGGGCGACCAGTCGGGGCCCACGTCGCCGCGGCGCGTGTTCATCCGCAAGTAGGGCGCGTCGTGGGCTCGGCCGAAACGCCGCGAGGCCTGATGGAGTTCGCAGTCGACGCGGCGTGGCAGGCCGGCAAGATCACGCTCGAGTACTTCCAGACGCCAATCGTCACGGATCTGAAGGCGGATTTGTCGCCGGTCACGATCGCGGACCGCCGCGCGGAGCGGCTGCTGCGCGAGCTGATCGAGCGGACGTTTCCCGACCACGCGATCCTCGGCGAAGAGGAGGGCGAAACAGGTGCTTCGGATGCACGTTTCCGGTGGATCCTCGACCCGATCGACGGAACAGCGTCGTTCATCCATGGCGTTCCGATCTACGGCGTCATGGTCGCCGTCGAAGAGCGCGGCGAGCCGCTCGTCGGGGTGGTGAACATGCCGGCGCTCGGCGAGATCGTGTATGCGGCGCGCGGCGAGGGATGTTTCTGGAACGGTCGCCGCGCGGCGGTGTCGCAGATCTCATTGCTCGACGACGCGCTCGTGCTCGCGACCGACGTCTCGACGATGGCGAAGTTCGGCCGCCAGGGCGCGTTTGATCGTATATGCGCCGCGTCAAAGATGCAGCGAACGTGGGGCGACTGCTACGGCCACATCCTGGTCGCGACAGGACGCGCCGAGGTCATGCTCGACCCGATCATGAACCTGTGGGATACCGCGGCGCTGGCGCCGATCGTCGTCGAAGCGGGCGGCACGTTCACGGACTGGGCGGGCGCCGCGACGCACATTGCGCCCGAAGCGCTCTCGACGAACGGGCTCGTGTTCGACGACGTTGTAGCCTTGATCGGAGGCGACTGAGACGGACCGTCGTTGGTGGCACCTGTTGCAGCCGCGAGATCCGAGCGCAGGTACACGAACTGGAAGTAGTTCGGATATGCCGCGCTGCCAAAGCACGCGACGCGGACGTAGTCGCCGAATCGCGGATCCTCGAACACCTTCGTCGGTTCGGGTCCTTCGATTCGGTCGGGACGCGTGCTCGTGACGACGACCGCGCCGGCGTGGAACGTGTAGAAGTAGTCGACGATGCGCGTCTCCGGATGCGCGTTGTAGAAGCGCCTGCCGATGAACTCGTCGTTGAGACCGCCGAAATCGACCGTTCTGCATCCGGCGAAGTAGGGGATCGCCCCGGAATCGACGACGACGATAACCCATTCGTTCGCGGGGACCCTCTGCCGCAACAGTGCGGCAACCTGAATATGCTCGTCCGCGAGGAGCGCCATGGTGCCGCGAGCGAACGCGATCTCCGAGCCGAGCAGTCGCGCGTCGACCGCGCCCTGCACGGCGAGCAGACCGCAAGCCAGCGCGACGGCGGTGCGCGTCCGCCACGAAGCACTCGAATCACCTGTTGCTGTGTTCGAGAGCGCCGAGAATGCCGCTTCGGCGATCACTCCCGCAATGATCAGCCCGAGCCCGAGAAACGGCACGTAGAACCGGTGCGAGAAGTTCATGATGAGCGCCGAGCGCGCGTACTGGGCGAGCACCAGGCCGAAGAACACGAGAGACGCCGAAGAATACGAGAGACCCGCCGAACGCCCATCGCACGTTAGTGCGCGTTGCAACGACGCGGGCGACAAATGCGCGCGGGGCCGAGAGCCCCACGGCGAGCGCCGCGGCGCCTGGAATCGCAAGCGAGTACGCCGCAAAGCTGATCGCGAGCCGCAGCGAGTCCGTGTTCACGCGCCAATGCCACTTGGCGTAGTACGTGTTCGGCATCAGCTGTCCGTAGTACCACCAGCGCCACGCAAAATAGGCAGCCGCCGGCACGACGAACAGCGCAACCGTGCGCATTGCGAATCGCCCGAATTCGCGCCGTCCCCGGCGCGCGTTGACGAACGCAAGCGTACACAGTGACGGAGCGGCGAGTGCCGCACCTTCGGGCCGCGCGAGGCAGACGAGCAGGGCGAGCACGAGATGAATCGAAAGCGCGCGCCCGTCGTCCGGCGTATCGACGGCGCGCATAAGCGTCCACACGCACGCGAGCACGAGCGCGCAGAAGAGCATCGTCTCGAGCCCTCCCAGCGCGTGCGTCAACAGGCTGGGCGTCGCCGCGTATACCGCGACGACGACTCCGCCAAGCCGCGGGCGGACACCCGCCGTCGCAAGCGCGGCATACAGCAACAACGCGGACGCAAGAAGCGACGCGACACCGATGGCCTTGCTCGCCGTGTCGGCATCGATCCCGAGCGACACAGCGCCGGCGATCGCGACGGGCAGCAGGACGCCTGTGTAGCCCTCGACCGGATCCTCCCCGGTGTTGAACACGAACTCGCCGTGACGCGCGAGATTTTCGGCGTACCGATAGGTGATGTACGCGTCGTCGACGGTCCACCGTGGAAACAGCGCGACGCCGACGAGCAGGTAGAGCAGCGCGCCGCCCACAAGAAGTCTCGCGATCATCCGCGTGACGATATACGGGCGTTCGGGTGGCGGGCAACGCGGCCGCGCGCTACATCCGGTAGACGCGGATCGATCCGTTGCTGACGGGAATGCAGAGCAGCCGGCCGGAGGGGCTCTCGGCGAGCGCGGGCGTTCCCATGAATGCGGCGACGTCGATGGACCATTCCTCGACGCCGGTGAGCGTGTTCAGTCCAACCACTCGGCCGTCGATCGTGCCGAAGATGAACTCGTCGATTCCGTCGCCGTTCGTATCGGCCGCGATGGTGTCGGTCATCGGAACGAGACTGGTCGTGAACGCGACCTTGCCGTCGTCGTAGTTGTAGGCAACGAACCGGTCAAAGTCGCCATAGTTGCCGCCGAGCCGGAACGCGCCGGTCTGGCTGTCGTGCGCGAGCGCGGGCGTCAGCAGCGTGTTCGTGCGCTGCACAGGACGCGTCACCGTCCATACGCGCTTGCCCGTCAGGTGCGTGCGCGCGAGGTTTGCGCGCGCCGCGAGCGCCATCGTTCCGTCACCGGCGAGGAGCGGTGTCGCAAAGAAATCGCCGCCGATCGTTCGAACGTCGACCGGCCCGACGAGCGACCTTCCGTCGCGGCCGCTGTAGATTCCGTAGGTGACGTTGCTCACCACGACGAGGTCTTCGGTCTGGTCGCCGTCGAAATCGGTGACCGCCGCCCGATTCGTGAACGTGTAGACGTCCGGGCTGTCCCATACCACCGTGCCATCCGTTCCGCGGACCATCCAGCTGTGGGCGCGCGGCGCCGAGACCCATACGTCGTGCGTGCCCGCGTGCGTGAACGATCCGAGCATCACATCCGGCCGCGTCGACGCCGGCAGATCCGGAAACCGCGTCTTCCACAGAATCGACCCGTCGCCGGCGTGCGCGACGAGCATCGCGCGGTCGCGCCTGTCAGGCGCCACCAGAAACACGCGGGCGTCGCGCGGGCGACCGGCGACCGCGAGCGGCGCTGCGTTGCCGTCGGCCTGCCAGAGCTCCGCGGTGCGTCCCGTCGCCTGGTCGACGCTGTAGACCGACACGCGCTTGCCGGGCCTGCGCGCGACGAGCTCGGGCGCGCCGTCTCCGTCGAGGTCGGCCACGGCCGGCGCCGTTGCCTCAAAGCTTGGCGCACGGAACGACACGGTCTCGGCCAGCGTGTTCCGTGTCGCGTCCCAGTGGTAGAAGCCGAGAACGTCGGACGGCTCCTCGCCCGCGCCGTCGGCGACGAGCATTGCGCCCGAGGCTCCCACCGCGCGCACGTTGCCCGGGCGCGGCGCGACCTCGCGCGAGCGCAGACCCGCGGGCGCGAGCGACCGCAGCTGCATCTGGAAGACGCCCTTGTCGGTCTTTGTGTAGGTCGCGAACGTCTTCGTTCCCAGTACGTCGAACATCACGACGCCCGGCCGCTCGGCCGAGATGCTCGACAGCAGGTCCAGCCGGTTCAGGAATCGCAGAGGCCGGGTCGCAAACCGCGCGCCCACGATCTCGTCGCCGACCTGTCGCAGTTTCAGCCCGGTCTGCCGGGACGCCGATGCCTCGTAGACCGAGAGCTTGGACTGGTACGAGAGCGACGGCTTGGCCTGGCGCGACCGGCTGACGAGGAGCTCGAGGCGGCCGTCGCCGTCCATGTCGAGCGCGTCCCACGCGTAGCTGTCGCGCAACGAGCCGACGAGTCGCGGCTGGCCCGGCTGCGCCGGATCGCCGGCGCCGCGATAGAACTCCACGACCTGGGTCGATCCGTCGAACCGGTTGACGACGATGTCGGGCGCGCCGTCGCCATCGAAATCGGCGACCGAGTTCGGGATCGACTCGAACGTCTGGCCGGTCGGAGGCACGTATCGCCACAGCTCGCGGATCGACGGCGTCAGCTTGAACACGGTGATCGCCTGCGGCTTGCCCGCGGGCTCGGGCGAGATGCGGTCGGCGATGACGATGGCTTCGAGGTCCGGTTCCGAGTCCACGTTCGCAAGCGTGACGGTGCCATAGTGGCGGCCTTCCGGGTCGCCGGCGCGAAATTCGAGCTCGCGCAGGGGAAGCCCCGCGGACGAGTAGACGAGCAGCTTTGGCCGACCGACGACGACGACTTCGGGATCGCCGATGCCGTCGATGTTCCCGATCGCGATCGAGGGATAGTTCAGCTGGTTGCCGTTGACATTCTTGATCGTCGGGCGGGCATACACGTCGCCGGCTGACGTCAGGAAGTATCCGTTTGCGTCCGCAAGCGTGTGCGAGTAGTCGGGGAATACGACCGTTTCGAGACCGGGCAGCGATGAATTGATGTCCGCGACGCGGACGTACGCCGGGTCGAGGTCGACCGATTCGGGGAACACGTACCGCCAGCGGACGATCCCGGCCCCGACGTCGAGGAGACCCAGCGCGCGGCTGTTGCGGTCAATGTAGACGACATCGTCCTTGCCATTGCCGTCCACGTCGGCGACGGTGACGATCTCGGTGGCGCCGAGAAACTGATCGAAAAGCGTGCGGCCTGTCCCGGAAACGACCAGGACGTGGCCTCCGCTGAGCGTCACTGCGTCTGGCACTCCGTCGCCGTCCATGTTGCCGAGCATCGCGTCGCCGGACGATCCTCCGAGCTCGATCGTCGCGACCAGGCTGGGCGAAACGCGCGGCGGCGCGGCGGGGCCGCCCGCGGCATGTCGGGGCCCCGCGGCGAATATGGCGACGATCGCCATCAGCAGTCCGGCTCGGATCTTGTTCACCTGGCGAACCTCCGGGGCTTGGATAGTATGCCCACCGGTGAAGTTGCTCGCAACGAGGGGGTTTTGGGCGCTGGGCTGGATTGTGCGGAGTCTACCGATTGCGTAACGGAGCTGAGCGCGGTAGCGCTCAGCTCCGTGGCTTCATGGCGCGGCCAGTCTAGGGTCGCCTGAGTAGGACGCTCGAAGGCGCGCGTGTCTTCGTATGGTACAGTTCACGCGTACGTGCCATGGCGCGCAAGGGCCACGGCACCGAACGCTGTAAGTTCCAAGACTTGTCCCGTTCACATCCGTCTCCGGAGGTCCCCCCAGTGAAAACCGGATTCGCCCGCCGCCTGGGCGCGAGCATGGCGTTCATCGCCCTGTCACTGCCCTTTGTCGTCCCTGCGCACGCCATGAACCAGGTGCGGTCGCTGACGTATACAGACGCCGCAACTTCGACCTTTGGCGTTACCGGCGCTGGCGTGATCACGGCGGTCCTCGATCGAGGGATCGACTGGAAGAACATGGACTTCCGCAACGACGACGGGTCGTCGCGCATCGCGTACATCTTTGACCTGTCGGACGACACGGGGGCGCACGCGGCTGGAAACACATACGGGATGGGCACGATTTACACGCGCCAGCAGATCGACGCCGCCCTGCAGTCGTCGAGCGCGCTCGCGACCCGTGACGCGGTTGGACATGGGACAACATCGACCGGGATTCTTAGCGGTAGCGGCCGGAACCTCCAGAACCGGAAGTACCGCGGCATTGCGCCCGAGTCGACGATCATCTCGATCAAAATCACCGGCGGCGCCCCGGCGCACGACGACCAGCCCGAGGAGCCGCATTTCTACGACGCTGCGCGGATCCCGGTTGCGATCGATTTTGCCCGCGACAAGGCGCAGGAGCTCGGGATGCCGTGCGTGATGCTGCTCAACATCGGATCACCCGGCGGCCCGACCGACGGGACGAGCGCGTTGTGCCGCAAGATCGACAGTACCGTCGGACCCGGAAAGCCTGGGATCGTCTTTGTGACGGGTCCAGGCGATGCGGGCGGCGCGCCGAACCGTGTTGGCGGCACTGTCGCGCAGGGCGGAACGGTCGCCGTGCAGGTCCAGAAAGGCACGTCGGGCGTCCTGACGTGCGACTTCTGGTACGGCGGGAGCGACCGGCTCGACGTCACGATCGACGCGCCGTCCGGGACCTTTGGACCGTACGCGTCGCCGGCGACCAACGACGACTCGGCATTCGAGCATGCCGCGGAGTTCGATCTCGACCATCGCGGGTCGAACGTCGACGGATACGACGCCGCCAACGACCGGCGCGAGCTGACGGTCTTCCTGACCGGTCCCGCCGGCAACTACACCATCAACCTGAACGGCGCGAACGTGACGGACGGACATTTCGACGGGACGCTCAATCCCTCCTACTCGCATGGCGATACAACGGGGAACAAGTTCCTCTCGTTCGTCGTCCCGGGAAGCATCTGGGACGCCGCGACGGCTCGAAACAACATCTGTCCGGGCGACTACGTGTTTCGTACCCAGTGGACCGATGTCGACGGCAATCCCGAATCGCACACGGGCGAAGGCAATCCCGGACAGATCTGGACCGGTAGCAGCACGGGTCCGACGTTTGACGGTCGAATCGGCCTGGACGTGTGTGCCCCTGGCGATACGCTGTTCACGACCTACAACCCGACCTCCTACTTCGCGACATTTCGCTCCAACCTCGTACAGGACGGCGGAGGGTTCTATGGCGCCGCGAACGCGGTGAGCGCGGCGGCGCCAACTGTGGCCGGCATCGTCGCGCTCATGCTTCAGGCGAACCCGCAGCTGGACGCTTCGCAGGTCAAGTCGCTCCTTCATCGGACGGCGCGAACTGACCGTTTCGCCCGCAATCTGCCGAACGAGGTCTGGGGCTACGGAAAGGTCGATGCGTTCGGGGCGGTGGCGCTCAGCCTTACCGGCGGCGCGCCCACGGTCAATTCCGCGAAGATCAACATCACGAAGGGGTCGATCGCGATCAAGGGCTCGGGGTTCTCCTCATCGGTTTCGGTGTACCTCGATGGCATCTCGTTCACAGCGCGGCCAAAGATAAAGAACGGCGAAAAGGTCACGCAGAAGGGCACGTTGTCGAATGGCATGACGATCGATCAGTACGTGCATTCGGGCGCCCAGGCGGCGGTCGTCGTTCGAAACGACGGCGCTGGCGCGGCCGAGTTCTACTTTACGCGACCGTAGGCGCCATCCGAGAGCGGGCGACGAACCGGGGAAGGCTCGGCAGGAAACCGTGGGGGTGAGTTGCCCCGTCACTTCGGACAACCGAGCTGCGCACGCTGCGAATCGATGGCGGCGGCAGGATCGATGGAGCGCGTCCTGCCAACCCCGTTTGCGCCAGAGGCCCGGAGGCCACCAATCGTGCAACTGAGCTGAGCGCGGTAGCGCTCAGGCCCCAACCGCCGGACATTGGGGCCAGACCGCTACCGCGCTCAGCTCTGTCGCGCGGTCGAGCTACTGCACGATGAGCGTCAGCGTCGCCGAGCGCGTCCTGCCGGTTCCGTCCATCCCGGTAAACGTCAACTGATACGAGCCCAATGCAGCCTTCTTCTTGATCTTGTAGTTGAAGGTCACGCTAGCGCCGGTCGTGGACGCAGACGCCGGCGTCAGCTTCACCTTGATGGGCTTCGTGTCGGGCGCCGTGACCGTCACCTCGCCGCTAAAGTTTGCGATGCGGTCGACCCTCACCTCGATCTGGCCCTTCTGTCCCTTCGCGACCGTCAGGGTCGGCGCCGCGAATGCAACCGAAAAGTCCGGCTCAACGGGGTCGCCTTCGAACCGCACGACGGCAAAGTCCTCGTCTGTCGACCGATTTGCGGTGCCGGCCACGACGTAGTTGCCGTCGGAGTCGATGGCGATCTCGTTTGCCTCGTCCTCCCTGTCGTAGAAGTCGACACTCGTCATGCCCGTCGCAGCGAACGTCGTGTCGAGCGTTCCGTCGGCGTTGTATCGCGCAACGGCGATGTCGCCCGAGGCGGAGCTTGTACTGTGGAAGGCACGGCCCGCCGCGACGATCTTGTCGCCGTCGAGCGCCAGCGCCGAGACCTTGTCCTCGAACCCGAAAAAGTCGGTCTGGACGATGCCGCCGGTGCCAAAGGTCGCATCGAGATCGCCTTCGCCCGTCAGGCGAGCCAGCGTGAAATCGAACCCGCGGCCGCTCGAGAATCCACCGACCACGACCGCGCCATCGGGTTGGACGACGACCGCACCCGCGTCGCCGCGCAGGCCCGCAGCATCCTCGGCGAACTTGCCGCCGTTGCCAAACGACGTGTCCGGCGTACCGTTCGAGTTGTAGCGGGCAACCCCGAACAGGTCGGTCACGGAGTTCTTGCCGGCGAACCCGACGACGACGATATGTCCGTCATCCGTGACGGCCATGTCCGCCAGTTCGTCGTAGATGTGGAAGAAATCGGTTGTGACCATGCCATCCGATCCAAAGCTCGAATCGATCATCCCAGCCGGCGTGAGCCGCATGACCATGAAGTCACCCTCGTCGTCGGTAAACGTTCCGCCACCAACCAGGATCGACCCACCGGGGAGAATCGAAACCGCCTCGGCAAAGTCATCATCGCTTCCCAGGTCGAAGACCGCCTTTCCACCTGAACCGAACGTGCCGTCGAGTGTGCCGTCGGGCATGTAGCGCGCGAGCGCAACGTCGTACCCGGTCGCCGGCCGCACTGCAAACCCTGCGGCGACGATCTTGCCGTCGTCCTGGATTGCGATCGCCTCGATCTCGTCCAGGTTTGACGAAAAGTCCGTCGTGACCCTTCCGCCGCTGCCGAAGCCGGCATCGAGAGATCCATTTGTGTCGTACCGCACGAGCCCGAAGTCGACGGACGCATCGCTCGACTGTTTGTAGACGTAGCCGCCCACAACGATCTTGCCGTCCGATTGGATCGCTACGGATCGGCCGCCGTCGTCTCTATTGAAGAAGTCGGTATTCACATAGCCGCTGTCGCCGAATGTGGTATCCAGGTCGCACGTGGCGGCCCGGACTGGCAACGGTCCGGCAAGGAGCGCTGCAAGCGCGCATGCGGTTGCCGCGACCCGGGACCTGCGTGTGACGGCGCGGTGGTGATGCGACGGGCGGTGACTCGTGGCGGTTGACATGGATCGACGGTCCTCCGACGGGTACCAGACATCTTCCCCAGCTTCCTCACTCATACCACAATCCGCCCGGCCGTACGAATCGGCGGCAGGCCTTTGCACAATGGCTGGCGAAGGCGGAAGAGAACCACACGCAGAGACGCAGAGACGCCATTGGTCTTCCGCGCCCACAGTCCAGCCGGTACAATGATCCTTTGCCCATGGAACAGATTCACGAGCTGATGTCGCATGTGCCGTCGATCGAGGAGGTCATCCGCTGGGGCGGGTATATTGGCCTGATCGCCATCGTCTTTGCCGAGACGGGGCTGCTCGTGGGCTTCTTTCTGCCCGGCGATTCGCTGCTCGTCACCGCGGGCCTCTTTGCGGCGCGCGGAGACCTGAATGTCGCGATCCTGCTCGCAACACTCTCGATCGCCGCGATTGTCGGCGATGCCGTCGGGTACTCGATTGGTCGAACGGCCGGCCACAAGCTCTACAACAGACCCGACTCGCTGCTCTTCAAGCGTAAGCACCTGACCAGGGCACACGACTTCTACGAGAAGTACGGCGGGAAGACGATCGTGATCGCCCGCTTTGTTCCAATCGTGCGCACCTTCGCTCCGACCGTGGCGGGCGCGGCCGGGATGGACTATCGAAAGTTCGTGACGTTCAACGTCGCCGGCGGCATCGGGTGGGTCTTCAGCATGGTGCTCGCAGGCTACACGCTTGGCAGCGTCATCCCGAACATCGACAAGTACCTGCACTACGTGATCGCGATCGTGGTCTTCCTGTCGATCCTTCCGGCGATCGTCGAGTGGCTGCGTGCGCGGCGCAAGGCGCCGCTCGAACCGCAGCCCGACGCCGACTGATCGCACCCCGCAAAGCCAGGACTCAGCCGGCCGTCTCGACCCACGCACCGGCGCGCAACTCCACGCGGCCGTCCGCCGCAAGTTTTTCGAGGTGCGCGAACACCGACCGGGCGGCCAGCGCATGCAGCTTGGCCGGAACGTCCGTGTAGACCGTCTCGACGATCGATTCGAGTGTCGTAGCGCCGGATACGACGGCGTCGTAGATGCACGCTTCGCGCTCGAGGCGGTGCGCGATGTACTCGTCGATCTTTGCGATTGGTGCGCCAACCGCAGGACCGTGCGCACCAAAGATCACCGACGGTTCGAGCGCGCGCACCCGTGCGAGCGACTGGAGGTAATCGGCCATGTTGCCTTCGGGCGGATCGATGACGACCGTGCCGAGGCCCACGATCAGGTCGCCGGTGATCAGCGAGCGGTTCCGCTCCTCGTAAAAGCACAGATGTCCTCGCGCGTGGCCGGGAGTCAGAACGGCACGCAGCGTGATCTCGGGCGATCCGCCGAGCGTGATCCGCTCGCCGTCCTCGATCAGCCGGTCGACGGCGATGCGTCCCGCGAGCGCCCGGGCGGTGATCGGGTGCGCGGCGACCGGCACGTCGAGATGCTCGCGCAGATGGTTGATGCCTCCGACGTGATCCGGATGCAGATGCGTCGCGATGATCTCGCGAACCGTGCACCCGTCCGCGATCAGCTGCCCGATCTGGCCGTCGAACGCGGCCTGCTCGTCCTCGTACGGGCTGCCCGGATCGATGACGACGAGCTCCGTTCCGCCAACCACGTAGCAGTTCGTGTGCGTCGCTGGTGGCTGCGTCGGCGTCCTCAACGGATACAACCGGATGCCGGGACGGAACTCGATCTTGCGGACCTCCTCGCCGCGCGCTTCCGGGATCGAGACAAAGCGATCGGCGAGGCCTTCGCGCCCGCCGGCAAGGGTTCGAACAGCATGAAGGATTGGCGGAGCGGCGAGCACTTCGCCGTTCTCCCACCGGGCGAGCGCCTCGCGCGGACGGGTCCATTCTCCCTGGTCGAGCTCGCCTTCCCACAGCTCCACCGCCTGATCCCCGGGCACGTTTGCCGTGAAGAACCACGTGTCGAATCGCCGTGGCGAGAACGGCGGCGTGATCCATCGGCCGGCCGGTTCGAGCATGGCGGCGTCGATCGCGAGCCCGTTGTCGTCCAGAACGGCTGCGAACGTCGTCACACCGTCGAGCAGCCTTCTGCGCAGTTCGCGGCGTGTCTGCGGATCGAGCCGCTCGGCGCCGCGGGCGAGCAAGACGCCCGTCTCCTCAAAGAGCTCGCGGACTGCGGTGACGCGCATCGTGTCCGACGGGTCGGACGCCGCGTTTTCGACCGCAACTTCTGAATCTGCCGCGTCGCGCTGGCCGCCTGGAAACGCATGGAAATTGCCCTGAAAGGCCATCGCGGCGTGCCGCCGCACCCAGTACATGCGCAGGTCGTCATGTCCGTCGAGCAGAATGACGGCGGCGGCGTCCCTGGGAGTTGCGGCTCGGCTCATGGCGCGTGTCGTCGAATCGATCGACGGATGCTACCACGCAAACATGCCGTCTTGCGCGACTCCGGCCAAGTCGGGTAGCGTAGCCAAGGGTTCTGGTTTCAACACCGCTTCACACAGACTCTTTTGGTCCAGCTTCATGATTGTTAGTACAGCGGGCGCGGTCCTGTTGCTGATTGTAGCGGCCATCCTCGCAGGCGTCGTCGTCGATCCTGCCGACGACGCGCCGACGTGGCTTCGCCTGCTTGCGTCCGTTGCCGCCGTGGTCGCCGTCGTGAGCGCGTGGCGCGTCTACCTCGGCGGACTCAGGCGGCGTCGCGCAGACGTCGGACCGCGCACGCGCATCGTGATGGTCGACAACACTGGCGATCCCCTTCAGCCCGTCGGCACGGCGGAACCGGCCACGGAAGACACCGCCGACTGACCGGCTCGCGTCGGGCCTCTATTCGTCGCTCAGCTCGATCCGCGGAATCTCGCCCGTCTTGCGCAGGCGCCCGGTCGCGCGCTCCTTGCGCTCGGGCAGCCGTTCTCGCATGAACGGCAGCACGGCGTCGGCGAGCGCAAACGGCTCTTCCTCAGGGACATAGTGGCCGCAGCTCGGGATCTCTACGAGCTTTGCATCGGGAAGCTCGGACGCGAGGCGCTTGCCGGTCGAGAGCTTGAGGTACGGGTCGTCGGTGCCCCAGACGACCAGCTTTGGCATGGAGGTCGCCGCGAGCTTTGCCGTCAGGCCGACCGTGTCGTGCGAGGTCAGGTCGCGCGCGAGCCGCGCGAGATGGAACGACCCGCCCCGGCTCTCGATCGGCGCGGCGTAGGATGCGATGGCGGGTTTTGTGAGCCGCGCCGGGTGCTTGGCGGCGGATCGCATGAGCCACGCGAGCACTCGCGGAAAGCCGAAGACACGTTCAAATATGGCGCCGACGGTCGCGGCCGGGTATGTCCGCGACGCGCGGACGATCCGCGGCGGCCAGTTTCGTTCGGTCACGGTGTTGACGAGCACGAGACCGATGACGAGCCCGGGATGGTTGATCGCAAGGTGTTGGGCGACGCCTCCGCCGATGTCGTGGCCGAGCACGATCGTGTCCTTCAGACCGAGACCGGTAATGAACTGGTGGACGTACCGAGCCTGGTCCGCAACGCCATACTTGCCGCTCGTCGGGTCACCCGATTTGCCGTATCCGAGCAGGTCGGGCGCAAATGCGCGGAACCCCTCGGCCGAGAGCGTCGGACCGATGCGTCGCCACAGCAGCGCGTTGGTCGGCATGCCGTGCAGCAGGATGACGGGCGTCGCCCCCGGCGCGCCCCATACGGCAGCCGACATCATCGTCCCACCGGCGGGCACTTCGATCCGCTCGGGGTCTTGGATCGGCGACTGACTCATGTTCAGGTCATCAGCACGGAACGCACTGAACGGCTGCCGGTGTTATCTCCGATGAGGTTGTATTGTGGAAGAGCGCTTTCACTGTACTTGAAGCCGCGCGTCATTTGCAACGGGGGCCTTTTGCGACTCCGGGACCCGCGCTTGCCGCCTCGCGCCGCGTCGCTCTAAGATACCCAACCGCGGGAGCGCGCCGGCCGCAGCCCTCAATTTTCGACTGACTTTGCGCGCGGGCGGTTCAACTTGTCTGTGAGGGATTGGTCATTATGGGGTCTACCCGGGTGGTGCTCGGCCGGCTGAGCGTTGCGGTGTGTATCGCGTGTCTGTGGCTGGCCGTCCCGGCCCGCGCGCAGAAGGCGCTGACGCCGACCGAGACGGTCGTCGCGTTCTACCGTTTGCTGCGCGAGCAGAACTACCGCGGCGGCATGGCGCTGTCCGTCTTTGGCGAGGCGGTGTCGGAGCTGTCCGAAGAAGACCTCATCGATCTGACGCCCGATTTCCAGAAGACGTTCTCGGCGATTCCGGAGACGCTGGACGTTCGCGGCGAGCAGATCAGTGGAGACGCGGCGACGGTGTTCGTCCGGTTCGGCGGGCCCAACGATCCCGCGGACACGGTGTCGCTCGTCCGCGACGGCGGACGCTGGCTCGTCGGCGATCGCGACGTGCTCGCCGTGGTTCGCGAGCAGAAATCCGCGTACTTCTTCAACGTTCGGGTGACGGTCAACCACAACGAGGTCTACGACCTGTTGAAGCGGATCACGGGCTGCGAGGACGTGCACTTCCGCCGCACGAAATCCTTTGCGACGCTCGACGAGCTGATCGCCACCGAAGGGTTGACCGACGATCTGAAGCAGGGCGCGGCGAGCGGATACCGGTTCACGGTCAACCTGACGCCCGACCGCCAGGCGTATACGGTCGTCGCGATCCCTGCGCGTTATGGTCGAACGGGCAGGCTCTCGTTCTACGCGGATGCGAAGGAGATCCGCGGGGCCGACGCCAAGGGTCTCGTCGTCGGCGAGCAGGCGCCCGTGCTGTCCGAGAACAATTTTGACGCCCCGCAGGAGCCCTAGCGGCTACAGGTGCTCGAAGATCCCCGTCGGGAGCTCACCGTTATAGGAGACGGCGACGTACTCGTCGTCGTAGTTCCGAACAGGACCGTCGACGATGTGGCGTTCGAGGAACGGCGTGGCGATGCCGTCGACCATCCGGTATTCGCCGAGCTCAACGCGGCGGTTCTGGAGGAGGTCGATGACGAGCGTGCAGAGCCACGTCTCGGGATGGATGACGTAGAGGACGAACTCGGACGGGAATGACACGAGCCGCGAGCCGTCCTGCGCGGCGTGCTCGCGTACCGTCAGGTCGTGCTCGTCGGCGTGCGCGAGCATGTTCCGCGGCGCGATGCGAGCGGCGCGCAGCAGGTCGGCGTCGCCGGAGCCTTCGCGGACCATGCGCACCATCGTGCGCGACCCGATCGTCTCGTCGACGCGGACGTTGCCGCCGGCGGATCTCCACGTGCTGACGATCGAGCTTCCACCGTCCCAGCGGCGTCGCTTTGCGTGGGCCTCGAACGTGCGGACGTCGGCAAGACGTTCCAGACCGCCAAGGGCATCCTGTGCCCGTCGGATGAGATCGGCGCGCGATATTGACATTCCACGGGGACCGGCCGGTTGAAAGGGGCGTGCGTGCGGCCGGGTGCCTAAAGTGTAGGCGGCGACCGGCCGAAATGCCAAATGGAGCACGCATACAAATGAACGGGTCACTCTTTTCCCAGGTGACGCGTCAGCACCCGGCGCATGTTGTCCCCATGCGGTGCACACCACAGCTGGTTCGACGGCTGGTACGGCACTTTGAGGACCTCGTCGTCGACAATGGCCTGAACGCGCTCGTCCTGCAGGGGCGCTGTCTCGACGGCGACTGCAACACCGAGACGTTTCGCTTCACCCGGCTCTCGGCGGCATCGAGGCACCACTACATTTTTGCCTGCGGGCCAACCTGTCCAGAGAGGACGTGGACGGTCCCCGAGTTCCCGAACTGCACCTTGTTTCAACAACGGGATTTTCACGAGTTCGATACGGGGCCGTTTCTGATCTTCGTCGACGCGCACGTTGCGGTGCTGTTCGCCTCGGCGCGGGTGACCGGCTCCGCGGACGATCGCCCGCTGTACGACACGGTGTGGAGTTTCGAACCGGATGTCGTGTTCACCGCGCTCGAATACCTGCACGCGCGGGTGTCGACGCAGCATCACGCGCACGAGGCGACGTTTGCCGCGAATCTCGATGAATCGGCGCCGCATTCGCCGTCGCTGCGGCTCACGCTCAGCCTGACGACAAAGCTCGCGCTTCTGCTGCAGCGCCAGACCGAGATCGAGACGACGATCAACCGGATCAGCAGGCTCGTCAACAGCGTGTCGCAACTCGACGAGCTCTGTCAGCGCATCGTCGAGCTCGTCAGCGAGACGCTGCTCGTTCGGCGTGCGTCGATTGCGATCTGGCAGCGCGACAGCCAGGTCCCAGAGAGCATGGCCGAAGCCATTCTGTCACCCGAGGCGAAGCGGCCGACGGGAGCGCTCGGACTGCTTGGAGCCTCGATTGAAGCTCCCATTGAATCACGCGGATTCCCGCTTGGAATGCTGACGGTTCAGGACGACGATCCAAATCGCACGTGGGAGCCCGAAGAGGAGATGATGCTGCGCACGATCGCCGATCAACTGGCGGTCGGGATCGTCAATTCGAGGCTTGCCAAGGTCATCGAAGAGCAGGCGATGACCGACGAGCTGACGGGATTGTTCAACAGGCGCTACTTCTTTGACCGGCTCGTGCGCGAGGTTCAGTTTGCCGAGCGAACCGAGCAGCCGGTGTCGCTCGTGATCGTGGATTTCGAGGGCCAGCCCGTCTCCAACGAGACGATCAGGCTTGCCGTGTCGGCACTGAAGACGACGTTGCGGTCCGTTGACGTGCTGTGCCGGTTCAGCGAGACGTCGTTTGCGTGCATCCTTCCGGCAACCGGCAGGCACGGAGCAATCCTCGCAGCGGATCGCGTGTCGTCGGCAATCTCGAGGGTTGCGATGAGGGTCGACGTCGGCATCAGCGCATACCCGTCCCCGGCCGTGGACACGGACGACCTGCTGTCGTCTGCGTTGCACGAGACGAGGATGTCGCGCACGTAGTCGTTCGCGACCCAGACTTCGATCGCCGGCGGTCCGTCGAGCCTGTACACACGCGCGAAACCGGACACGAACCTGGCATCGTCGCGGAGTCCCCACGCGGCGTCGCCTTCACGGGTGACCACGAGGACGACCCCGGACGGCAGCGCCCCGGTCGACGACCATTCGTTCCATTCGCGCGTGCCTTCGTGGACGATCTGGCGAAAGCGGAGCCCCGATTCCGGGACTACAGGTCCGAGGCCTCCGCTGTCCATCAGTACGAGGTGGCTGGGGGCGAGGCGAGCGGTGACGTTGTCGCGAAGCCATGCCGCAACAGTGTGGCGGTCGCGCCACGGCTTTGCGTTCCGGCTGTTGCGGTAGGCCTCCTGGAAGACGGCGAGTTGTGACGGACCGTCGGAGACCAGCACGGCGTACTGACACGCGACGATCGCGGCGATCGCAACCGTCGCGACGGTCGCCGCACGGCGCGATCGCACGACGAGCCGGATCCCGGGAACGAGCAGGGCGACGGCCGTGAGGTACGGCACTGCGTACCGGACGTTGAGCAGCGCGACGGCAGCGATCGGGTAGATCTGTGCCTCACCGCGGAAGAGGCTGACGACGAGAAACCCGAACGGCACGAGCGGCAGCAACGCCGGAAGTTCGTCGGCGATGCGCCACTTTCGCCGAAGGACGAGTAACGTGAGTCCGATAACGGCACACGCCAGCACGACCGGCCCGGCGACCACCGCGACGGCGAGCAACGCCCAACCCATTGCTGTAATTGGGTTTCCGACGACGAAGCTCGCCCATCCGAGCCGGCTCGCCTGCGACGCAAAGATGGTCCGGGCGGAGTACGGGCCGCGGACGAACTCGAGCGCGTCGCCGTAGATCGCCCAGTTGTGCCACAGCCAGAACAGCGGTCCCGTCGAGGCGACGCCGAGAAAGAGAAGTGCAGCGGCAGCGCGATGGCGGGGTTCGCCGCGCGAGCAGATCGCGACGACGACGGCGACGGCGGGGACGAGCGCCCAGCCTTCGTATCGTGTGAGTGTGGTCAGTGCGACGGCGAGCGCGGCGGCAACAAGCAGGCGCCGGGACTGGTCGCCGGCGCGCTGCCAGCGTTGCATCAGAAACGTCGCGGCCATCAGCGTCGCGATGAACGGCAGCTCGGTCATCGGCGTCGATGCCATGAACAGCACGCTCGGATTCAGCAGCAGAATCCCGGCGGCGAGCAGCGCCGCGGTTTCGTCGCGGTCGAACAGCTCGAACCCGACGCGATACACAAGCCACACCGCGAGCACGAACGACACGAGCGACGGGCTCGTCCCCGCCCAACCGGTTCGCCACAACGTGTCGTTCCACACGAACGGCAGCATCACAATGTGCGGCACGGGGAGCCACGGCGATCCGAGCTGCACGTATGCGCTCCACAGGCTGGGATCGCGCGAGTCGACGACCTTCCGGGCGATGTTCAGGTGCGCGATGCCGTCGCCGTACAGGTTGTTCATCCCGTGCCACGCGAACCACGCGCTCGTCGCGATGCCG
The DNA here is from genome assembly GCA_044224215.1 of Blastocatellia bacterium. Taxonomy (GTDB): domain Bacteria; phylum Acidobacteriota; class Blastocatellia; order UBA7656; family JADIYM01; genus DAOMFM01. Next base: position 23,759 of record JBGAKX010000013.1, read on the forward strand.
GTGACGGCCGCAGCGAGCGCCACGTGGGCGCCGTGGCGCGGTCCGTGCGGGACAGTCGACATCGAGCGCGAGGATACCAAGCCGCCGCGCCTGCTGTACAATCCGCTGGCGCCGGCGCCCGCCGTGCCTGGCTTCCACATGTCCGGTGAACCACAACGCCCGCGTGTCGCGGTGCTCGGACTCGACGGCGCGACGTTTCTGACGCTCGATCCGCTGATCGATTCCGGCGCGCTCCCGAACTTCGCACGAATGCGCGCGGAAGGCGTCCGGGGACGCTTGCGCGCGACGTCTCCTCCGAACAGCCCGCTCGGCTGGGCGGCGTTCATGACGGGCCGGAACGCTGGCAAACACGGCCTGTTCGGCTTCTTCACGTTCGAGCCCGAACGCTACCGGCTCGGCGTGTCGACCGGCGCTCGCGTTGCCGCGCCGACGTTGTGGGAGATCGCCTCGCGCCGGGGCGTCCGATCGGCGGTCGTCAACGTCCCCTACAGCTACCCGCCGCGAGGGGTCGACGGCGTGACCGTCAGCGGCATGGACACGCCGCACGGTCGTCCGTTCACGAACCCGCCTTCGTTCGAGGCGGAACTCCTTGGCGCAGTATCCGACTACCGGATCGAGATGGACCTCCCGCGCGGCACCGACGCGCGCAAGGCGTGGATTCTCGAGCGCGGTCTCGACTACGTGAGAGCTCGCGCGCGGGCGTTCGACTTTGTGCGGGCACGCGTCGCTCCGCAGCTCTTTGTCGGAGTGTTCACCGCGACGGACCGCATTCACCACTTCCTGTGGGCGGAAATCGACGCGACGCATCCACGGCACGATCCCGCGCTCGCGCCGTCGTGCCGCGAGCTGCTCGAGGACGTCTATCGCGAGATCGACGCCGAGCTCGGCCGGCTGATCGACTGGGCCGGCGACGACGGCGCCGTCTTCATCCTTTCCGACCACGGATTCTCCGGTGTCCAGAAGACGTTCTTCGTGCATCACTGGCTTCATGGGCGGGGCCTGCTTGCGCTCGCCGAACGACAGCGCGCGGACACGTCGATGACGCTGCTGCGGTTCCTGCGCGCTCGACCGCGCCTGTACGACGCCGCGCGCGAAGTGAAGCGCCGCATTCCGGGCCTCAAGCAGCGCGAGATGAGCCGCCGGTCGATCGGCGCGAGCGCTCCGTACCGCAAGATCGACTGGTCACGGACGCGGGCGTTCTACATCAACAACCAGGGATTTCGCGTCAACCTCGCCGGTCGCGAACCGGGCGGAATCGTCGACCCGGCGGACTACGAAGCCCTCCGCGACGAGCTGATCGCCGCCGCGCGCGAGATCCGCGATCCCCAGACGGGCGCGCCGGTCTACGCAACCGCCGTCCGTCGCGAAGAGCTTTACTCGGGCGGCCACGAACAGGCGACCGCCGACGTCGTCCTCGTCGAGGTGAACGGTCGCGAGCGCGCCGCCGAGAACTTCTCGACCAGCGCACAGATCAACCCCGAGCGGCTGGACCGGCTGTTCGCCGCACGCGGCATCCCCGGCAACCACGCCGACTACGGCGTCCTGATGGCGCGCGGCGCGGGAATCCGACGCGGCGCAGTTGTCGAAGGCGCAGCGCTGCAGGATCTCGCGCCGACGATCCTCCACTACCTCGGGTTGCCCGTCCCGCTCGGCATGGACGGCCGCGTGCTCGACGACGCGCTCGCGGTCGAATTCACGTCGCAACATCGCGTCGAACGATGCGACGACGACGAAGGAGAATACGCCGGCGACGGTCTCGAATCCGATGACGAGGCCGACATCGAGGAGCGTCTGCGCGGACTCGGCTACCTGTAACCGAAGCGTCGGGCGCGGTAGCGCTTGGACGATCGCTTCCAACGCAGAGCCGATCCCGTCAGGGATCGGGGTACCTCCACGATGCCCACGGCGTCACGTTCCCCCGATCGCTCGCGCGATCGGCTCTGCGGTGACGTCGAAGGCAGAGCCGATCCCGTCAGGGATCGGGGTACCTCCACGATGCCCACGGCGTCACGTTCCCCCGATCGCTCACGCGATCGGCTCTGCGGTGAACAGGCACGCCGTGATGCGGAGCTGGGCGTGATAACGCTCTGCCGATCGAACGCCGTGTGACCTCGCGGTCGGCTGCGCAAGGAATATCGCTATCGAGGCCACGGACTTCGTGGTATTCGTCCCCTATGCGCGTGCTCCCACTACTCTTGCTCCTGACGTTTGCCCTGCCCGCGCCGGCTCCCGCACGCGTCGACGCCAATCCCTGGCTCGACCGCTACGCGAAAGCGCTCGAGGACGATCCCGCGAACGGCTTCTACCGGTACGCCGTCGTTCAGGCGACGAAGCGCAGCGGCGGCGATGCCGCAACACTGCCGAACATCGCGGCCGACCCGGACCGGTGGCGGCGACAGATCTACGAGATGACCACTGGCGCGTGGTCCGTCCAGGAGACGCTGCAACTCGATCGAATGCTCGGATCGGGCGACAAGTACGGCCCGGCGAACATTCCCGTCGATTCCGTCACCACCGTGCCCGCCGCCTCGATCCCGTTCGACAAGATGCTCGCCGGTCGCAAGCCCGTTGTGGAATGGCTCGCGCGCGCGGCGCCCGCCGACTGGTACTACACGCACTTCCCGCGCGTGTCGGCGATGCGGCGCGTCCTCGGAGCGTCGGACAAGTGGGGCTCGCACCTTCTGTCGTCGTACCAGATCACGGGCCGTGACTGCCACGTGCGCGAGCGGCTCGAGTCGCAGCTGCTGCTGAAGGCGACGCCCGAACTGGATTCGCTCTACGACCTCGTCGTCGGCGAAGTCGCGATCGTCGGCAGCGATCCGTTCTTTCGGGAGGGCAGCGACGTCAGCGTCATCTTTGGCGTCACCAACGGCCTGCTTCTCGGGACGCGGCTCGAGAACAGCCGCCGCGATGCCGTTTCGACCGCCACCAGCCACGTCTCGATCCTGCACGAAAACTACAGGGACTGGGTCGTCGAAGGCGTCGCGACGGCCGACCACACGGTCTCGTCGTACGCCGCGATTCGCGACCGCATCGCGATCGTCAGCAACTCGTTTGCCGCATTGCGCCGCATCGCGGACACCGTCGACGGACAGGCCCCGTCGATGGCGAACGCGGACGACTTCAAGTTCATGCGGTCGGTCACGCCGTACTCCGAAACCGACGAAGACGGATTCCTGTTCATCTCCGACGAATTCGTGCGCCGTGTCGTCGGCCCTCGGCTCAAGATCGGCGAGGCTCGCCGGCTGCGGTGCGCGGCGTCGCTCCAGTCGATCGGCTGGTCGTCATTGATGTACCGCATGGAGACTGGCCGTGCGCCGGCCTCGATCGACGAACTTGTCGAAGGCAAGTATCTCGACCGCGCGAACGCTGTCTGTCCGGACGGCGGCAGGTTCTCGTTCGACGGCGAGGCGCCGGTCTGCTCGATCCACCGGCGAATCGGCGCGCTGACGCCGAACCTCGAGCTCCCCATCGACAAGGTGTCCGCCGAAGAGGTCGCGGCATACACCACGTTCCGCGAAAACTACTCGAACTACTGGCGACGCTACATCGATCCCGTCGGCGTGAGCGTACGCGCCCGCGAGCGCCTCGAAGTGAAGGCCAACATCCTTCCGGTCGTGGAGAATTCGCCCTACTCGTCGATGCAGGAGGCCGTCGGTTCGGAGCCGGTCTCGCTTGCGCGCCCGCAACTGAAGTCCGCGATCGCGACGCTCGACGTCAAGCTACCGAAGCCCTCCGCCGAGGACATCGAAAGGGACCGCACCGGAAGCGGAAACCAGTTCTTCGGCCTCAGCGCAACAAAACTGCTCGGACAGGCCCTCGGCGACGCGATGTCGATCCAGCTTGCCGACGGGTCGCCGACCTTTGCGACGGACCTTGCAGGCGCGCTCGACACCGGCGGATTCGGCCCGTTCGAGGACTGGTTGTTCTTTGCGCCGCTGCTCGGCGTGTTCACGCTCCCGACGGCCGTGGTGGCGCCCGTCAAGGATCACGCGGCGCTCGACGAATTGCTTGACGCTTTCCGTGCGCGTGTCGTGCAGGAGGGCCGCCGTTCCGACGGCTGGTTTGGCATCGAGGGCTACCAGGTCGTGCAGGGCGGCGCGCGAACGCTCGAGGCGGTCAGCGTCCGGTTTCTGTTCCTGAAATGGCGCGCCTACTACGCCGTCGCCGGCGACCGGCTGATCGTCGCGACGGATCCCGCGCTGATCGACGAACTTGCGTCGGCCGAACCGTCGGGCGAGGGGAAGGGCGCGCTCAGGCTCGAGCTTGCGCCGGGACGGTGGTCGCGAGTGACGCCCTCGATGGCGATGTCCTACGAAGAGGACTCGCGCAGGGCGTGCGTCGCGAACCTCTCGTGGTTGTCGGCGCTGAGGACGGCGTTCGGCCGCGAGCCGAATCTGCTTGACGGACAGGCGTTTACGTACTTTGGGACGGGTTTCACGTGCCCCGACGGCGGACGCTACGTTGCCTCGGGTGCCACGGACGTCGCGTGTTCGGTCCACGGGACGGCGACCCGTCCGCGCCAGGGACCGCGGCCGCAACCGGGGAGTCCGGCGGCCTACGTGCTCGAGAACGTGCGGCGAATCGAAGCGACGCTCACGTTCACCGGCGATGGGTTGTCCACGCACCTCGTCATCGAGTAGCCGGCGCCCTGCAAGTTCAAGAAAGTCCTAAAGTTCCCCCTCCTGACTGCCGAATAGACACATGGCGGCTCATATAGAGCACGGGCTGCCCGTGCTTGCTTCAGGTAAGTGACCAAGATGCAACAGTTTGTGGTTGACGAGGCAATGTCTACGATCGAAATGGCAAACGACGTGGCGCGCGATCGACGCGAGATTCCAGAATTTGCCGATCTGATCGGTGGCAGCGGCCCGATGCTGGAGGTTCTGCGGACGGTTGAGCGCGTGGCTCAGACCGACCTCCCGGTGCTGATTCTCGGCGAATCGGGCACGGGCAAGGAGGTCGTCGCGCGGACGCTCCATTTGACAAGCCCGAGGGCCGGCCGGCCCTTTCTTGCCGTTCCGTGCGGAGCGCTGACCGAACGACTGCTCGAAGCCGAGCTCTTCGGATACTCGGCGGACACGTTTGCCGGGGTCGGCTCTGGACGCGCTGGCGTTCTGAGCGAGGCAGCCGGCGGCACGGTGCTCCTCGACGACGTCACGGATCTGAGCCCGGCGCTCCAGGCAAGGCTCATCAACGCGCTCAAGACAAACGAGATACAGCCGATCGGTTCGACGGATCGCGTGCGCATCGACGTGCGTGTGATCGCGACGACGACGCGCGACCCCGAGGCGCTGGCGCTCTCGGGACAGTTCCGCGAGGACCTGCTCAGGGGTCTGAGCGTCATTTCGCTGAGGTTGCCGCCGCTTCGCGAGCGCGGGCGCGACATCGACGCGATGATCACGTCGTTTCTCGCGCGGTATCGAAATCCCGGTGCGCCCCCGATGCTGCTGTCGGCCGATGCGCTCGAACGCCTGAGGTCGTATTCGTGGCCCGGCAACGTGCGCGAGCTGCGTCACACGATGCAGCGGCTTGCGGGCAGCGTGTCGGGCGGAAGCGTGACACTGGCGGACCTGCCGGAGCGAATCCGCAGCACGCACGCCGAGCTCGACGTGCTGATTCACGAGATGCCGTCGCAGGACGTCGTCGGCAAGGCCTGGCCTTCGCCGGACGGCGAATTCGCGGACGAGCGGCCGGTCGGCGACCCCGACCGCGCGTGGCTCCCGCTTTTTGAGCTTGAACGGCGATACCTGATTCGTGTTCTCTATTACACACGGGGCAACAAGAAGCGCGCGGCATCGATCCTTGGGGTCGACAGAAAGACCCTGTCGCGCATGGTAGAGCGGCACACGATCAACGTTGCGCGAATCAAGCGCGATGTGCGGGGACTTCGCTAAGAGGGGGCAGCGTGAGAAACCCAGTCAACGCAAGGGAGAACGTGAACCACCGCCTCGCTGCTGCGCTGCGGATGCCCCACGTCCCGGCACGCGTGCTGATCGTGGACGACGAGGAATCGGTCCGCTCGCTGCTCTTCGACCTTTTGTGCGAGTGCTATGAGTGCGACGTTGCCGCGAGCGGGGAAGAGGCGCTCGCGATGACCTCCTCCAAGCGCTACAACGTCATATTGAGCGACATCATGATGCCGGGCATGAGCGGCATCGAGCTGCTCGAATCGGTCGTTCGGTCCAAGCCCGACACCATCGTCATCATGGTCTCGGCGAACCACGACACGCGCCGGGCCGTCAGCGCGCTGCGACGCGGCGCCTACGACTACATCGTCAAGCCGTTCGAGCTCGAAGAGGTCGAGCTGAGCGTTTCGCGCGCACTCGAGCACCAGCGGCTCGTGACCGAGAATCGCCTGTACCAGACCGAGCTCGAGAACCTCGTCGCCGCCCGAACCGAAGAGTTGTGGCAGGCGAACGCGGTGCTCAAGGAGAAGGGCGACAAGCTGGCCGAGACGGTCGACGAGTTGTCCCGAACGTATCGCTCGACGCTGGGCGCGCTCGCCATGGCGCTCGACGCGCGCGACGCCGAGACGCGCGGGCACTCAGAGCGCGTCGTCGCGTATTCGCTGCGGCTCGGTCTCGAGATCGGGTTGTCGCGCGAGGACCTGATCGGTCTCGAGCGCGGCGCGCTGCTGCACGATGTCGGGAAGATCGGCGTCCGCGACGCGATCCTTCTGAAGCCTGCGCCTCTGACGCCCGAGGAATGGGGCGAGATGCGGCTCCACACCGAATTCGGTCGAGCGATTCTCGAATATGTTCCGTTCCTCTCGAACGCGATTCCCGTCGTCGCCGAACACCACGAGCGGTGGGACGGCACCGGATATCCGCGCGGACTGGTCGGCGCCGACATCGACGTCAAGGCGCGCGTGTTCGCCGTGGCGGACTGTGTCGACGCGGTCACGTCGGATCGTCCGTACCGCCGGTCCAACAGCTTTGAGGCAGCGTCGAACGAGCTGAAGCGCCACTCGGGGACGCAGTTCGATCCGGTCATCGTCGATGCGTTCCACGCAGTATCGTTCGACGAGTGGCGCGAGATCCGGCGCCGTGCGAACGAGCTGTCGATCCTGAAGGGCGAGGACCAGTGGGAGGCACTGGCGGACGTTGCGCGCCGCGTCGCGAGCGGTCTGTAATGCGCCGCGGCAACAGAGCTGAGCGCGGTAGCGCTCAGGCCCCGACGTGCATTCACAGCGACGTGGGGCCACAGCAGGCTGGCGCAAAACAATCCGCCCTCAGCTAGCGAATCCTGATCCCGCGAGCAGATCGAGCACGGCCATGCGCACGGCGACGCCGTTCGCGACCTGGTGCAGCAGCACCGAGCGTGGACCGTCGGCCACGTCGGGCGACATCTCGACGCCGCGGTTGACCGGACCGGGATGCATCACGATCGAGTCCGGCTTTGAGCGTTCAAGCCGTTCTGCCGTCAGGCCGAACATCCGGTGGTATTCGCCGAGCGACGAGAAGAACGGTTCGCCCTGGCGCTCCAGCTGGATCCGGAGCGTCATCACGACGTCGGCGCCGTCGATCGCCTCGTCTGCCGTCGGTGCGACGGAGAGCGTGCCGGCATTGCCGTCGGCGATTCGTTCGATGCCTTCGGGAATCAGCGTCCGCGGACCGGCAAACACGACGTGCGCGCCGAGCAGCGTCAAAAGGTGCGCGTTCGACCGCGCCACCCGGCTGTGCAGAATGTCGCCGACGATCGCGACGCGCAACCCGTCGATGCGGCCCTTGCGGTCGAGTATCGTGCGCGCATCGAGCAGCGCCTGCGTCGGATGCTCGTGTGCGCCGTCGCCCGCGTTGACGACCGATGCACGCGTGTTGTCGGCGACGATTCGCGGCGCGCCGGGCGCGCTGTGACGGACGACGACAAAGGACGGGTTCATCGCGTCGAGCACGCGCGTCGTGTCGACGAGGCTTTCGCCCTTGGTGAGCGACGACGAGCCAGTCGACATGTTGACGACGTCCGCCGAAAGCCGCTTTGCCGCGATCTCGAACGAGACGCGCGTCCGCGTGGACGGCTCGAGGAACAGGTTGATCACTATCCGGCCGGCGAGTGCGTCCGAGCGCGTCGCCGGGTCCTGGAAGCGCCCGGCGCGGTCGAGAATCGCCGTGACGTCGGCAAGCTCGAGGCCTCGGATTTGAAGCAGATCCTTGCCCGACGACAGTCCGCTCATGGTCGGCCAGCCTCCGGCGCGCGCTCGGGTTCGACGATGACGACCTTCTCGGCGCCGTCCATCTCGACAAGCATCACCTTGACGATCTCCCCCTGTTTTGTCGGGACGATCTTGCCGATGTAGTCCGCCTGGATCGGCAGCTGGCGATGGCCGCGATCCACGAGCACGGCAAGCTGGATCCTGCAAGGTGTCCCGTGCTCGAACAGCTTCCAGATCGCCGCAAGGATCGTGCGGCCCGTGTAGAGCACGTCGTCGACGATCACGACCGTCGTCCGGTCAAAACTGTCCGGGCTGCCGAGGTCGCGCACGACGGGCATCGGGCCGACCGTTCCCAACTCCTCGTCATAGAACGAGATGTCCAGGGTCGTGACCTTGGGCCGCGTTCCTTCGAGGTCGGCTATCCGATCGGCGATGCGTTCGGCAATCGGGACACCGCGCCGGCGAATCCCGGCAAGCACCAGTCCCTCGACGCCGCGGTTTCGTTCGACGATTTCGGACGCGAGCCGCGAAATGACACGGTTGATGCGTGCCGCATCCATCACGCACGCCTTTTCGACGAACTCCATCGCGCGGCAGGATAGCACGCTCGAACGCCGGCAGGCCACGACGGGCGGCGGCACGAGGCGTGTCTTGCCTGTTCCACACGCTGCCTGTAGCATCGAAGATCGGAGGTGTTGCCCATGATCTGTCCGGGCTGTGGGGCGCCCGTCCCCGACGTCAGCCGGTTCTGCAACATGTGCGGCGCGACTGTCGCCTCGCCGGTTGCAGTTGCCGTCCAACCTCAGCAGTACGTCGGTGCACCGGCCGCGGCAGCGCTCGCCGAACAGCGGATATGGGAGCTCCGGCCCGCGTTTCTCTTCGTCGGCTTCCGATACGTCGTCGCCGCGATCGTCTGGCTCGCCGGAACGGCGGCCATCGCCGCGCTCGCGTCGAACTTTCAGTGGCCGCTCACGATCGGCGCGTCGATCGTCGCCGCGCTCGGCGTGCTCCTGTTCTTCTTCCCGGTCGTCGCGCACATCAAGCGCCAAAGGGTGCTGTACACGCTTACGACGCACAAGCTCGAGATCCGCGAGGGGTTGCTGTCGACCACGGTGCGCAACATTCCGCTCGCAAAGGTGCAGGATGTGACGGTGACGAGGTCGCTCCTCGAACGCCTGCTTGGCGTAGGCAGCATCACGATCGACAACGCGTCCGAGACGGCCGGCTCAGTGACGATTGCCGCCGTGCGCGAGCCCCAGACCTATGCGGACCTGCTGCTCGCGGAACTCCGAAAGCGGAACTAACCGGCCGATGCCGGTGTCAAACCCACACAGAGTGATTCGTTTCACCCACTTCATGACCGTCATCGCTGCCGTTGCGGTGGTTGCGCTTTCCGGCGCAGCCACCGCTTTTGCCGCCGACGATCAGCCGGTCCGGGTCTTCACGGTCCCGAGCAGCGGAAGCGTTGGCGTTCGCGCTTTGCTCGGCGACACGCTGGGCGACGTCGCCGCCACCGCGCCTGCGAGCGTGCCGCGGGGAGTGCCCGCGCAGGTCGCCGACACGCTTCCGGTGGTCGACTCGGGTTCGCGACAGTACGGAAAGATCCGCGTCGACGCATTTCGTCTTACGGACGAGCAGGTCGCGTACGCGCTCGTGCGGTTTCTGCGGCCGGCGGACGCACAGGCGGCGGACACGGGTGAGGACGCGTGGGAGACGGGCGCCGAGACGGCGGTCCGGCAGGGCGTCTTCACGCTCGTGCTGCAGGGCGGCGACCGCAGCGCGCGCGCGGCGCTCGCTCGCGTCATCGTCGCGCGCATCGGTCAGCGGCCCGTTGAGGTGCATCTCGTCAAGAGCCTTCCAGACCAGGACCGCGTTGCCGGAAGCGAGCGCTACGCGGGATCGTTCGAATCGCTGCGCCGGCTGCGACCGGATCTCGCATCGGACGTGTACCGTATCGGCGCGGGCGGGGCTGACGCGGTCTTTGCCGATTACGAACAGCCGAACGGCCAGGCGGCGCACCTGCTGATCGTCGAGTACCAGACACCGCATCTCGCCGGCGAGGCCGAGCGAAACCTGACGGCCTACTACGACGGACTCGCGCCCGAAGCCAAGGCCGACCGGTTCTTCAAGCGCGAAGGGAACTACCTGATCGAAGGCACGGGCGCCGCCGACCGTGAGGCCTTCCGACGAAAGGCCGACACCGTCGTTTATGCGTACGGCATCAAGTGGATCGGCGAACCGCCGCCAACGCTGTTGCAGCTGTCGGACGAAGCGCATAAGGCAGCGCTCGTCTTCATCAACAGCTTCGCAATCGTGGGCGCCGCGTTCGCGGGCGCGATCGCGTGCGGGCTGGTCTTCGGCGTCGTGATCTTCCGCCGCCGCCGCCGTGCCGCTGCTGCGATCTTCAGCGACGCAGGCGGGATGGTGCACCTCGAGCTCGGACCCGTAAACTTCACGCGCGGCGACTCTGTCGGTCTGCTCACCGAGGAGTCGCGGAACTGATCGCGTCGATCTCGGCGCTCGAGTAGCCGAGCTCCGTCAGCACCTCGTGCGTGTGCTCGCCAAGCGCGGGCGGGGGCAACACGTACTCCGGCGGCGTCCCGAGCAGCGCAAGCGGAGAGCCGACCATTTGGAGCGGGCCTCCGGCGGTCGCCATCTCGACGATCATGCCGCGCGCCGCGGTCTGCGGATCCGCGAGCGCCTCGCCGACTCCTCGAACGGGGCCCGCCGGCACGCCGGCACGCCGACAGAGTGCGATCGCGTCGCCGACGGTGCCCCGGCCAAACGTCTCGTTGAGGGCAGGCACGAGCCACGCGCGCGCGAGGTTGCGGCCCACGTTCGTCTTCAGCGATTCGTCGCGTTCGAGATCCTCGCGGCCGAGCTCGCGGCAGAGCGACAACCATTGACCGTCGCTCCCGAGCGCGAGCGCAAACACGCCGTCGGACGCGTGGAACGTCTCGTACGGCACGATGTTGGCGTGCGCGTTCCCGTACCGCACGGCCGGCTCGCCGGACACGAGATGGTTGCTGGCCACGTTCGCGAGCATCGCGAGCTGGCTGTCGTACAGCGAAAGATCGACGCGCTGGCCGGCCCCCGTCACGCCCCGCGACACGAGCGCGGCAAGGATCGCAACCGCGGCGAACGCGCCCGCGAACAGATCCACGACCGCGACCCCGACCTTCATCGGTTCGCCGCCGGGCTCGCCGGTGATCGCCATCAGGCCTCCGACGGCCTGGATGAGGAAGTCGTACCCTGGCTCGTCCGCACGTGGCCCGGTCGTCCCGAACCCGGTGATCGAACAGTAGACGAGGCGGGGGTTGATCGCCGACAGTTCGTCGTATCCAAGACCGAACCGGTCGAGATGGCCCGTGCGGAAATTCTCGACGACGACGTCGGCGCGCCTGGCGAGCCGGCGAACGGCGTCCTGCGCGTCGGGAGACTTCAGATCGAGCGCGACCGACCGCTTGTTGCGGTTCGCTGACGCAAAATACGCCGACACGCCGTCGGCCGTGAACGGCGGGCCCCACCCGCGCGTGTCGTCGCCCGCGCCCGGGCGCTCGATCTTGACGACGTCGGCGCCAAGATCCCCGAGCATCTCGGTGCAGAACGGGCCGGCGAGAACCCGCGACAGATCGAGGACCTTGAGGTGTGAAAGGGCGCCCATGTCAGGTCGAAAACGATAAACAATGCGTGACGAGGCCGGCAATTGCAACTCTCGCCGCAATGCGTCACGGCCGCTCGCTTGCCATCGCCGTTCGCGCGGGATTAAGATGGCTTCCAATAGAGCGAACTCTCCCTGACAAGTATCAGAGCAATGAGACAGGCTCCGTGTGACCGGAGCGCACGCAGGCGCCCAGCCCATTTGGCCAACGACGGACACGGTCGCGCGGTGAGTGTCTCGGGGCATTCCGCTCGGTAGCGGCATCAGGAGGCCTGCAGTGAACAGAAAACTGATACGTACGACGCTGGCCGAGATTCGCGAGCGAGGCGAGCGCGAGGCGCCGAATCGTCAGCGAGACAGTTCCGGCCAGGGTGCGCAGCGCAAGCGCGTTCCTCCCGATCAGACCAACGCCGAAGCGTTCTACTACAAGAAGCAGATGGACAACCGCACGGCGATGGTCGTCGTGCTGCAGGACGGCGAGCAGCTGCACGGCGTCATCGAGTGGTACGACCGGTCGTGTATCAAGCTGCACCGCAACGGCGCTCCGAACCTGCTCGTGCTGAAGCACAACATCAAGTACATGTACAAAGAGAACGAGAGCGAGTCCGAATCCGAGATGGAGTCCGACATCGACGACGAGCCGGTGCACGACGACGAGGACGCCGAGTAGCGGCGCGCGGACTGCAGCCAATGTCGATGGAATCACGCAGAGCGGAGCGGCCGCGCATTGCGATCACGATGGGCGACCCGGCCGGAATCGGGCCGGAGGTGGTTCTGAAGACCCTTGCCGACGAGTCCGTCCGGGCGGGCTGCGTGCCGATCGTCGTGTGCGACGCGCAGGAGCTCTCGCACCAGGCGAGACGACTCGACCTCGTGTGCGGTCTGCCGATCTACAACGCGGGCGAATCGCTGCCGGACGAACTGGACGAACCGGCGCTGTACAACCTCTCGAACATCCACGGACCGGTCGAGGTTGGCGTCGAGACGGGGATATCGGGAAAGGCCGCGGGCGAGTACATCGAGGCGGGCGTGCACCTGTGTATGTCGGGCCAGGTGGACGCCGTCTCGACGGCGCCGATCAACAAGAAGTCGCTCTTCCTCGGCGGGTATTCGTACCCGGGCCACACGGAGTTCCTGGCGGACCTGACGCGGTGCGACGACTACGCAATGGCGTTCGTCGCGCCCGGCCTCCGCGTGGTGCTGTTGACGACGCATCTACCGTTGTCGGAGGCGATCCGACGTGTCACGAAACCCGCCGTCGAGTCGAAGATCCGGCTGACACACCGCGAACTGGTTCGGTGGGGCATCGAGCGGCCACGGATCGCCGTCGCGGCGCTCAATCCGCACGGCGCCGAAGGGGGTCTGTTCGGCATCGAGGAATCGTCCGAGATCCTGCCGGCGATCGAGGCCTGCCGCGAGCACGACGGGATCGACGTCTCGGGACCGCACTCGGCCGACACGATCTTTCTGCGGGCGTCGCGCGGCGAGTTCGACGCGGTGATCAGCTGCTACCACGATCAGGGCACCATCCCGGTCAAGTGCCTGTCGTTCGGCGACGCGATCAACGTCACCATCGGGCTGCCGTTCATTCGCACGTCGGTGGATCACGGGACGGCGTTCGACATCGCAGGAAAGGGCATCGCCGAGCATTCGAGCATGGTGGCGGCGGTGCTGCTGGCTGCGGACCTCGCGCGCCGCGAGCGGCAGGGCGACACGGTCAAGGGGTAACGGAAGTCGGATCTCGCGCAGAGAAGAACGAGACACAGAGCCGCCGAGGGTCGAGCGGGTGCACGCGGCGCTGAATCATCTGGCATCGTGTTTGAGCGTTGGGTTAATATCGATTGAACGTGGGGCAGGCGGCCCCAGAATTTCGTGACCGAGTTCAATACGGTGTAGATGATGCAGGGTGACAGTCACACCGTTGAGCGCCGGCGCATCGAACTGCGGCGACTCATCGACGACTACGAAGAGAATCCAACGCTTCGCGTCGCGTCGTTGCATGCCGGTGACGAGATCGGCATCGAGACCCTGCACGAGCGGCTCTGTTTTCGCGTCATCGACCCCGGAGTTGGTCGCGTTTCCGTCACGGCCGTCGCAGGGGGTCGCAACTTTGCCGACGAGCAATGCGCGGTCCACGGCGCTACGTGGGGCGGCTCGATGCTCTGGACGGGCCGTATCGTCGTCGGCATGAACCTCGAGATTTCGCATCCGAGAAAGTCGGCGAGCTTCCTCTTTTCACCCGTAAGCAGATTTGAGGTGCGCCGCGCGGGAGCCGTCGTCCAACATTCCGGATACAGCCGGCTGCGTCCCGTCGAACCCGCGCAACTTTCCTGAGCCCGCCCTGATCGTCGGGCGGTCGCGCCTGCCGGCCCGACTGCGCCAGATGGCCACATCCGAAACGACAGCTATCGTACCGAGCGGTATCGAGCCGATCGACGACGCCCTTGGCGGTCTCGAGGCCGGCCGGGCGCACGTCCTGTACGGCGACGCCGAGACGGGCAAGACCACGATCGCTCACCGGTTTCTGCTCGAAGGGCTGAGGCGCGGCGAGCCGTCTGCCATCGTCGTGCGTTACCGCCCCGAACTGGTCGTCGAGACGTTCGCGCGACTCGGGTACGACTGTGCCGAGGATCTACGCACCGGACGACTCGTGGTGCTCGAGTACGCGAGCGACCTTGTCGACCGACTGGGGCGGGTCGAGGACCTGCGGATCATCCTCGACGAGCTCGGCTGGATACTCGAGCCGATCCAGCCGACGCGGCTCGTGCTCGACACGGCGGACTTCATCTTCGCGATTCAGTACGGGTACGGATACTCGCTGCAGGTGCAGACGATGCTCGAGTGGTTCGCACGGTTGCGCGCGGCGACGCTTCTCATCGTCGAGGAGCGAACGAACGAGCGCATCGTGCAGTCGTTCCGTGCGAACGCGTCGACCGTGCTGCACGCCGCGGTTCGGCCGTACGAGAACGAGATCGAGTATCACCTTGCATTCGAGAAGGCCCCGGTCAAGGCGCCGCACCGCCGGATCGACTTCGCCGGCGGCGAGTTCACGACGCTCGAGATCTATGACGCGCAGGCGAGCACGCTGCCTCTGCCCGCATTCCCGCGGCGGCGCCGCGCGCAGGGGGATCGCACGGGACAGTTGACGATGCCGGCCGAGGCGGCGCGCATCGTCGCCGAGGCGGCCGCGAGTCCCGATCCCGTTGCCGACACGCCGCCGCGTTCGGTCAGGCCGGCGGTGGCCGAGCCGGTTGCGGCGACCGTTCGCTCGGGCCGTCCGCGAGTGCTCGTCATCGACGAGGACCGCGTCGCCGCGCAGTTGATCGCACGCGCGCTTGAACCGGATTTTGACGTGTCGGTAGAGACCGACAGCATCGCCGGTCTCGCGCGCGTCGCTGTGCTCGATCCTGACCTGATCGTCCTCGAGGCGAACCTCTCGCTCGTCGACGGATTCACGATCTGCCGGCAGGTGCGCGACGCGTCAGCGGTTCCGATCATCATGACGGCGGGTACGCACGTGACCCACGAGGACCGCGTGCACAGCGGCGCGTCGGGCGCGGACCACTACTTGACGAAACCTTTCAATTTGAAGGAGTTGTCGATTCGAGCGCGACAGCTCGTGGCGCGCTACCGTGGCCAGCAGTTGCCGGTCGGCGCGGCGGCCGGTTCTGGACCGCACGACCCGCTCGTCAGCTATGACCAGTTTCTCGAGGTTCTGCTGGTGAACTCGGCGGCGACACCTCGAGCGCTCATCGGGTCGAGGCTCGCGACGAACGGCTCGGTCGAGACGACGCGGATCCTCGACATCGTTCGCGCTGAGTTGCACGGCGACGATTTTGTCTCAGTCGAGCCCGACGAGCACCAGATCGTTGCGTTGGTATCGCCCGACAACGCCGACGAGTTCGGCGCGCTGCTGACGCGGCGGATTCGCGAGTCGACGGGGGCCGACGTCGAATTCTGGTCGGCTCCGGTTGGGAAGGGAACGGCGATGCGCGTGCTCGGCGAGCGTGTCGGGACGCGTCCGCAACCATCGGGCGGGCACGGGTCGGCGCAGCGCGACTACCTGGAGTTCCTGAGATGACGTCGCTCGATCCCGACTGGCAGTTCTACCTGCTGCTTGCCGCAACCGCGATCGCTGTCCTTGCGGTGGTGGCGGTGTATTCGGTGCTTACGTATCGCCGAAACGTGGCGGCAGGCGTTCGACGCGAGGCACGCGAACGGGCGGACGCGTTGAGCGAGAAGCGCGAGCCGGTGTTTTTCCGGCGGTGGGTACCTTAGGTCAATCGGGTTTTGCATCGTGTGCGGTCACGCCCAGGTACGGGGGCCGTCCGAGCACCCCGAAGGGGTGCACCGCAATAGCCGGGGGTCAAGGAGCGAAGCGACGACGACCCCCGGAACACGCACAGCATGAATGGCGACCCTGTAAGGGTCGGACGTGACGCCCAAGCCGGACCCCTTCAGGGTCCCACACTCGCTTGTGACGCATCCGGGGTCGTCGTCGCTCGCCCTCGACCCCCGGTTGGTCCCCACCACACGATCGGACCCTGTAAGGGTCCGCAGGAAACCCGACCCTTCGGGGTGCCCACAGTCGGACTCCGCTACCGCGCCCGCGGCGCGCGCTTTGGCGCTGCCGGAACCACGTCGCCCGACGCCGACACCCTGTACTTGCACTCCTTGTTCGGACACGCGTGCATGACGTCGCCCTTCGTGTTCGTCTTCTCGACGAGGAACGCGTTGCCACACGACGGGCATTCTGCGTCGACCGGCTTGTCCCACGCCGTGAAATCGCAGTCCGGATACCGCGTGCACCCATAGAACGTCTTCCCGCGTTTGGACCGCTTCACCGCGACGTCGCCGACGTGGCACGTCGGACACTTCAATCCGACCGTCTCCTGCTTGATGTACTTGCACGTCGGGTAGTTCGAGCACGCCACGAACTCGCCGAACCGGCCCTGCTTTGCGACGAGGTGCTTGCCGCAGTTCGGGCAGAGCTCGTCGAGCGGCCGATCGGGTTGCGCCGCCACGCCGGACTTCATGATCTTTCGAGTGTTCTTGCACTCGGGATAGCCCGTGCATGCAAGGAACTGCCCGAACCGTCCGCGCTTGAGCGCCAGCGGCTTGCCGCACTTTTCGCACGTCTCGCCCTCGAACGGATTCTCGACCGGGGTCTCTCCTTCGACCGGCTCGGCCGGCGGCTTTGCCAGGTCGCGGGTGTTCTTGCACTCGGGATAGTTGGTGCACGCCAGGAACTGACCGAACTTGCCGAACTTGATTGCCATCGGCGAGCCGCACTTGTCGCACGCCTCGTCGGTCATGATCTCCTGGCGCTTGATGTCCTTCATGTGGCGCTTGGCGATCTCGAGATCCTTCTTGAACTTGTCGTAGAAGCTGTGCAGCGTCGATCGCCACTCCGCGCGGCCCTCCTCGATCTCGTCGAGCTGCTCCTCGAGCGACGCCGTGTACTCGGCGTTGAAGATGTCGTCAAAGCTCTCGATCAGCAGGTCGTTCACGATGATGCCGAGCTCGGTCGGGTGGAACCGGTCGCCGCGCTTCTCGGCGTACTCGCGCTCCTGGATAACGGTCATGATCTGCGCGTACGTCGACGGCCGGCCGATGCCTTTCTCTTCGAGCGCCTTGACAAGCGTTGCTTCGGAATATCGCGGCGGAGGCTCCGTAAAATGCTGATTCGGACGGAGATCGTTGAGCGTCAACCGCTCGCCCTTCTCCAGCTTGGGCAGGTTCAGCTTTCGCTCGTCGTCCTCTTCGTCCTTCTCGTCCTTGCCCTCCTCGTACACCGCGAGGAAACCGTCGAACTTGAGCACCGAGCCGGTCGCGCGGAACAGGTACTTCTCGCCCGCCGTGATGTCGACCGTCGTCTGGTCGAGCAGCGCCGGCATCATCTGCGACGCGACGAACCGCTGCCAGATCAGCTTGTAGAGCGCGAGCTGCTCGCCGGTCAGGAATTGCGCCATCCGGTCGGGCGTTCGCTCGACGGCCGTCGGGCGGATCGCTTCGTGCGCGTCCTGCGCCCCCTTCTTTGATCGGTAGACGTTGGCCTTTGCGGGCAGGTACTCGCCGCCATACGTGCTCTGAACATATGTCCGAGCCTCGTCGAGCGCCGAATCGGCGACGCGTGTCGAATCGGTTCGCATGTACGTGATCAGACCGACGGTGCCCTCCTCGCCGATCTCCACCCCCTCGTACAGCTGCTGCGCAAGGCGCATCGTCTTCTTGACGGGGTAGCGCAGCTTGCGCGCGGCCTCCTGCTGCAGCTTCGACGTGACGAACGCCGGCACCGGGTTGCGCTTCTTCTCCTTGGTGGTCAGGTCGGCGACCGTGTACTCGGCGCCGGCTAGTTCACCGAGGATCGCCTTTGCCTCGTCCTCGTTCCTGACGTGGACTTCGGTCTTCTTGAGGTCCTTGTCGAATCCCGACAACTTGACGGTGTTGTCCGCGATCTTCAGGAGCTTTGCGTCGAACGGGGGCGGGAGCTTGCCGGAGAGGTTCGCGACGATCGACCAGTACTCGGTCGACACGAATGCCTGGATCTCGCGCTCGCGCTCGACGACCAATCGCACCGCGACCGTCTGCACGCGACCCGCTGAGAGTCCCCGCCGCACCTTGTCCCACAGCAGCGGCGACACCTGGTAGCCGACGATGCGGTCGAGCAGCCGGCGCGCCTGCTGGGCGTTGACCAGCCGGTCGTCGATCTCGCCAGGGTGCTTCATGGCCTCGAGGATCGCGGGCTTGGTGATCTCGTTGAAGAGAATGCGCTTCACGCTCTTCTTGCCCTTGGCGCGCGACATGATCTCTTCCTTGATGTGCCAGCCGATCGCCTCGCCCTCGCGGTCCGGGTCGGTCGCGACGAAGATCTCGTCAGCATCCCTTGCAGCCTTGGCGAGAGAGCCGACGACCTTCTCCTTGCCGGGAATGACTTCGTATGTCGGCTCGAAATCGTTGTCGAAATCGATCCCGATGCCCTTCTTTGGCAGGTCCTTGACGTGGCCCACGCTCGCCAGGACGGTATATTTGGATCCGAGATACTTGTTGATGGTCTTCGCCTTGGACGGCGATTCCACGATAACGAGTGACTTTGACATTTGCGTAGTTCTATCTCTATCGGTCGTGAACTTTCAAATCCCGTTCTTGCTCGGGGGGGGCGTTGAGATGGTGTGGCGCTACAACCGGCGGACGTACATGCCGCCCGGCAAGGCCGCCACAAGACCTTTTAACTCGAGTGTCAAGAGTGCATCGGCCAGGTGGCCGGGATCGAGCTTCGTCGTCGCGGCGATCGCGTCGACAAGACGGGGCGCATCGGCGGCGAGATGCTTCAGGACGAGCCGCTCGTCGCCCGTGACGTCCGCGGCGGTCGCGAGCGTCGCCTGAATCGGCCGAATCTTGTCGCGCTCGGCGGCAAGGATCGCGTCCCGCCACTCCGAGGGCAACTCCTCGACGATGTCGGCCCAGCCGAGCACCACGCGCGCGCCGTCCTTGAGGAGCAGGTTCGGTCCGTAACTGTTTCCGGACGTGATGTTTCCAGGGACTGCAAAGACGTCCCGACCCTGTTCGGCGGCCATGCGCGCCGTGATCAGGGAACCGCTGCGCTCTGCGGCTTCGACGACGAGGACGCCGTGCGCGAGCCCCGAGATCACGCGGTTTCGGAACGGGAAGTTCTGGCCGGTTGGCGGCGTCGCGGTCGGGAACTCGGTCACGAGGCCGCCGCGGTCGCGCAATTGGGCCGAAAGCCGCTCGTTCTCGCGCGGATACACCGCATCGAGCCCCGTCCCCATCACGGCGACGGACCGACCGCCGGCGTCGACGGCCGCACGATGCGCCACCGAATCGATGCCGCGCGCGAGACCCGACAGGACCGTGACGCCGCGGACGGCGAGATCCGCTGCGAGTCGCTCTGTGACGTTGCGGCCATACGTCGACGCGCGCCGCGAACCGACGATCGCAACCGCGGGACGATTGGCGAGCGCCTCGCGCCAGTTGCCGAGACCGAACAGAACCGCCGGCGGATCGTAGATCTGCGCGAGCAGCGGCGGATAGTCGGGCGACGCAAGAGGTACGATGTCCCCGCCAAGTGCCTGAACGGCCTCGACTTCGCGGACCGCGCGATCGGCGAGCGTGGGATCGAGCACCGCATCGGCCTGGTCCGGGGCAAGCCCGGCATCGAGGATGTCGGCGCGTGACGCGGCGAGCGCCGACGCCGCGGTTCCGAACCTGTCAACAAGGAGCTTGCCGGAGCGCGAACCGACACCGGAGGCAAGCAGAAGCGCCACGGCGGCCACGGATTCTCGTTCGTTCATGGCCAATTGTCGGTTTTGCGGCGCGACTGGTTGCGCAAAGCGCACGACTGGCGGAGGCGTGTGGGAATCGAACCCACCCAGACCGCCTTTCAACGACCCGCAACGGGTTTGAAGCCCGCGAAAGCCACCAGGCCCCATTCGCCTCCATAAACTCAACATCAGATTCAACATCCGCCGGACACCGTGTCCGGGCGAGCCACAGAAACTACTCCGAGGTCGACATGCTGTCAAGCAGGCCCTTCTGACGACTGGCTCCGGATCAACGACATATATAAAGGATACGCGGCGAGGGGGCTGCGTTGACGACCCCCGGTGGGCGTGCTACCATCCGCTTCGCTTTTCGGGGCTATAGCTCAGCTGGGAGAGCGCTTGAATGGCATTCAAGAGGTCGACGGTTCGATCCCGTCTAGCTCCATCGACAACGGCCGCCTGCGAGGGCGGCCGTTGGTGTGTCCGGGGGTGGGGGTCAGCGCAAAGGCGCGAAGAATACGCAAAGATGCCAAGGACAGAAATTCAGTACTTTGCGTCTCTGCGTCTGCTTGGCGGCTTTGCGTTCGGCTCGGGTTCCCCGTCTTCCGGCTCCAACCACAGACAATCCGGCACGCCCGTAGGACCCGTCGCCCACCCCTCATAGTCCCTGCACATCTGCGGGCGCGTCTCGTATATCGCGCACCCGTACAACCCGTCCTCGTGCACCAGTTGACTGCACGGTGACGTCATCGTGTAGAAGAACGACGTCACGCCGCGCCTGCGATGGTAGTCGATGCGCATCCCGTGCAGCTCCATCCACCGGATCTCGTCGGCCGACTCCTCAGTGACCTCGCCGCCATCGAAGGTCATCGCCATGCAGCACTTTCCGCACTGTCGGCACAGATCCGACTTCTCGGCCTTCGTGAGTCCCTGCTTGCGGCGGCGCTGCTTGCGCCGCCCGATCTGCACGAGTGGTGCGCTCATCCCTGAATTGCCTCCGCGTCGTCTATCGGCATCCGGTCGCCAAGGACCGGCGTCGGATGCCACACGTACAGGTCGATCCATGCCGTCATCGTTGCCGGGATCTCGCGGATCGACCACCACGCCAGCGAACCCCCGGAGTACTCGCGCCGGTCGGCAGGAACGCCGATCGCGTCTATTCCCAACGAGTTGCAGAGGTACAACGCGCGGTCCAGGTGGAACGACTGCGTCACGACGATCGCGCGGTGCACCTGGAAGATGTTTGCAGCGCGATAGCAGCTGTCGTACGTGCTGCGGCCGGCGTAGTCGAGCACCAGGTCAGCATCAGGCACACCCATCTTGACCGCCGCCGCGCGCATTGCCTCGGGCTCGTTGTAGTTGACGAACCGGTTGTCGCCGGTCAGCAGCAGCTTCCGGACGCGACCCGAATGGTAGAGGTCGACCGCCGTCGCCACCCGGTCGTAGAGAACCGGCGACGGCTCGCGATGCGGCGCAAGTCCGGCGCCGAACACGATCGCAATGCGGGGCGGTTCGCCTGCGGGAACCGCGTCGACCGACGAATAGATCCGGTCCCGGTACGCGGCGAGCGTAAACAGCCGCGGCGCGACGAGAAGCCCCAGCGCGACCAGCGCAAGCGCAATCCACGTGCGCGGTCTTTTCAGGAATTCCACGGTGGTTCTTCGCTCCTCGTGCGGTAACTATAGCAGGGTGTCCGTGGTGCCGCGAATTTCGCGATCCTGTTATAGTTCATGCGTTCGCTCCTCCTCCCTTCGCCCTGAAAATATGGTCGGACTGAAGCTATCGAACAGGTACGAAATCGTTCGCGAGATTGGCCGGGACGGAATCGGTGTCGTCTACCTCGCGCGCGATCCGCTGCTCGAACGCGACGTCGCGCTGAAGGTGATTCCGTCGGCGGTGATGGCGCCGGATGCGGCCGAGCGCTTCATCCGCGAAGCGCGCGCAATCGCCGACATGGACCATCCGGCGATCTCCGCCATCTATGACGTCGGCGATCACGAGGGATCGATCTTCTTTGTCATGCCGCTCGTCGGCGGCGCGACGCTCAGGCTGCTGATCCGCGACGGCTCGCTCAGGCTCGGCGACATTCTGGACGTCGGAATCCAGACGGCCGACGGCCTCGACTACACGCACGGCCGCGCGATCGTTCACCGCGACCTGCGGCCCGAGAACATCGTCGTCTCGCGCGGAGAGGGCGAGGGAATCCGCGTTCGAATCAAGGATTTCGGGCTCGCGAAACCGTCGATCGAGAGCCAGCTGACGCGCACGACCGACGAGGACGGCAGCCCGAGCGACACTGCGTACCTGAGCCCGGAGCAGGTATCGGGCGGCGAGATCGACGCGCGGTCGGACATCTACTCGCTTGGCACGATGCTGTACGAGTGCCTCGCGGGCGTTCCGCCGTTTACGGGCGACGTTCAGGCGCTTGCGTTCAGACTCGTTCACGAGGCGCCGTCGAGACCCTCGGATCTCGGCGTGACGATCGACCCGAGGCTTGAAGACCTCGTGATGGCCTGTCTTGCCAAGGACCCGTCGCGCCGTCCACAGAGCGCGGGCGATGTGCGCGACGCGCTTGATTCGATCCGCCAGCAACTCGACGACGCGCAGCGCGCGCGGATCGTCGGCGCCGGCGCATCGCATCACGACTCGGGCGGACAACGGTTTCGTGAGCACTCTCCGTTCGTGGGCCGTGCGCGCGAGATCTCGGAGCTCTCGCGCAGGCTCAGCCTCGCGGTCGCGGGAGAGAGCCACCTTGTTGCGGTGTCCGGCGATGCCGGAATCGGGAAGACACGACTGCTCAACGAAGTCGAGCGGCTTGCGCGCGAGCGCGGCGTGCGAGTGCTGCACGGACGGTTCGTCGAGTACGACCGGTCGTTTCCGTACCAGGGATTCTGCGACCTGATTCAGGAGCATTTCCGGTCGCTCGAGTCGCCGGCCGAAGGTCCCGACTTCTCGGACCTCGCGCCGGATCTCGTGGAGCTCTTTCCGGTGCTTGGCGAGGTACCGCAACTCGAGACGGAAGGCGCCACCGAGTCGTCGACGCTCGGTACCGGCGAGGTCCGCCGGCTCGAGGATCAGACGTCGGTCTTTGAGCTGCTCGCGCGAACCGTGATCCGCCTGACCGGCGGCCGGCCGCTCGTGATGCTGCTCGAAGACCTGCACGGCGCCGAGGTCTCGATCCTCGCGCTGCAGTACATCGTCCGGCGACTCGGCCTCGCGCCCATACTGATCGTCGGCACGTACCGCCCGTCGGACGTGGACCGGCGCCATCCGCTGATGCGGCTGATCGAGAGCTTCCGCGGGGACCGGCATTTCGCGGCGATCAACGTCACCGAACTGTCGCCGCCCGAGCACCGGCAGATGCTCGAGGCACTGTTCGGCACCTCGGCGCTCGCACCGTCGATGCTCGAGACGCTGTACAGCTCCACCGAGGGCAACCCCTTCTTTACAAAGGAGTTGGTGCGTTCGCTGATGGATTCGGGCGGCGTGGTCGCCGATGAAGAGGGCCGCCTGTCGCTGCTCGGCGATCTCGGCGTCGCGTCGGATGCGCTGCCGGCCACCATCCAGCAGGTAGTGGAGCGCCAGCTCACCCGGCTGCCGGAGGAGCTCGCCGAAGTGCTCTCCGTCGCGGCCATACTCGGACGATCGTTTGAATTCCGGGGTCTCGAGGCCGTCGTCGAGGGCCGGATCAACGTCGAGGACGCAGTCGAGCGTCTCGTGCGGCTTGGATTCCTCGAGGAGCGCGAAGTGCGCGGCGACAGGCTTGCGTTCGCAAGCCGCGTTGTTCGCGAAGTCACGTATGCCGGTCTTTCGCGCCGGCGGCGGCGCACGATCCACCGGAAGTTCGCGACCTACCTCGAACAGCGGTATGCGGGTCGTCTCGACCGGGTCTACATGCAGCTGCTCCATCACTTCTCGAACGGCGACGTTGCCGACAAGACCGTCGAGTACGGTTTCACCGCTGCGGTCAAGGCGCTGGATGCGTTCGCGGCCGAGGATGCCATTGCGGCCGTCAAGACGTCGCTCGAGTTTCTGGAGGACGAGGCGTGGGACGGCGACCGGTCGATCGAAGGCGAGGCCCGACTCCTGCTCGCCGGCGCGTACCGCATCCAGGGGAACGTGCACGACGCGCTGCGCGAGGCAGAGCGTGGCGCCGCGATCTTCGAACGCGAATCGTTGCCGTCGCAGGTATTGCGGTCCGTGCTGCTGTCGGCCGAGATTGCATGGGAAGCCCGTCGAGTCGACGATACGCGTCGTCTGGTCGATCGCGGACTCGAAGGAGCGCGCGCGCTCGAGGAGCGCTGGGCGCTGCGGCGGTTGCTGACGCTCGGCGCCACGGTCGCGAACCTCGGAGCCGACTACGAAACTGCACGGTCGTTCCAGGACGAGCTCGAACAACTTCAACCCACGACGTCCGAACGACGGCGGCTCCCGAGGGGCGGCAGGCTGGTCGTCGCGCTCGTGTCGCCGATCCTGACGGCGCGCGAGCCGGCCGAGATCCAGACGGCAGACGACGAAGAGATTCTTACGAACGTGTTCGAGCGACTGATTTCACCCGGCTCGGGCGGGAACATCGAGCTGTCGCTCGCCGAGCGGCTCGAGATGCTGGACGACGGCCGCGGGTTTCTGCTGACAATGCGGCGCGACGTGTACTTTTCGGACGGGAGTCCGCTGACGGCGCACGACGTCAAGTATTCGTTTGAGCGAGCGATCCGGCGGAATCGGGAGAACCTGCAGGCGGTGTTCGCGCCGATTCAGGGCGTCAGCGCCAGGACCGGAGCGCTCGGCGAGTTCTCGGTCGACGGCCTCATCGTCCGGTCGAACGAGTGTATCGAGATACGGCTCGACGAACCGCTTCCGCTCTACCCGGCGTTGCTTGCGGACTCGGCCGCCGCGATCGTTCGCGAGCACGTCGCCAGCGGCGCGACGCAACCTTCGATCGTTGGCACGGGACCGTTCACGCTCGTCGAATACGACGCGCGCCACGTCGTGCTTGAACGGAACCATCTCTACTGGGGTGCGCCGCTTCCGTACCTTGACGCGGTCGAGTTTCTCGTGGACCTCGACATCGGTCAGATCTCGGACGGCGTGAGGAGCGGCGAGATCGACCTCGTCCGCGGCGAGGAATACGACACGATGGAGCGGCTGACGCGAGACCCGCGCCTGCACGTGTCGCTCGTGGATGCGCCGCGCAAGGACAGCTGCTTCCTGCTGTTCAACACCTCCAGCCCGGTCACGAAACGTCTCCCGCTCAGGCGGGCGATGGCGGCGACCGTGCGCACGCAGGCGCTCGTGTGGCAGGAGTTCGGCCGCGCGGCCGTCCCAGCCGTCGGATTGATCCCGCCGGGAATGCTTGGAAGCGATCCGGGCCGGCGGCAGCGATCGATGACGTCCGAGCAGGCGCTCGAGATGTTGCGCGCGGCGGGGATCACGGGCGAAACGCGGATTCGGTGCGGCGTGTCGCCGAACTTCCTCGAGCGCAGCGCCGATATGTTCAACCGGATGTTTGCCGCGTGGGCCGAGATCGGTGTCCGCGTCGACGTGGTGACGCATACGATCGACGAGTACAGGGCCGCGCTTGTCGATGCGTCAGGGCTCGACATGATCGTCGGCCGATGGACCGGCGACTACGACGATCCGGACAACTTCACGTTCGGCCTGTTTCATTCCAAGCTCGGCGCGTTTCGCAAGTTTCATGCATCGGCGGAGCTCGACCAGCTTGCGGAGCAGGCGCGCGGCGAAACCCGGCCGGAAGCGCGCGAATCGCTCTACCGGAAGTACGAGACCGCACTGCTCGACGCCGCCGTGGTCGTTCCGCTGTTCCACGGGGCGGATTTCCGGCTCGCGTCGCGTGGTCTGCGCGGGTTGACGCTGTCGAGCAGCGCGCCGTTCGTCAACTATTCGAGAATCGGGCGCGTCTCGCAGGCCGGCCGGCGCGGAGCCCGGCCGTCGCGCGGCGGGATCATTCGCGTTGCGACGAGCGGCGGGATGTTCCGGAACCTCGACCCCGCGCTGATCGTCGACACCGAGAAGGGCGAGATCATTCCGAATGTCTTTGAAACGCTGACGCGGGTCGTCGAGAGCGCACGCGTCGTTCCGTGGCTTGCTGCCGAGTTCAGCATGGAGGACGACGGCCGCCGGTTCCGGTTCCGTCTGCGCGACGACGTTCGGTTCCACGACGGGCGCCGCCTGACGGCGCGCGACGTCCGTTACACCTTTGAGCGGCTGCTCCAGCAGACCGGCGCGAACTCGCACCTGTTACTTCCGATACGCGGAGCGCGGCAGCTTGCGTCAGGTGACGTGGGAGACCTCGAGGGATTCCGGATTCACTCGGCGACCGAGTTCTCCGTCGAGCTCGAAACGCCGCTCCCATTCTTCAACGTGCTCCTGACCAACCCGTGTACGGCGATCGTTCCGGAAGGCTGCGTGTCGTTCGACACGACGTGGCGCGAGCAGTGCGCCGGAACCGGCCCGTTCCGGGTCGTCTCGGTGCATCCCTACGAGCGCGTCGAACTCGAACGCAATCCGAACTACTGGCGAGAAGGGTATCCGAAGGGCGAAGGTCTCGTCTTTTCGATCGGCCTGTCCTCGCAGGAGGCGATTGAGGAGTTTCGCGCGGGCCAGCTCTCACTGCTCACCGACCTGACGCCGTCCGAACTGAACGCGTTGCGACACGACCCCGAGTTCGCCGCCAGGTACTTTGAGACTCCGAGCCTGGCGACGGCCTATCTCGCGCTGAACACCAAGAAGGGACCCCTTGCCGACGTGGATGTTCGCCGGCGTGTCGCACGCGCGATCGACGTGGAATCGGTGGTTCGGCGCGGCTTGGGGAGGTTTGCGTTGCCGGCGCTGGGCATGATCCCGCCGGGACTGCTCGGGCACGATCCGTCCGCACGGCAGCTCGCGAGCCAGCATCGAACGCCTCCGGGCGGCGAGCGGCGATACCTTGGCGTCAGCGAGTTGACGTTCGCGCTCGCGCGCAGCGTTCTGCATACGCTGTCGCCGCTCATCGACCAGCTCTCCGAGGCGCTCAAGGAGCATGACATCCGTCTACGGGTCCGGGGCCTCAGCCACGAAGAGCTGATCGAGGCACGCGAAACCTGCTCGGTCGACATGGCGCTGTCGGTCTGGGTGCTCGATTTCCCGGACACGGACAGCCTGTTCACCGGTCTGTTGCACAGCCAGGAGGGTGTGTACGGCCGAATGAGCGGATCGCCCGAGGTGGACCAGTTGATCGAACAGGCGCGAACCGAGCTATCGGTCGGCATGCGACACTCGATCTACCGCAACATCGAGAACGTGAATACACGCGATGCGCTCGGACTCGCGCTCTTCCACCCGCCGAACTACCGGTTTGCGCGACCCGAACTGGAAGGGCTCGTGTGCACGTCGCTCAGTTATCCGGTGGTCGCGTACGAGGAGCTCAGAATCCGCTAGGTCTCGCGAACCGGTTCGTTGACACCTCATCGTGCGAGGGCTATTCTCGGGCCACCTGTTTTCTTTTCGGACACGCTCGGTTCGCTGATCCCTCTCCCGTTTATTTCGAGCCCATGAACGAGTGCATGCAACGCGCCGTGGATCACCTGTCGCCGCGGATTGGTCGAATGACCGCGACGAAGGCGGTGGTGCTTGCCGTCTCGAAGATGGGGATCAGTCCCGACGACGTCAGCAGGAGCGATCTGCCGGAGATTGCGCGGAACATCTCCACCGTGCTGCGCATCTTTCTCGGATCGGAAGCGGCCAGCCAACTCGAGCTCGATATCGCCAACCTGGAGGTGGACGAATGACGAGTCCTCGCAAGACTCTGGGCTGGGTCGTCGCGGCTGTCGGCGCCGCGATGGTCGTGACTGCGATCTACTGCGCGTTCCATCCCGGCCTGACGAGCACGGAGCTTGGCCAGATCTCCGGAGCCGAAGTCGTCCTCATGGCGGTCACGGTGCTGCCCTGGCTCACGGTGTTTGCGCACAAGGCGGCGCGGCGGTTTGCTCCGGGCGAGACCGGTTCGGGCACGTGGACGATGCTCGCATGGACGTCGCACCTGCTCGGGGCCGGGCAGATCATCGGGTATCTTCCGTCAGTCCTCGAGCTCGGTCCTATCGAGGCCATTATGGTCATTGCCGGCCAGCTGATGCCCGCGACGTTCCGCGTGTTCCTGTGCATTGCGCTCTACAGGATGTGCCGTGCGTATCGCGAGACGGGCCTCGATTTTCGTATGCGGGGGCTTGACTACGTGCTCTCGGTGGCGGTCGGGGTCGTCGCGATCGTGTTGATCGTGTTTCGCGACACGCTGTTCCTTTATTGGAGTGTGAACGCTGATTTCGGAACCACGGCGCACAGCGCAATGCTTGGCGCCCAGACGTTCAACTTCCTGCTCTATCCCGCGGTGTTCTTCCTGAGCCTGACGATGTTCCGGTACTCGGTGCAGATGGGAGGCGGGCTCGTCGCGCGCGCGTGGGGCGGCGTCGCGCTCTACGGTTTGCTCCAGCCGCTGCACGCCTTCTTCATAGCGTTGGGGTACGACACGCTTGGTCCGAACCTGTCGATCTATTTTGACAACTTCATCGTGCTGTGCGCTTTCTCGGCGCTCGCGTTCGGACCTGTCTTCCAGGTCGAAGCGTCCAGGTTGAAGCACGACCGGCACGGAAACGTCGGCTGACGACGCGTTCGCGACGTCACCACGCGGGTGTGCACGCACCGCGCGAAGCCGGTGCGCGTTCAGGCGCATGCTCTGGCAATTTGCGCGCCGTCTTGCTATAAGGTGAGCATATCCCGTAGTTAGGCCCCGCCGAGGAGGACCCGTCCGGTCATGTCGAACCTGGATTCAGCCAGGAGCGCGGAGACGGCTGTGTCGCGACCGCTTGCGGTCGTGATCGCGCTTGTCATCGCCGTGTGCGTGCTCGGCGGAGCCGCGCTTTTGTGGTACGCGGCGAACCGGCCGGACCGCAGCGTGGCGATCATCGAATGGGTCGATCCCGTCCGAGTGCAGGCGAGCGTTGTTGAACGGACGGTCGTCGACACGGACCGGTTGCTCAGGCTGTTCGTGATGCAGGGCCGCGCGAACGACGGGACAGCATACGAGGCGCGCCGTCTCGAGGCCGGGAAGGCCGTCGACGAACTTGCGTCGATGTCCGAGGACGCGTCGCCTGAGGTGAATTCGGCTGCGGGCGCCATGGTGACGTCGGTCAAGAAGTGGCTCGAATTTGCGGATGACTGGTTCGCTGCGGCGCACGGAGCTTCCGAGGACAGCGGCAGAGTCGCGGTGATGATGCGCATGGGCCCCGAGGACCCGCTCGCCGACATGATAAAGGAGCGCAAGGCGCTCGACGATGCGCTCGCCAAGGCTCGCGCGGATCTGCTCGACCCATCCGCGGGCAGCAAGCTGACGAGCGCGCCTGCAATCGGCGGCATCGCGTTGCTGTTCCTTGCCGTTGCGCTCGCCGCATTTCTCGCAATGCGCGGCGGTGGTGGCGGCAAGGGAGCAAAGGGCGCCGTCGACGCGGACCTGGTCCGTGCGGTGCTCGACCTGATACCGGATGGCGTTGCGATCTTTGACGAGCATGGCGACGTGATCGTGGCGAACCTGACGGCGTCGCGCTCGATCGACCCATCCCGGCCGGTGCCCGATCGGATCGCGCTGTACGGCGCGGACGGGAGCCCGTTCCCCGAAACGGACTCGCCCCTCGGGCGCGCGCTCGGTGGGCATCACGTCCATGAACAGAACGTTCACTCGGTTCGGCTCGACGGTTCGCTGTCGCCGGTCGACGTGCACGCCGAGCCGGTGATCACCGACGGACGCGCAAGCGCCGCCGTCGTTGTGATCCGCGACAAGAGCGAAGAGCGGCGGGTCGAGGAGGAGTTGAACTCGGTCGTCGCCCGCGCCGACCACGCCGAGGCAAACCTCGCCGACCTGGCGCGCCAGTTGCGAGCTTCGGATGCGCAGCTTCAGGAGGCGCGGTCAAGTCTCGAGAAGGCCGAGCAGCGCGTAGAATCGCCGACGGAGCGGTTTGCACGGATCTTCTCGGGCGCGGATGTCATAGGCGCTGCGATCTTCTCGGCGGGCGATCTCGAATTGCTCGATGCAAACGACGAAGGGCTCGCGATGCTTGGCGAACGGCGCGGCATTCGCGACATCCGCGGCTCGCTGCTGGTCGAAATCGTCCCCGGCGCCGCAACGTCGGGACTGCTCGACATCTTTCGCAGGGTCGTCACGACAGCCGAGCCGTTTGCGAGCCGCGAGTACCACGCCGAGGGGTTGCGGGCCGGCGATGGGTATTGGCGCTTCGCGGTAGTTCCCGGGGCGTCGAGGCCGGGTGCGGCGGTCGATCACGTGATCTTCGTTGGCGTCGACATCACGGCAGAGGTCGAGGCACGCGCCGTGCAGGCCGTCTCGAGCGAGCCGGTCTCGAGCACGGCGTGGTCGGTCGAGGACGTGCTGCTTGCGATCTCGAACGATCTGCGGACCCCGATCCTTTCGATCCAGGGGATGGTCGGGTTGTTCCGCGCAAAATACGCCGAGGCGGTGCCCGACGTGACCGCGCTCCATTATCTCGAGCTGACCCAGAAGAACGCCGATCAGATCGCGACGCTGATCGACGAACTGGTGGAGCTGTCGGGGCTCGGCCATTCGGACATGGAACCGACCGAGATCCCGCTGGCGGCGGCGATCGAAGAGGCGTGGCGATCGAGTCCGCGAACGGGCATCGAGCTGCGGGTTGCGGGACCGCTTCCGACGGTCCGGGCCAGCCGGTCGAAGCTGCTGCGGGCGTTCAAGGACATGTTCGACGTGGCGGCTCGACACCGCAGGGCAGGCGAAGGCGCGTGGATGCACGTAAAGGTCCGGGATCTCGGCGCCCACTGGGAGATCGAGCTGACGGACAACGGCACGGGCTTTGCGCCGAACGAGGTCGAGAGTCTGTTCGGACCGCTCGCGCAGAGTGTGGCGCATGCGTCGAACAATGGCGGGCCGACGCTCGTGGCGTCGGGGCTGGGGCTGGCGGCGGTGCGACGGATTGCGGAGCTGCACGGCGGTGCGGCGTCGGTTCGCAGCACGCTGGGCGAGGGCACGGTCTACAGCTTCACGATCGCGAAGTAGCGAATCACGCCGAGCGCCATGGTGCGAGCGTTGGGGCGTGGGTGCTGGAATCGGTGCACAACGCGATTTGATGCGACCACGCCGTCTCGGACGCGGACCCGAATCAGCGTTGGGGCCTGAGCGCTGGAATCAGAGCTGAGCGCGGTAGCGCTCAGGCCCCAACGTGCACCCCGCACCCTCACAACGATCCGACGAACGATTTTGCGATCCACTGGATCTGTCCCGTATGCCCCGAGAAGTGCTCGACGACGTGGTAGATGGCTTCGAACACCGTCGTATCCGAACCCTGGATCGTGCGCCGCTCGGCGAGATCGGGTTCGCCAAGCCCCGCGAGCACCGCGTCCGACTCGCCGAGCACGACGCGCAGGCGCACGAGCAACTCGTCCCTGGCGATCATCTGCCGTTCGTCGAACTCCTGCTGACGGTTTCGCTCGTTTGGAAGCTGCCCGACGCCGCCCACGATCCACTGCCGCACGTT
>JBGAKX010000014.1:0-53240 GCA_044224215.1 Blastocatellia bacterium
TCCGCTGCACCCTGAACCGTCCGACTGACGTATAATGACGACGTGGATGACATCCTGATCGGCCGGTTGATGGGGATCGAGATTCGAGCGAGCCGTTCGTGGGCTTTCGTCGTCGTGCTCGTCGCGGTCACCGTCGCGTTGCAGTTTCAGCAGTCGCATCCCGACTGGGCGAACGTCACCACGATCATCGCGGGATGTGCGACGAGCGCGCTCCTGTTCTCGTCCGTGGTAGCGCACGAAATGGCGCACTGCATCGTGGCCCGGCGCTTTGGGATTCAGGCACGCTCCATCAGTCTCAACTTCTTCGGCGGATTGTCATGGCTGAGCAGACCCGCGCTCAGGCCGGTCGAGGAGTTCGCATACTCGATCGCCGGACCGGCGGCCAACGCAGTGCTTGCCGCGGTCTTCTTCGCCGTATCGTGGGCTGCGACCGGAACACTCGAGCCGGTCGGCGCCGTCTCCACGCGAGTCGCTGCGCTTAACGTCCTTCTTGCCGTGTTCAACCTGCTCCCGGGGTTTCCGCTCGACGGCGGGCGCGTCATTCGCGCGGCCGTGTGGCGCGTCACGGGGAGCTACGAACGGGGCACCGCCGTCGCATCGTTTGCAGGCCAGGCGATCGCCATCCTCGTCGTCATGATCGGCATCGCCATCGCGCTCGGCGGTGACTTCTCAGGGCTGTTCATCGCCGTCATCGGCTACTACCTGTTCACACGCGCCCGCGCGAGCATGGGCGAGGTCGTGCTGCGCCGCGCGCTGCACGGACTCACCGTGCAGAGCCTGTGGCTCGAAACGCTACCGCAGATCGCCCGTCAGGCCACCGTCGGCGAGTTCATTCGAGAGCTCACGCCCGACGGCACGGCTGTCGACCCCCATTACATGGTTGTCGACGGGGGCATCATCTGGGGCGTCGTGCCCGCGTCGCGTGCGCTCCTTGCAGATCCCGGCGAGTGGGACACGCTGCACGTCAGCGACCTGATGACGCCGATCGACAAGCTCGAAAAACTGTCATACGACACCGAGATCGTACGGGCGATGGAGGCGATCTACGCGTCCGGCGCCAACGAACTTCCAGTCGTGTCCGACAACGTCGTACAGGGGTTCGTCGGGCGTGACGCGCTCCTTCGGTTCGTGGCCAGCCGTGTCTCGATGGACACGGGGCAGGCGACGTGAGCTTGGCGCTTGCTCCAACGCGCGTGAGGTCGCCGCTACCTCCCGCCGTGTCGCGTCCGCGTCTCTGGATGCGAATGACCGCGATCCTGTGGTCGATGCTTGTCTTCTCGCTCCCGTTCGCATTCGAGGCGGCGCGCGAGCGGCTGGCGCGCCGCGGCTTGGTCCGAGTGTCCGCCGTCCCGCACTCGGAACGGATGCGCCGCCACGGGGTCCGTCTCCGAAACTGGCTGCTCTCGCTCGGTCCAACGTTTATCAAGACCGGTCAGATGCTCGCAACAAGGGCCGATCTGCTCCCCGTCGAAGTGATGCGCGAACTGTCGCAGCTCCACGACCAGGTGCCGCCCTTTCCGGACGAGCAGGCGTTCGAGATCATTGAGCGATCGACGGGACGGGACCTTGGCGAGGTCTTTTCGGAGATCAGCGAGGGTCCAATCGCCGCGGCGAGTCTCGGCCAGGTGTATCGCGCAACGCTCCGCGCATCGGGCGCCGACGTCGCGGTCAAGGTGCGACGCCCCGGGCTCGCGCGCAGGGTCGCGCTCGACATGGCGGTCCTCAAGCGCATCGCGCGGTTCGTCGAATCGCTCGAGCGTCGGGCCGACAAATACCCGTGGCTCGGATGGCTTCGCGGCGAATGGCACGGCTCGGTCGTCGAATTCGAGCGCGTGATCAACGAGGAGATGAACTACCGGCACGAGGCCGAGAGCGCCAGGCGGTTCCGGCAGAATTTCGCGACTTGGCACGATGTCCTCGTGCCCCGAATCGTCGACGAGTTCACCAGCGAACGGCTGATCGTCATGGACTTTGTCGAGGGCATCAAGGTCACGGATCTCGACGGTCTGCGGACGGCCGGTTTCAGTCCTCGCGTCATCAACGAACTGCTCTACCGGACGTACTTCAAGCAGCTCTTCGAGGACGGCTTCTTCCACGCGGACCCGCATCCAGGCAACCTGCTCGTGACTAACGACGGCCGGCTTGCATTCTTTGACTTCGGAATGTCTGGCGAGATCGACGACGACCTGAGGGGCAAGATCGTCACGACGTTCTTCCACCTGCTCGACCGCGACATCGACGGCATCGTCGACGATCTGTTCGCGCTGGATTTCCTCCCGGATGGCGCGGATGTTACCGGTCTTCACGACCTTGTCGCCGAGGCGTTCGCGCGCCGCCTTGAGGTGAAGCTCAAGGATGTGCGGCTCCAGGAGATGGTCTACGATCTCGCTCCGGTCGTGTACACCTACCCATTCACGACGCCCGCGCGCTTCACGTTTCTCATACGTGCCCTGATGACGCTGGAAGGCATCAGCGTGCAGATGAATCCGGACTTCAACTTCTTCACCGTCGCCGGACCGTACGCCCGCGGGTTTCTGCTCCGCAAGGGCTCGGCAAACCTCAGGTCGCAGATGCTCGAGAGCATGCGCGACGCGTCGTCGGGAAAGCTCGAGTGGCAGCGGATCTGGCGAATCGCGCGAGCCGCATACTCGCTCTACACCGGCGGATCTGCCTGACCTGAACGGCGCCGCGCGGGCACGCCGCTACCAGTCGCCGGCCTTCTGGCGCTTCCGGATCTTCCGTTTGACCAGATCGCGCTTGAGCGGGCTCAGGTGGCTGATGAACACCACACCGTTGAGGTGATCGTTCTCGTGCGTGATGCAGCGCGCCTGAAGATTCATCACGTCGAGTTCGAACCACTCGCCCTCGACGTTCTGCGCGCGCGCCACGACACGCTGAGGACGGTTCAGCTGAAAGAACAGGCCAGGGAAGCTCAGGCAACCCTCGTCGCCGAACTGCGTGCCCTCCGTTGTCAGGATTTCGGGATTGACGAGCGCGATCCTGTCGGCGGGGTTCGACCCGCTCGAGCAGTCCATCACGAAGAGCCGGCGCGACACGCCGACCTGCGGCGCGGCGAGCCCCACGCCCGGCGCCGCGTACATCGTCTCGAACATGTCCTCGACGAGGCGCTTCAGCTCGTCGTCAAACGCCACGACGGGCGACGCCGTCTTTGCAAGAACGGGATCCCCGTATTTCCGAATCTCGCGAATCATCCCTCAACAGCTCTCCATCAGTGACGCTCCTCGAGCGCCTTTTTCTCGTGCCGCTTTTCGGCCAGCACCATCTCGATCTTGGCGACGTGTCTGCGGAAATGCCACATTTCGCGATAGGCGACAAGCGCTAGCCCTGCGAAGATCAGCACCACCCCGATGAACGTATGCGTCGCATAGCCGATCGCATACCCAAGAAAGACGATGACAGCCAAACTACAATAATACAGGATTCCATGCGTGCGCGTCGCCTGGATCGACTCCTCGAGCTCCCGGATCTCGGCATCAATCTCGGAGCGACGTGCGCCTGTGTCGTGATCGGTCACTATGCCTCCTAGAACTCGCGGACCTGTTCCAAAAATCCGTCAAAGTTGCGGCGCATCTCGCGCATCGAATCGCCGCCAAATTTTGCACGCATTGCACCGGCGATCTCGACGGCGACCATCGCCTCGCCGATTACGCCGGCCGCCGGCACCGCGGTGATGTCGGATCGCTCGAACGCCGCCTCGGACGGCTCGCGCGTCTCGACATCAACGCTCATCAGCCGCTTTCGCAGCGTCGAGATCGGTTTCAGGTAGCCCCGCAGGCGGAGCTCCTCACCGGTCGTCACGCCGCCCTCGAGCCCTCCCGCGCGGTTGGTCGCGCGACGATACGTCGACGTTGCGGCATCGTAGAGAATCTCGTCGTGCACGGCCGATCCCGGACTTGACGCGCAGCGCACGCCGTCGCCAATCTCGACGCCCTTGACCGCGTGGATCGACATCATCGCCCGCGCGAGCCGGCCGTCGAGCTTGCCCGACCAACTCGTATGCGAGCCAAGACCGGCCGGCAGGCCGTGCACGACCACTTCGAACACGCCGCCCATCGTGTCACCAGCCCGGCGCGCTTCGTCGACCGCGGCAACCATCAACGCCTCGGCTTCCGCGTCGACGCATCGCAACGGCCGGTCGTCGGCGAGCGCCCGTACCGCCTCCCACGGAACCGTTTCAGGAATTGTCGCGGGGATCGGGCCGAGGGTGAGAACGTGGCTCGCGATCTCGATCCCGAATTCCGCAAGGAGCGTTCGCGCTATGGCTCCGGCCGCCACACGCGACGCGGTCTCCCTCGCGCTCGCCCGCTCGAGCACGTCGCGCATGTCCCGGCGATCGTACTTGAGCGCGCCCACGAGATCAGCGTGCCCCGGGCGCGGGCGCGTGACCCGCCGCGCCTGGTCGTCGGGAATGTCGGCCGGCTCGGCAGACATCACCTCCTTCCAGTTCGCGTGGTCGAGATTCTCGATCAGAAGTGCGATGGGCGAGCCAAGCGTCTCGCCATGCCGCACACCCGACAGGATCTGCGCAGTGTCACGCTCGATCTTCATGCGGCCGCCGCGGCCGTAGCCCTGCTGGCGCCGCCACAACTGGTGATCGATCGCAGCCGCGTCGACGCGAAGGCCCGCGGGAACGCCCTCGACAATCGTCACAAGCGCCCGTCCGTGTGATTCGCCCGCTGTCGTAAATCTGAACATTCCGGCTCGAGGAGCGCGCATCCCGGCGATGCGGCCTCGGCGGATTGTAACCCAACTTACGCGTGCTTGTTGCGGGTGAGGTAACGGACGGAGATGTTCAACAGCAGGATCAGAACAACGAGTGTGAACGCCGCCGCCCACGCCTTTTGATGCCAGTCCTCGTATGGCGAGATCGAATAGTTATAGATCTGCACGGGAAGAGAGGCCATCGGCCGGTCCGGGCTCGTCGTCCACAGCGAACTGCCGAGCGCCGTGAAGAGCAGGGGTGCGGTTTCGCCCATGGCTCTGGCAACCGCGAGAAGTACACCGGTTGCGATGCCACTGATCGACGAAGCGAGAACGATGTCGATCGTTACGCGCCAGCGTGGCGCACCAAGCGCCAGGCCTCCATCACGAAGGGACTGTGGCACGAGCCGCAGCATCTCCTCGGTTGTCCTGATGACCACTGGAAGCATGATGATCGCGAGAGCCACGCCCCCGGCGTAGCCCGAAAACCGCCTCATCGGAATAACCATCAGCGTATACGCAAAGATACCTACGACAATGGACGGGATTCCGGCGAGCACATCCGTGAGAAAGCGTATGGCCCATCCAAACCAGCCCGTGCCGAATTCCGAGAGGTAGATCGCTGTCAAGACTCCCAATGGCACCGCGATCGCAGCAGCCAATGCGAGCATGATGAGCGAGCCGACAATCGCATTTGCGATGCCGCCCCCAACCTCGCCCACAGGCTTCGGGAGCTCGGTGAAGAACGCGAGATTCATTGCGCCGGCGCCCTTCCAGAGCATGAAGCCCAGCACAATCACGAGAACGACGATGACGAACACGGACGCCAGCGCCGTCGCGGCGCGCGTCGCCGTGTCAACGAGCTTGCGACTCCGATAGCCCCGTGCGGTCTGTCTTGTGATCGCCGACACCGTGTTAACCCTCCCGCCCGAGTGTGCGGCCGCGCGTGGCGTACCAGACGAGGAGCTGTGCGCACGCCCTGACAAGGAAGCTCACGACAAACAACAGAACGCCTATCTCGATCAGTGCGTGGAGGTAGAGCGGTTCTGTCGCCTCGGTGAACTCGTTCGCGATCACGCTCGCCATCGTGTAGCCAGGCGCAAACAGCGACGCGCTGATTTCGGGCCTGTTGCCGATAACCATCGTGACGGCCATCGTTTCGCCGACCGCGCGCGCGAGGCCCAGGATCACTGCGCCCACAATGCCCGGCAGTGCATATGACAGTACGACCCTTGTCGACTCCCATTGGGTTCCGCCCAGGGCAAGCGCTCCGTCGCGCTGGTGAGTCGGAACCGCAGCAAGAACATCGCGCGAAACTGCGGTCACGATTGGTGTGACCATGATCGCGAGTATGAGTCCCGCCGTAAGCATCCCGACACCGAACGACGGACCCTGGAACAGCGGAATGAATCCGAGCGAGTCGCGCAGCACGGGTGCGACATAGTCGCGCATGAACGGCGCCAATACGAATATTCCCCACAAGCCGTAGGCGACGCTGGGAATGGCCGCGAGTAACTCGACGAGCGAGATTACGGGCCGCCGAAGCCGTGCAGGCGCCTGATATGTCACAAAGGTCGCTACTGCGATACTGATCGGAACGGAGATGAGGAGCGCGATGATCGACGTGACAAGAGTGCCATACACGAACGGAAGGGCACCGAA
This sequence comes from Blastocatellia bacterium, assembly GCA_044224215.1. Lineage (GTDB taxonomy): Bacteria > Acidobacteriota > Blastocatellia > UBA7656 > JADIYM01 > DAOMFM01. The sequence continues at coordinate 6,385 of JBGAKX010000014.1, forward strand.
CTCCCCCGCGACCGGGTCCCACGTTGATTCAGAGAGGAATCGGAATCCGAACTTCTGAATCGAAAGAACCGAGTTCTGGATCATCTCGGCGAACATCGCGCCGATCAACAGCAGAACGACACACGCGCACAGACCCGTCACCCCCTGGAACAAGGTGTCCGGCAGATTGGCCGGTCTGAAGCGACCAAGGAAAGCCCATCGAGGTGTTGCCGTGGATGATGTGGCAGACATATTGCGCGAGCGTCCTGCGTCGTGGATATCACGACGACGTTCGGTTCCGAGAGATCTACAACCTGACCAGCCGGCGCTCGAGGGACGGCCCTCGAGCGCCGGAATCAGGTCAGCCTACAAGTTGTCCTGCGAGTTGCCTACTGTGCAAACGGCTTGCCATTGAAGTTGATGAGTTTGACCTTGGCCTGGGCCTTTGACAGCACTTCGGGAGGCAGCGGTGAGTACACGAGATCCTTCGCCATTCCTTCACCGTCTGCCAGACACCACGTAATGAAGTCGACGAGGGCTTTACCCTTCTGCTCATTCTCCTGGTTCTTGTAGACGAGGAAGTAGGTGAAGCCCGAAATCGGATACGCGCCAGCTCCGTCGGCGTTCGTGATCGAAATGCGCAGATCGTCCGGGATGACCTTGGCAACGCCAGCGGCTGCGGCCGTGACCGAGTCGAGGCTGGGTTCGACGAACTCACCGGCCGCATTCTTGATCGACGCGTACTTCAGGTCGTTCTGCTTGGCGTAGATCAGCTCGTTGTACCCGATGCAACCGGGCGTTTGCTTCACAAAGCCAGCTACGCCTTCGTTGCCCTTGCCGCCGAATCCGACGGGCCACTGGACAGACGTACCGGCTCCGACCTTTGTCTTCCAGTCCGGGCTTACCTTCGAGAGGTAATCGACAAAGATCCCCGTTGTTCCGCTTCCGTCCGATCTGTGGGCGACCGCAATGTCGGTTCCGGGAAGTGACGCGCCGGCGTTGAGCGCGGCAATCTTCGGGTCATTCCACTTCTTGATGTCGCCCAGGAAGATCGCGGCGAGCGTGGGTCCGTCAAGCTTGAGCGGTTGCTTAAGATCCGGGAGGTTGTACGTAACGACGACGGCGCCCAAGACCGTAGGAATGTGGAGGATATCCGGAGCTGCCTTGAGCTGCTCGTCATTCATCGGCGAATCGGATGCACCGAAATCAACCGTCTTCTCCGTGATCTGCTTGATGCCGCCGCCCGAGCCTATCGACTGGTAGTCAATCTTGAGGTTTGGGTTCTTCTTGTTGTACTCGGAAATCCACTTTGAGTAGAGGGGATAGGGAAAGGTGGCGCCGGCGCCTTGAAGCGCGAGTCCACCCGACGGCGCCGAGCCTCCGCCGTTCGTCGATACAGGACCGTTTCCACCGCCACATGCCGCGGCCAGGAGTGCCAGCAGAAGCGTCGAAATTGCAAGTAGCCTCACCATCGGGCGCATAGTCAATTCTCCTTTAACGTGTTGCTTCACGAGCGAATCGGTACACTAGCCGCGGCATGTGAACTCCGTGTAACTCGCACGTGACATGATCGTGACTTCTGCGACGCCGAACCCGGTCCGCGGCGGCCCGTACGCAAGCGAATCACATCGAATCGCGACGGAAATGCCGCCAAACCCCAAATTCCGATCGATGTTAACTGCGGGGCCGGGTTCACACGGACGAAACATCCGCGGTCGCCCGTGCCGGAAGCGCGATCGTGAATACAGACCCTCGTGCCTGATGACTCTCGACCGAAACGGTGCCGCCGTGGGCGCGCGCCAGGTGCTTTACGATCGCAAGCCCCAGACCCGATCCGCCTGCGTCGCGCGAGCGTGATCGATCCGCCCGGTAGAACCGCTCGAACACGCGGGGGAGATCCGCATGCGGAATCCCGACGCCCGTGTCGGCGACTCGAACGACGGATGCACCATCGGTGCGGACCTCCGCACTCACCTCGACGCGACCGCCCTTGACGTTGAACTTGATCGCGTTGTCGATCAGGTTGTTGAGGATCTGTTCGAGGCGGTACCGATCGGCAAAGACCGACAATCCTCGCGGGACGCGATTGACGAGCGCTACGCCCGCCGCCTCCGCCCGCGTCGATGCCAGCACGAACATCTCGTCGACGATCGGTGACAGCTCGAGCATCGTGATACGCAACGCAATTTCACCCGACTCGATCATCGACAGGTCGGTGATGTCGCGCACCAGGTTCTGCATCCGCAGCGCGTGTTTCTGGATGATCTGCAGAAAGCGCACGTTGTTGAGCGGATCCTCGATCGCTCCGTCTAGCAATGTCTCGATGTACGCAAGGATTGCAGTCAGCGGCGTCCGCAACTCGTGCGACAGATTCGCAAAGAAATCGCGACGCACGCGCTCGAGCCGTTCGAGTTCGGTGATGTCAAAGAAGATCCCGGCCGCGCCCGCGTTCGTGCCGTCGACAGCGCTCGTTCCGATCGGATTTACGTGGAGTGCAAAGACGCGTCGATCGCGACGCAGCAGCTCGACCCTGCGCTGGGCGGCTTCGCCCGTCGTGAGCACTTCACGGAAGACTTCGTTGACATCCGGATCGCGCGAGACTTCGATCAGCCTTGGACGCTGATGCGCGAGCTTCACCGGCAGGTCAAAGATCCGGGCAGCCGCCGCGTTGTACAGAATGACCTCGGTATTCGAATCGATGGCGACGATGCCTTCGAGCATGCCGTCGAGTATCGCCTCGATGATCAGGCCGGCCGGTTCACTTCGGGGCGGCGCGTCGTCGCTTCGCACGGTCGCCGACGGAGCGCCGCCGCGGCCGTGCGCGGCGCCGGGAGTGCGGGGGTTTCTGTTGGAGTCGCCCATCAGGAACCGGGCGCGATCATGTCGCGACCACGCCCTTCTCCTTGTCGTCGTGAGCGGTGGTCTGGCCCACGAACCGGTATCCGACGCCGATCACGGTCTCGATGTACGCCTCGAGATCGAGCTTCTTCCGGATGCGGCGAATGTGCACGTCAAGCGTACGGGATTCGCCGTAATAGTCGAGCCCCCAGACTCTGTCGAGCAGATAGTCGCGCGTGAGCACGCGCCCACGCGCCTCCGACAGCAGTCTCAGAAGCGCAAACTCCTTCCGCGTGAGTCGCACGTCCGCTCCCCGCACCTTCACGACAAAGTTGTCATAGTCGATGTGGAGGTTGTCGTCCTCGTAGATCGGCGTCACCACCGACTCGCCCTCCGTGCGGCGCAGCACGGCGTGAATTCGCGCGACGAGCTCGCGCATGCTGAACGGCTTGACGACGTAATCGTCCGCACCGAGTTGAAGACCGAGCACCCTGTCGCTCTCGTCCGTCCGTGCCGTCAGCACGAGGATCGGTATGCGGGCGGTCTCTTCGTCGCGCCTCAGTCTCCGGCACAGCTCGAATCCGCTCATGAGCGGCAGGTTGATGTCGAGGATCACGAGCGCGGGAAGCGCACGCTGGATCTCCTTCAGGCCGTCTTCGCCCGTATTCGCGATCCGGACGTCGAACGTTGCCTCGCGCTCCAGGTTGTACTTGATGGAGTTTGCGATGTCCTCGTCGTCCTCGATGATGACGATGCGCCGACGCGTGTTTCCCGTGACACCCATTCGTTTCTACTCCTCGACCGTGTGCTTGATCACGGAGCCCCGCTTTATGTAGACGACCAGTTCGCAGATGTTCGTGACGTAATCCGCGATCCGCTCAAAGTGCTTGCTGATGAACATGAGCTCGACGGCGCGCGGCACGCTCGACGGGTCTGCCATCATGCAGGCCGTCAAGTCTCGCAGCACTTCGCGGTGAAGCTCGTCGACTTCGTCGTCCCGGCGGATGACCTCCCACGCGCGGTCCGGATCGATATTGGTGAACGCGTCGAGACCGGCCACGAGCATCTCCTGAACGATCTGGCTCATGCGCGGGAGGTCGATGAAGATCTTGAGCTGCGGCTCGTTGTTCAGCGCGATGACGTGCTTGGCGATGTTGACCGCGTGATCAGCGATTCGCTCGATGTTCGGCGCGGTCTTGGCAACGCCGACCACGAACCGCAGATCCGACGCGGCGGGCTGCTGAAGCACAAGAATGTCGATGCACGCTTCGTCGATCACGAGCTCGATCTGGTCGATTCGGTCGTCCTCGCGAAGCACGAGCTCGGCAAGCGACGAATCGCGGTCGACGAGCGCCTGCGTCGCGCGCGCGATCGCGTTTTCCGCCGCGCCGCCCATGATCAGGATCTTGTCGCGCAGCATGTTGAGTGCCGGGTCGATCGGTCGATGCATTCCCTGGTTCCTCCGTCTAGCCGAATCGGCCCGTAACGTAGTCTTCCGTCATCTTCTCGTCGGGATTCGTGAACAGCCGCTCCGTGGCGTTGAATTCGATGAGCTTGCCGAGCCAGAAGAACGCAGTCAGCTCGGAGACCCGCGCCGCCTGCTGCATGTTGTGTGTGACGATCACGATCGTGAAATCGCCCTTCAGTTCGAGGATCAGCTCTTCGATCTTCTGTGTTGCAATGGGATCGAGGGCCGAGCACGGTTCGTCCATCAGGATGACTTCCGGCTCGACCGCGAGTGCACGGGCGATGCACAGGCGTTGTTGTTGCCCGCCCGAAAGCCCGAGCGCGGAGTCCTTGAGCCGATCCTTGACTTCGTCCCAGAGCGCGGCCCTGCGGAGCGCGCGTTCGATCCGGTCATCGAGATCGGCCCGGCCGCTGGCCATCCGGTTGATCCGAACACCGTACGCAACGTTGTCATAGATGGACTTGGGGAACGGGTTCGACTTCTGAAAGACCATGCCGACATTTCGTCGGAGCTCGACCACATCGGTTCCGGGAGCGTAGATGTTGGCGTCGTTGATCGCGATCGTTCCCGAGACCCGCGTGCCAGGAATCGTATCGTTCATCCGGTTGAAGCACCTGAGCAGCGTCGACTTGCCACAACCGGACGGCCCGATGAACGCCGTGACGCGGCCGGCCGGAATCGGCATCGTGATGTCGAAGAGCGCCTTCTTGGCGCCGTAGTAGAATCCGACGTCGTCGACCCGGATCTTTGTCGGCGAGGCGTCGAGAATCTGCTGGACCGGCGGCACCGCCGACGATTGCCTGTGGGGCAGCGCCGAAACCTGTGGCGCCTGGATGCGCGCCGGAGCAACGTCCACATCGCCAATGGTCGACTCGTGTGCCGGTTCGGCTGAGGCGGAATTGTTGTCCATCGTGTCTCCAACGGCGGACTGGCACGGCGATCATAGGACGACCGCCGTACCAGAATGAACCGCAACTAGAAGTAGTACACCATGTCGAGCTGGAATCGCCGCAACCACCGGTTGTCTACCGCGTTTGTCTGCAGCCGGCGCTCAAAGAACAGCCGGCCGCTGAACTCGATGTTCTTGCGAACCATGTACGCTGCCGTAACCCAGTGGTTGACGCCGTTCGTCGTCAGTACATCGCTCTCCATGAAGACCGACGGGAACACTTCTTTCTCGGCCTTGAAGAACGCATAGTCAAAGTACAGATCGCCCTGCTCCTTGCGCTGGCCGACCTCGATCGTCGCGAGTCCTCCGTCCTTCTGATTGTTGAACGCGCTCGTGTTGTGCAGCCATTCGCCGAGGACGTGGACGGGGAATCTCGGCGCGAGTCCGCGGTACGTGACGTCCGCAATGACGTCGATGGGCCGGAACTTGGACCGGTACTCCAGAAGGTTCGTGTACGGGTTGAGAACGAGCGTATTGGTCGTCGCGAATTCAATGCCAGCGTTGACGAGCGTCGGGGAGACCAGAGTGGCCGGCGGAATGACGTTCGCCTGCTCGAAGTCCTGGAACGTGCCCGCCAGCTGCGAGCTCCAGTTGTCGTTCCATTTCCAGTCCGTGAGGATCTGACCGCCGTAGATATACGCGTCGGCGCCGAGCGCGCGCTCCTTGAACGGCAGCTGCCACGCAATGAAGCTGACGCTCTTGAGCTTGCTGTCATCCGGCAGCGTCCATTTTACCTTCTCGGAGAGGCCCTCCGGCTGAAGGTCCGAATCGTACGTCAGCGCCTGGCGCTTCCACGTAAAGTCGAACTTGCCGGCCCACACCTCGAGATTCACCGGCTTGGCGTCCGCGGTGTAATGCAGAAACGCCCTGTCGATTGCAAAGACCTTGCGATCATAGAAATCGCCGAGTGTCTGGTTGACTGAAATAGGATCGTCGAATGACCCCGACGCCAAGCGCAGTCCCCAGTCAAAATGGTTGTCGATCTTGCTTGTCAGCGCGAGCCGCGCGCGAATCCGGAAACGGTTTCGGGAATTGACGTCCAAGGGCCCGTCGAATCCCTGATTGTAGAAGCCTTCGTACCGGAACCGCACGTCACCCGAGAACTTGATGTTCGCGAGCAGCTTCTCCAGCCCTTCCACCTTCTTTGAAAGCTCGTCGTCCGCGGGTGCTGCGGCACCAGCGGAACCAGTGGCCGTCGACGTCGTCGCAGCCGTTGCCGTCGCGGTTGCCGGCACGGCGCCGAGCCCCGCCGCCGGTGTTGCCGTCGACGTGGACGATGTCTTGTGGAGCTCATCGAGCTCGGAACGCATGCGGTCGAGCTCGGCCTGCTGTTTGAGCATCAGCTGCTGCATCTGCTCGAGCATGGCCGACTGCCGCTGCAACTGCTCCTCGAGAGGTACCGGAGTAGAGGCTGGGGCGCCGCCTGACGGCGCTTCGGAGGCCGTCGCGGGGGGTTGACCAGACACCGCGCCTGCAGGCGCGCCGGTCTCGTTGCCATTGCTGGCAAATGCTGAGATCGAAAAGGTTAGCGTGAAAAGCACGGCACATGAGAATGCCGATATCGTGCGGGTCCTGTGCGAGTCGTTCATTGTCACTACTCCTCGTCGGCCGGTCGTTGTTGGAGGCAGGCCACCCCGCTGGCGGATCTGCAACGGCGCCCGTCGGGTCCATAGGGCCTCCAGGACGGTCCTTTCTGTTATTTCGCAACGAGAGCCTAGCGACCGTGGCTTTCGCGGCTGTGAATTGCGTGTTAAATCCATGCGAACTGCGTCACATGGACGTAACACTGCAAGGCCCGAACGGTGGAATCCCGTCGGCCGGCGGCAGGGCTTCCGACTCGGATCAGCGCTTCTTCGGGACGCTGGACGGACGGATGGTGGGATCCCGGTCGTCCGGCCGCATGAAGAAGTGGCTCGCAAACAGTATCGCGCCAAACGCGGCGGCACCAACACAGATGCCGATGACGAGCTGATACGTCTCCACCAGTCCGTACGCGACCAACCCGGCGATCACACCGATGCAGGCCGCGAGAATGAATCGCAGGTAAGCCATTGCGTATGCGTGCGCCCTCGCTTCGGATGTACACGCGACGATCGCGAGTGTCAACAAGTCTTTGTGCTACACTTTGGCCGAACTCGAGTTCGGAGAGTCCACAACGTGCCTGCTGGAGAGATCATAGGCTACGGCTTGATGGTTGTCGCAGTCTTGCTGTTCCTGCTCGAGATCAAGACCCCTGGAATGGGGGCCCTCGGCGGTGTTGGCGCCATAGCATTGGTTGCAGGCATCCTTCTGGTCTTTGGACTTTCGTGGGCGACGCTGCCTGTCGCGCTCGGCCTCGCGATCCCGCTCATCACGTTCTTTGCGTTTCTCGCCGTGCTCGCGCACCGCGCTCGAGGCAACAAGGTGGTGACTGGCGAAGCCGGGATGATCGGACTTGAGGGCATGACGGAGACCGAGCTGCTTCCTGAAGGAAAGGTCATCGTTCGGGGCGAACTCTGGGACGCGGTATCCCCTGTGCGCCTGCCTCGAGGACACCACGTTCGAGTCACCGGTGTGCGCGGGCTGAAGCTCGAGGTGTCCGACGCGACGGGCGGCAGGTTGGTGCAACAGCGCTCGTTTATTGGTGATGAGACCATTGACGGTTCGTAACTGCTGATAGCAAGGGGCTTGCCTCATGAATCCGTTTGTCTTCCTGCTCATCCTGCTCGGCTTTGCCGGCTTCTACCTGTTTTCGGCGATCAAGATCCTGGCGGAGTACGAGCGCGGAGTCGTATTCCGGCTTGGACGCCTGCTTGACCGGCCAAAGGGTCCGGGTCTCGTGTTCGTGTTCTGGCCCATCGACAGGCTCGTCCGCGTGTCGTTGCGCACCATCGTGCTCGACGTTCCACCGCAGGACATCATCACGCGCGACAACGTGACCGTGAGCGTCAACGCCGTCGTGTACTTTCGCGTGATCGATGCAAGCCGTGCGGTCGTCGAAGTCGAGAACTTCCTGTACGCCACTTCGCAGCTTTCGCAGACGACGCTCCGATCCGTCCTCGGCGAGTACGAGCTCGACGACCTGCTGTCGAACCGCGAACAGCTCAACGACCGATTGCAGACGATTCTCGACCGGCACACGGATCCGTGGGGCATCAAGGTAAGCATGGTCGAGGTGAAGACCGTCGACCTGCCGCAAGCGATGCAGCGTGCGATGTCAAAACAGGCCGAAGCCGAGCGCGAGAAGCGCGCGAAACTGATCCACGCGGAAGGCGAGCTCAACGCATCGTCGATGCTGCTTGAGGCCGCGCAGAAGATCGCGCAGGAGCCGGCCGCGATCCAGCTTCGCTACCTGCAGACGCTCACCGAGATCGGCGTCGAGAAGAATACGACGATCGTGTTTCCGCTGCCGATCGACATGCTGCAGGGCTTTGTCAGCGGGCGCATGGCGGACAAGACTGAAACGGCGGCCGATGCGCCTGCGAAGAAGGCCCTCCCGGCGGCGGACGCCGAAGCGAGCGTCGAGAGCATCGCGGCAGAGCCCGAGAAGGCGCCGGTGCCTCGATGATGGCTTCCGACCAGTCGAACGACCGGGAGCCCGGATGGATCTCGCTCGGGCCCGACGATCACCGGGCCATTCGGCTCTTCTTCGGTGGAACGCTGCTGCTCGCGGTGTTCTTTGGCGCCGGTGTGTTTGTCGCTCGTCTTGGCCGAAGCGCGCCTGCGGCAGGCGCCGCTGCTGCCGACGCTCCCCGTCGCGCGGACAACGAGCGGTTTCTCGTCGAGGTCGGCGTGCTCGACAGCCAGGAGAAAGCGACGGACCTCGTGCAGCAGCTCCGCAAGCAGTACACGAGCGCGTGGGTGGCGCAGGACGCGGGCGACCGGTTGTTCCACGTCTACTGCGGTCCGTACCCGCTCGAGCAGTCGCAGACGGTCGCCGAGGACCTTCGACAGCAGGGCGTTCAATCCGTGTCGATCAAGCCGTACCAGCCCCGATCCGCTCCGGCGGTCTGACGGCGCCGGCGCCGAACGTTGCGGTGCTGTATTGCCGGCTGATAGCATCCGCCGTCTTGACGAGGGCCCGGTAATTGATTCGCCATGGGGAGAATTGAAATGGCGGAGTGGAATCCAGAGATACTCGAGAATCCTGCGTACTGCATGGCGATCGGCGAGCTGTTGTCGCAGTTCATGTACGGCGAAGAGGTGTCGTTTACCGTGGCGCCCGTCGTCATGGAGCACTTCAAGGACGACACGGACTCGGTCGCGGCGCTGCAGGCGCAACTCGACGACGAGGTGAGGCACCACGGCATGTTCGACGAGCAGCGGAGCCGCCTGTCATTGCCGGTCGTATCGGCGCACGGCGGGATGCTCGAGCTCGGCGACCGGATCAAGCGGATGATGAAGCACGGCGACATCGTCGGGCTTCTGTTCGCGGGCAGCTTCATGCTCGAGGGCTTCGCGTTCACCACGTTGTCGGCGTATTCAGAGGTCTCGGAGCCGGAGATGGCCAGGGTGCTCGTCGAGATCATGGAAGACGAGGGCCGCCACATCACGTTGAACATGATGTTGCTGCGACGATTGATGGATCAGGATCCGTCCGTTGCTCCGCGGCTCGTCGAGCTGCACCGCGAGACGCTGCCCGATCTGTTCAGCATCTTTGACACAAAGGTGGACTTTGCGCGTGACGCCGGGCTCGACAGCCAGTGGCTTCTCACGCGCACGCTCTTCCACCATGCCCAGCGCGTGCGACGGCTTCATCTTCCGCGCGCCATGGCGCACGCGATCCTCGAGGACGGCGCGCGGGTCCTTGCCAGCCGTTGAGTCGCCCTGCATGACCAAGGGCGCCCGGCTGGATTGCCGGACGCCCTGACGGTTCTCGTTGCACGGCGACAGTGGCCGTGGCGCACTAGAACAGGCGAGGAATGTAGACGTTCAGCATCTGGCGCCACGTCGGCCAGTCGTGCGGAACGTCGTATCCCCACAGATCCAGCTCGTGGGGGATGCCCTTGCTCGCAAGCACGCCTGCGAGGTGCTTTGACCTGTCGGGGGCTTCGTACGAGCCCTGGCCCGTCGAGATGATGATCCTCGAGTTGCGAAGCCTGGGAAGGTGATAGTGGTCGTCGAGCCGCGCGAGATAGTCGACAGGATTGTTGAAGTAGCAGTTGTCGTCGTAGTAGCCGTCGCAGTACGGGCGGATGTCATACGAGCCGCTCATCGCGATGAGGGTGTCGAACTGGTCCGAATGCTTGAAGACGGTGTTCGCCGCGTGAAACGCGCCGAACGACGCGCCCGTCGTCGCGATTCCGATTCCCGGCGTCCGGCAGTTGTCCCAGATGAACGGGACGACCTCCTCCGAAACGTATCGATCGTATTCAACCTGTCGCCACGCGCGATCGCCGGGCGAGATCTGGTCGTTAAGCCAGCTCTGCTTATTAATGCTGTTGATCGAATAGACCTTCACGCGGCCCGACTCGATGTGCGGCGCGATCGCGTCGATCAGCTGAAACCGCTCGTACTCCTCAAAATCAGCGGCGGCAGTGGGAAACAGCAGCAGCGGCGACCCGTAGTCGCCGTAAACCGCTACGGGCATGTGCTCGCGCAGATTCGGGCTGTACCACCAGTGAACTTCTTTCTTCAATGCTGTACTCCAGTTCAGTGAGAGATGGCCGATTCACGCAGAAACGGCCGATCGGCGGAACCCGGTTTATACCCACGGCCCCGCCAAAAGGCAAGCACTCGGCGCATGGCGTCGAACGCACGGCATCACGACCTGTCGGCGGCGCTACTGAATCAGCGCGCTTGCCGTTTCGGGCGTGATCGTCAGCTTCTTGAGCACGACACCGGTGTCGGCCGGAAGGTGCGCATCCCTGCCGTTGATCCGTATCGAAACAGCCTGCGTGTTGCCGATGCTTAGATCGATCTGCGCATTCGCCTGAATCTGCTGCAGGTCGCCCTGCTTGAGCATCATCTGCATGCGCTTTCCATCGTCTGCCGTGAAGCTGATCCAGCATTCGTCCGAGGCCTGAATCGACACCATGAGCGCTTCGTCGGCTTCGCTCGCCGTCGAAACCGGCTGCTGCACGGCAACGGCCGCGGGCGCAGCGACAGCAGGCGCCTTGGTCGTCGTCGCCACAACGGCGGGCGCCTCGGCGGTCTTGTTGGCCTGACGCCACAGTATGTAGCCGCCGCCACACAGCACGAGTGCGAGAACGCCGGCAACCGCCGTTGCCGACCAGAAGCTTCCGGACGGCTCGCGATAGACGAACGAGTTGTCGTCCACGGGAGCAATCACGACCTCGGCCGGATTCTCTTCACCGATCTTCTCGTGGAAGAGCCTCAATGCCTCGTCTTCGTCCATCTTGACGTAGCGGGCATACGTGCGAACAAAAGACCGGGCATAGATGCCTTCCGGAAGCACCTTGAAATCCTCAGTCTCGATTGCTTTGAGAAACCGCGTGCCGATTCGCGTGGTTTCGGATATTTCAGCGAGCGTGAGGCCCAACTCCTCCCGACGCCGCTTCAACTGCTCTCCCAGCATACTCCTCGCCTCAGTGGTCAGGTCGCCAGCTTGCACGATGCCTCTCACCTGCACAACGCAAGCTGCACTGTCTCCTCAGGCAACGTGGGGACCCGGAAATCTTAGAACAGCTTTGGTTTAGTGTCAACAGGGAGGTTTGGAAAACGGCAGGATGGCGCGGATTTCCGCCGGATTGCCTTTCGGGTTGAGCTTTGGTAGGGTAGCGCTTCCTCACACCTGTAGACGCAGCACCAAGGAGACACCACTGATGGCTATGGAAGCGCTGGGAATGGTTGAGACCAAAGGATTTGTCGGCGCTGTGGAAGCGGCGGACGCAATGGTCAAGGCCGCGAACGTGATCCTGATCGGCAAGGAGTACATCGGTTCGGGGTACGTGACGGTTTTTGTCCGTGGTGACGTCGGCGCCGTGAAGGCTGCGACGGACGCCGGCGCCGCGGCCGCACGGCGAGTTGGTGAGCTCATCAGTGTGCACGTGATTCCACGTCCGCACGCCGAGGTCGAGCGGGTCCTCGCAAAGCGGGGAATCGAGGTTCCGCATCAGCTGGCAGGCGGCGGCGAGCGCGGTGCGCTCACGTCGGGTGGGAACAACAGCATGCTGTCGACGGGCTCAAAGGAGCGCGAGAAGAAATAGCGTCCTGTGCGCGGCCGACGCCTCGGACGGACGCCGGCTGTTCCGCGCACACGTGAGCTTTCCCCCGCCGCGCGCATTCACGCGAGGAGAGCATGGCAAGCGACAAGGACCTCGAGTCCGTTCAACAAGCGCGAGACCTGGTTGCCGCGGCCTACGAGGCGCAGAAGCGGCTCGCCGGATTTGATCAGGCCCGCATCGACAAGATTTGTGAGGCGATGTCGACGGCCGCGCTCGCCGAGGCGGATCGGCTCGGGCAACTTGCGCACGAGGAGACCGGCTACGGCATCCCCTCCGACAAGGCGATCAAGAACCGGTTTGCCGCAGGCGACGTGCACGCGTTCTTCCGGAACATGCGCACGGTCGGGATCGTGCGGCAGACCGAGACGATCTTTGAGGTCGCGTCGCCGCGCGGCGTAGTCGCAGCGATCATTCCGTCGACAAATCCGACCTCGACCGCGCTGTTCAAGTGCCTCATCTCGATCAAGTCTCGGAATGGCGTCGTACTCAGCCCGCACCCCAGCGCGGCCCGCTGCATTGCGGAATCGGCCCGCATTGTGAGTGAAGCGGCAGTTGCGGCCGGAGCGCCACCCGGAATCATCGGCTGGATGTCCGTTGCGACGATCGAAGGCACCGACGCGCTCATGAAGAGCAAGCGCACGGCGGTCATTCTCGCGACGGGAGGTATCGGACTCGTGCGCGCTGCCTACAGCTCAGGCAAGCCGGCCTTCGGCGTTGGACCCGGCAACGTGCCGGCGTTCGTCGATGCGTCGGCGGATGTGTCCAAGGCCGCGCGCGACATTCTCACCGGCAAGTGTTTCGACAACGGGACGATCTGCGCGTCCGAGCAGTCGGTCGTTGCGGACCGTCGCATCGACGGCGAGTTGCGGGCCGCGCTCGAGAGCTTTGGCGCGCACTTCCTCACGGCCGACGAGGCCGACAAGCTGACCCGCGTTGTGGCGACGGCGACCAACACGCTGAATCCGAAGATCGTCGGCCGCTCGGCAGCGCACATTGCAGAGCTCGCCGGGATCTCGATCCCGAGCGATGTTCGATGCCTCATTGCCGAGGTCGCTGGAGTTGGCCGCGACTACCCGCTTTCGATGGAGAAGCTGTCGCCGATTCTGACGTACTACACGGCCGACGGAGTCGAGGCAGGCGTCGACCTGTGCGAGAAGGTGCTCAGGTACGGCGGGATGGGCCATACGGCGTCGATCCACTCGCGAACCCGCGAGAACGTCGAGAAGTTCGGCGAGCGAATCCCTGCGTCGCGCATTGTCGTGAACACGCCGTCCACGCACGGAGCGATCGGATTCTCGACCGACCTCGAGCCGAGCATGACGCTCGGATGCGGAAGTTGGGGCGGCAACGTCACGTCGGACAACATTTCGCCGCTTCATTTGATGGACATCAAGCGCATAGCCTACGAGACGCGTGAGGTTGTGCCAGAAACCGCCACGCAAGCGGCAGCGCGGCCGCGACCACTCCCTCGTCCGCCCATCGCAGCCAGTGCCGCTGCCCCGGCGGCGCCGGTAAACATCTCGTCGCTCGTCGACCGGTTTCTTGCCGAGCGCGCGGCGTCGGGCGCTCCGGTGTTCGCTCAACCCGCAGCCGCGCCGGCGCCACCCGCCGCGCCCACCGAGGTACCGAAGACGGCCGCGACCGCGCCTTCGCCTGCCGTGCCGGCGGAATTCGTATGCGAGGATGACGTACGGCGAGCGATAGACGAGGGACGGAAGATTCCCGTCGGCGCCAAGACAATTATCACGCCGGCAGCTCGCGAGCTCGGCGACGCCCGCGAAGTTTTTGCGCGAAGGTAGCCATGTTTCTTGCTCACGTCGTTGGAACCGTGTGGTCCACCAAGAAGACACCCAACCTCGAGGGCGTCAGGTTCCTGATCGTGCATCCGTACAACCTGAACAAGGAGCCAGGCACCGACATCGTGGTCGTCGCGGACCGGCTCGGCGCAGGCGTTGGAGAGGTCGTGATGTGCGCCTACGGTAAGGCGGCGCGATCGGCCATCGGAGACCAGGACATGTCGATCGAGGCTGCCGTCGTCGGTATCGTCGACACGATGGAGCTCCGCGATGCACGCTCCGACGAGCTCGTCGAATCGGCTCGCAACCTGGCCGAGAAGCGATCTCGCTAGCCCGCAATCCTCGAGAACACGATGACCGAAGAGCAACTCATATTCGAGATCACCAAGGCCGTCTACGGGCGTCTTGGCCAGTCGGTCGAGCGTTCGACCGTCGAGGACCTCGTCGCGGACGTCTACCGCGCGGTGCGGCCGTCCGTTTCGTCGCACACCGGGGAGATGCCCGACCGCGCGCCGCGCGGCGGAGCCGGCTCGCGCGATCGAATCATCGTGTCCGTGTTTGGTCTCGATCGGCCCGGCATCGTGTCGGCTGTCAGCAGCGTGCTCGCCGACGCCGAATGCTCGATTGCCGATATCAACCAGACGGTGGTCGCCGGCAAGTTCGCGATGGTCCTTGTCGCGGACAGCAGCAGGTCGACGCTCGGCGTCGCCGAGATCAAGGAACGATTCAATCAGGCCGGAGCCCGGCTCGGCGTGCGCATCTACGCGCAGCGGGAAGATCTGTTCAACGCGATGCACCGCGTCTAGCGCGACCGACCGGCGACGGACGAGACCTCGCCGGTCCTGGCTTCGAGCCATAATCCTCAAGGAGAGTCACCGTCAATGCGAAAAGCAATCGCCATCGGAATCGTGTGTGCCGCGCTCGCGCTGCCGCTGTGGACACCAACTGCCGCGGCCCAATCGTCAGGTGCGTGGCTCGACGCCACGCCGGTCAAGAACTGGAACAAGGCGAACGCTGCCGTGCCGCGCGCGCCAAAGATGTCGGATGCAGTCAGTCGCGAGTACGCGGAATTCTTCCGAAAGCCGCAGGTGCCGGTCGACACGCTCGTGACACAAGCCGGGTGGAAGCTCTACGGGGCTGTGCAGTTGTTCGGCCCGGCGACGGTCGTCACCGCGCTCGCCGGATTCGACGGCATGGGCAGGCCGCTGCAGTACCAGGGCTTTGTCTTCGTGAACGGGGGATTCGTCGGCACCATCTCGCCGACACCGATGGACTCGCGAACCGATGGGTCCGAGTCGGTGATCACGCTGGTCGGCGAGAACTCGCTTTTGGTCGAGTACCTTCGTTACAAGGAATCGGACGCCCTGTGCTGCCCGTCGGCGACGAGTTACGTGACCTTCACGATCGACAAGGCGGGGAAGAACGGCCTGCTGACCGTAAACGACGTGTCGACGGAGCCGAATTCCAAGCAATGAGCGACGGTCCGAAACACCTGAGCCACGTCGATGGCGAGGGCCGAATTCGAATGGTCGACGTCGGCGAAAAGGACGTTACGTCTCGAATCGCGGTTGCGTCGGGTCTCGTGCGCATGCGATCTGAAACAGTCCAGGCAATTCGCGACCACAGAACCCCAAAGGGCGACCCGCTTGAAACGGCACGACTCGCGGGAATCATGGGCGCCAAGGCGACGGCGTCTCTCATCCCGTTGTGCCACCAGTTGCCGCTCAGCCACGTGGACGTGGCCGCCGAGCTCTGCGATGCGGGGGTTCGTCTGCAGGCGACCGCAGCGGTCGATGGCCGCACGGGCGTGGAGATGGAAGCGCTCACAGCGGTCTCGATTGCCGCGCTCACGATCTACGACATGTGCAAGGCGATCGATCGCGACATGGTAATCGAGGAGATCCGGCTCGATCGCAAGAGCGGCGGGCGTTCGGGGGACTACGAGCGCACGCCCGCGACGTGACGCGCCGGATTCAGAAGAATCCATTCCTGAAACCGCTCGAGCTTGCACTCTCGGCACGGTACGGCTGGCAGGCCGGTGGTGCGGTGAGGGACGCTCTTGTGCAGGCCGTGTCCGCCAAGGCGCGGCGCATCGACATGGATGAAGTGAGCTACTGTCGGACCGCGGTCCAGTCGATCGCCGAACTCCAGGCGCTCGCCGAAGAGATAGCACCTGCCGAGTCGAGGTTCTTTGCCGATTCGGATCAGGTCGCCGCGCTTCGCGAGCGCGTGCTGCCCGAACTTGCGAGCGCCCGAAAATCCGGGCGGACGCTGCGCGCGTGGTCGATGGCGTGCGCAGGCGGCGAGGAACCGTTCACACTCGCGATCCTGTTGCGCGAGTGCATTCCGTCCATCGACGAGTGGCACATCGAACTGCTTGCCACCGACCTGCGCGGGAAGGCAATCGTCGCGGCGAGCAGAGGCCGCTTTCGCGCCGCCGCCATTCGTTCGATCGACCCCGCGATCCGGAACAGGTACTTCATCGGCATCGAAGAGCCCGGTCCGGACAGGGAGTTCGACGTGCTTCCGCTCGTGCGCCGAATGGTGACGTTTCGTCGGGCCAATGTGTGCGAAGCGACGCCGTGGCGACAGATCCGCGAGCCGCTCGATCTCGTTCTGTGCCAGAACCTTCTGCTATACTTTCAACCGCGGGCGGCTGAGCAGGTCCTGAGCAGGCTCGCCGACGCGATCGCACTGGATGGGTATCTCGTGGTGAGTCCGATCGAAACCCAGTTCATTTCGCCAACGCATTTCGTTCCGGTAGCAAGCCTTCCGGCGGGGTTCTTTCAGATACCCGAGCGCCCGACCGGAACCGGTCCGGTCGACGTGAGCGTGTGACGGTGGGAGGGGCGGATCCAATTGCAGTCGCCTCTGGTCGGATCGATGCTCGCGAGTCGTTGCGGCACGTGCTGGCGGCCTCCGTGCTCTCCCTTGTGCTGTGGTTCGTGCCGCTCGTCGGTTGGGCGCTCTACCCGATCCGGCTTTTCGTGACGTATGTTCACGAAATCTGTCACGCGCTTGCATCCGTGCTCACGGGAGGTTGGCCCGAGCGCATCGAGATCTACCTGAACACGTCGGGGATCACGAACACGCTCGGCGGCAGTTCGCTGGTCATCTCGTCGGCGGGTTATGTGGGAACGCCGCTCGTCGGCGCCGCGCTGCTGCTTCTGTCGGCGCGCCGATGGATGGTCCGCCCGACGCTCGTCGCCACCGGCGGCGTGCTCGCGCTGTCGTCCGTGTGGCTTGGCGGCAACGCGCTGGCGTGGGTTGCTGGTCTCGGCATCGGATCGATACTCGTCGCGATCGGGCTGAAGGCCTCGTCGCCCACAGCCCGGTTCGTGCTCAGCTTTCTCGCCATCCAGTGCATGCTGAATGCACTCTCGGACCTCAAGTTTCTCTTCTGGCTGTCGATGTCGAGCCCCGCGGCGACGGACGCGCAGAACATGGCGCAGGCAACCGGCGGGCTCGTTCCGGCGGTCGTGTGGACGGTACTGTGGGCGGCAGTCGCACTGGGAATTCTCGGCGGCGCCACGTGGCTCTACTACCGGACGACGGCGCGGCAGTCCATCGATTCGCTCGGGCAACCGCTGCTGGACGGGGCGCAACAAAGCACATCAGTCAACAACTCTCATACCGGATTTCGATCACCCTTCTCGTAGACGGGGATAGACAGGTGTATCCATGGCTGAACGGAAACTGAGAATTCGGGCGCTCGATGGCGTCGCGAGCCGAGTCCAGGAGCTCTTTCGCAAGCACATGTTTCTGGCGCTCGTCATCCTGACGATCGTTGCCGGATCAATGTTTGGCGGAACCGTCGCGTACCAGTCGAGCCTCACGGACGAGGCCAAGCAGGTTCGAGCGCTCGCGGACTTCCGCCCATCCGCGGTGACTCGTGTCTACGCGTCGGATGGACGCACCGTCATCGGTCAGTTTGCGATGGAGCGGCGCATACCGATCGCGTACGAAGACATCCCCGACAACATGAAGAACGCGATCATGGCCATCGAGGACTCGCGGTTCTACAAGCACATCGGCGTCGACCCCGTGGGCATCGCGCGCGCGACGGTCAAGAACCTGATCGCGGGTCGAACGGTCGAGGGCGGGTCTACGCTCACGCAGCAGCTGACCAAGATCCTGTTCCTCAGCCCCGAGCGGACGTTCAAGCGCAAGGTCCGCGAAGCGCTGATCGCGCTCCAGATCGAGCGCCTCTACTCCAAGGAACAGATCATGGAGCTCTACTGCAACCAGATCTTTCTTGGCGGCGGCGCGTACGGCGTCGAGGCTGGCTCGCAGTACTACTTCGGCCATTCGATCAAGGATGCGACGCTCGAGGAGTGCGCCATGCTGGCGGCGCTCCCCAAGGCGCCGACGCAGTATTCTCCCGTTCTGAATCCCAGCGATGCACTCGAGCGACGGAACCTCGTGCTCCGCAACATGTGGGAGGAAGGCTACATAACGGAGCAGCAGTACCGCGACGCGAGCGCGACAAAGATTCAGCTCAACATCACGTCGAACGCGAACACGCTGAATCCGAACGACTCGGAGTTTGGCTACGCCGTGGAAGAGATCCGGCAGGCGATGGAGCGCCAGTTTGGAACCCGCACGACACAGACCGAGGGGTTGCAGATCTACTCGACGATCGATGCCGACGCACAGCGCGAAGCGGTGCGTGCGATCCGTCGCGGTTTGCATGCGTACGAGGCGCGTCACGCCAAGCCGTGGCGAGGCAATCTGCCGAACGTGGCGGCTGACTTCAAGGATCTGTCCCGATACTGGCATCACGACTGGGACGACGAGCCAGTCGTCAACGAGTACATCTTTGGACTTGTCACCAAGGTTTCCGGCGACAGCGCCGAGGTAAGGTTCGGGAGCTACACGGCCAGGCTCACATCGGCGAACACAAAGCTCGCAGGCGCCGGCCCGGCTGCCGTGCTCAAACCCGGCGACTTGACTCCATTCAAGATCACGAAGGTCGACAAGGCGACGCATGCCGTCGACGCCGACCTCAGCCAGGTGCCAACGGTAGGCGGAGCACTGGTGTGCATCGAGGCCAGGACTGGCGAGATCCGGTCGATGGTCGGCGGCTACGACTTTGCATTGACCAAGTTCAATAACGCGACGCAGGCCGAGCGGCAGACCGGCAGCTCGTTCAAGCCGTTCATCTATACCGCGGCGATGGAGAAGGGGTTTACGCCGGACTCTCCGATTTCCGGCGCTCAGGTGACTGTCGGTGGCTGGTCGCCGCGCAACTACGACGGATCGACGTCGTGCGCAACCATGGCGCTGCGCACTGCGGTCGCCAAGTCGATGAATGTGTGCGCGGTAAACACGCTCAAACTCATCGGAGTTGAGGCTGGCGCCGACACCGTCCGCCGTTTCGGCCTTCCGAATCCGATGAAGCGAGTTCTTCCGTCCGCACTCGGTGCAACCGAAGAACCGTTGCTCAACATGGTCTCGGCATACTCCGCGTATCCGAACCAGGGGATGCGCGTCGAGCCTCATCTGTACACGCGAATCGAGGACCGCGACGGCGTCACCAAATGGGAATGGAAGCCGATCACGTCCAAGGCAACGACAGCGTACGTTGCGGCCAACATGGTTGAAGTGCTGAGAGGCGTGGTGGATGCCGGTACCGCCACGTCCATCAAGGGCGCCAAGGAACTTGGCAAACGGCAGATTGGCGGCAAGACCGGCACCGTGAACGACTGGACGGACGCATGGTTTATCGGGTTTACGCCGTCTTATGCGTGTGGCGTCTGGATCGGGTATCCAGGTTCCAAGCGGACGCTGGGAAATGACGAGACAGGCGGGCACGCCGCGGTTCCGATGTGGATCGACTTCATGGACGACTTCATGCGAGGCAAGCCGAACGACAAGTTCCCCGCAAAGCCGTCACCCGATGCCGATACGGCAGCGGAACAGGAGCGTCGTCAGGGTGAGATTGCCGCCGCCGCGCGCGAGCGGGCCGAGCAGGCTGCAGAAGAGGTGACGGACGACACGGGCATCGACGACGTCAAGGGAGCCGGTGGTGGGTCCACGAAGCCGGAATCGGGTCCGGTTCCAGACAAGCCTCAGAAGCCGTCCACGGATCCGGAGAGCACCAGACCGCGTACGGTCGCCCCCGACACGCCACCAAAGGACAAGCCCAAGAAGGACGACAAGGCGCCTCCCGAAAAGCGCGGCAAGAACGGTTGACGCACGAGGCCGCAACTCCGGCACGGGATTCGCGGCCTCGCGTCTACTCTCCGAGGTAGGCCTCGCGCACGCGTGGATCGGCGGCGACGTCACAGGCGGCGCCCTCGAGAATGGTGCGGCCGGTTTCGAGCACGTAACACCGGTCGGAATGCTTGAGAGCGGCGTTCGCGTTCTGCTCCACGAGAAGGACGGTCGTGCCGCTCGCCTTGATCTCGTCGATCGTGCTGAAGATCGTGTGGCATACGAGCGGCGCGAGTCCGAGCGACGGTTCGTCGAGCAGCAACAACTTGGGACGCGACATCAGCGCGCGCGCCATGGCGAGCATCTGCTGCTCGCCACCCGAGAGCGTGCCGGCCCGTTGCTTCAGTCGTTCCTTCAATCGCGGAAAGAGCGTGAAACCGCGCTCGATGTCCGACTGGATCTCGGCACGATTCGTCTTCAGATACGCGCCCATGTGCAGGTTCTCGAGCACCGTCAGGTTCGCAAACACGCCGCGACCTTCGGGCGACATGGAAATCCCTCGCGCAACGAGCTTGTGCGCAGGAAGGCCCGCGATGTCCTCGCCTTCGAATACGATCCGGCCCGACGCGGGGCGTATCAGTCCGGTGATCGCGCGCAGCGTCGTGGACTTCCCGGCCCCATTTGCGCCGATCAGCGTCACGACCTCACCCGCCGTCACGGTGAGCGAGACGTCGCGCAGCGCGTGGATCGCACCGTAATAGACGTTGACGTTCTCGAGTTGGAGCATCGCAGTCATTCCAGAACGCCTTTGAACCTAGGCTCCTCCAAGGTATGCCTCGATCACACGCGGGTTGCACTGAATCTCGTCTGGAGTGCCGATGGCGATCGACTCGCCATAATCGATGACCTGGATCACCTCGCAGATCCCCATCACGACTTTCATGTTGTGTTCGACCAGCACGACCGTCAGGTCGAATTTCTCGCGCAACCACCCGATCAGATGCATGAGCTCGACAGATTCCTGCGGGTTCATTCCTGCCGCGGGCTCGTCGAGGAGCAGCAGGCGCGGCTCGGTCGCGAGCGCCCGGGCGATCTCGAGCCTGCGCTGCCGCCCGTACGGCAGCGCGGTCGCGCTCTCGCCCGCGACGTCCGCGAGCTCGAAGATCTCGAGCAGATCAAGGGCGCGGTCGCGGGTTTCGCTCTCCTCAACGTGGTGTCGGCGCGTTCCGACGATGGCATCAATGATCGTCTGATTGCTGCGCAGGTGATGGGCCGTCATCACGTTCTCGAGCACGGTCATGTCCGCAAAGAGCCGAATGTTCTGGAACGTGCGGCCGATGCCGCGCTTGGTGATGTCGAACGGCTTCCGCCCGTCGATGCGTTCGCCGAGAAATCGGATTTCGCCCTCCGTCGGCGCATAGACACCCGTCAACAGGTTGAAAATCGTGGTCTTGCCGGCGCCGTTCGGTCCGATCAGGCCATAGAGCGACCTCGGCTTGACCTCCATCGTCAGCGACTTGACGGCGGTCAGGCCGCCGAACTGCTTGGTCACACCGACGACACCGAGCACGGGCGAGACGCTGGCGCTACTGCTCATCGACATTGCCTCCGCCGCCCGGCGTGGCCGCCGGCGCGCGCCTCGTCAGTTTCCACAGCCAGTCAACGCTGAGCTCGCGCCGTCCGAGAAGCCCCTGCGGTCTGAAGATCATCATCAGGATGAGCAACAGCGCGTAGACGACCATTCGCAGCCCGGGATACTGCTTGTCGACGTCGCGCAGCACCTCCGGCAGCGCCGTGATCACAACGGCTCCAAGCACTGCGCCGGTGATCGAACCGATGCCGCCGAGAACGATCATGATGATGACTTCGATCGACTTCACGAATCCGAGATTCGCCGGGTTGAGCGGCGTCGCGAACAGCTGCCCCGACAGCGCACCGGCGATGCCGGCGAGCGACGAGCTGACGACGAACGCGAGCACCTTGTGCCGCGTCGTGTCGACGCCCATGGCTTCGGCCGCAATCTCGTCTTCGCGAATTGCGGCGAGCGCGCGACCGTACGTCGACGCCCGGATGTTGCGGACGATGACGATCGTCAGAATCGCCATGGCAAAGATCCAGAAGAAATTCGTGATGGGAACGGCGTCGGTGAACCCGGTTGCCCCTCCGACGGCGGGAATGTTCAGAATGACGACCCTGATGATCTCGCCAAAGCCGAGCGTCACGATCGCGAGATAGTCGCCCTTCAGCCGCAGCGAGGGAATTCCCACAAGGAGGCCGGCCACCGCCGCCGAAAGGGCACCGACCGCGAGGCTCAACACCATCACGACCGACCCACCGAGGGGCGACATCAACGTACTTCCCATCGCCTGCGCGATCGACGCGCCCCACGCGACCGTGAAGAACGTCGCAGTGTACCCGCCAACGGCCATGAATCCTGCGTGCCCGAGCGAGAACTGGCCGGTCTGTCCGTTGATCAGGTTCAGGCTCACCGCAAGGGTGATGCTGATCCCGATCAGGCTGACGATACGTGCGTAGTATGGATCGATCTGAAAATCGCCAAGGCCCTCGAACACGTAATTGAGGCCGACCAGCAGGATCAGCGTGATGACGGCGGCCGCCGCTTTCGCACGAAAGCTCATGAACCGGCTACACCTTTTCCACGCTGGCCGTGCCCAGGATGCCCGCGGGCCGGACGATCAGGATCAGGATCAGCACACCGAACGCAACCGCGTCCCTGTACGTCGAGTACGACGTCGCGCCGATCCAGGTCTCCATCAACCCGATCAGCATGCCGCCGATCATCGCGCCGGGGATGTTGCCGATACCGCCGAGCACGGCGGCTACGAACGCCTTCAGACCGGTCATCAATCCCATCAACGGATCGATCTTGGGGATCGAGAGCGCGACCATCACGCCGGCGGTCGCCGCAAGCGCCGAACCGAGCGCGAATGTGAACGCGATGATGAAATCGGTGTTGATGCCCATCAACTTTGCGACGGCCAGATTGTGCGACGTTGCGCGCATCGCCGTACCGATCTTTGTCCGGTGCACGATGAACTCGAGGCCGAACATCATCACGACCGACACGACGATGATCAGGAGGCTCTGGTTCGTGATCTGCACGCCGCCGACCGAGTAGGTCTCGGATCGGATCATCTGCGGGAAGAACCGCGGCGCCGCGCCGAACACGACCTGCCCGCCGTACTCGAGCAGCAGCGAGACGCCGATGGCCGTGATGAGCGATGTGAGCCGGGAGTTATGCCGGACTGGACGGTACGCAAAGCGTTCGATCAGCACGCCGATCGCCGCGCATGTCGCCATCGACCCCATTGTCACGACGATTGCACCGAGTATCGAGGGGTTGGCGTCGAGATGCATCGCGTTCGCGATGAAGAAGCCCGCGAACGCTCCGAGCATGTAGACGTCGCCGTGCGCAAAGTTGATCAGGCGCAACACGCCATAGACCATCGTGTATCCGAGCGCGATGAGCGCGTAGATCGCGCCGAGCGACAGTCCGTTGATGAGTTGCTGAAGGAAGGTGTCCATACGGCGATGGATACGTGAGGTTGGCGCGACCGTGGCATGCGGGCCAGGCACTTGCAGCCCGGCCCGTGTCCGGCCGCCTAGTTCGGCTTGATCGTCGTCTTGTAGACGAACTTCATCGCGCCATCCTTGTAGACGACCTCCTGGATGACGGTGGGCTTGTCGACGTTCCGGGTTTCGTTGATGGCGAGCTTGCCTGTAACGCCCTGGATGCTCGTTGCTGCAATCGCATCGCGAAGCTTTGTTCCGTCGGTCGACCCGGCCCGATTGAGCGCATCGGCGAGGACGTACACCGAGTCGTAGCTGAGCGCCGCCATGGCGTCGGGCTCCTTGCCAAACCTGGCCTTGTACGCGGCAACGAACTTCTGTCCGAGCGCCTTGAGTGTCGGGTCCGGATCATCAGTCGCAAAGTGATTGGAAAGAAAGCAGTTGTTGAGCGCTTCGCGACCGCCCTGGAGCGAATCGCCAACCCACCCGTCGCCGCCGAGGATCGGCACCGTGATTCCGAGCTCACGCGCCTGCCGGACGATGATCGCGGCTTCGGGATAATAGCCGGTGGCGAAGATCGCATCGGGCTTCTGTTCGCGGATCTGCGTCAGGATTGCCCTGAAGTCCTGGTCCGTCGACCCGTAGCTGACGACGGGAAGCACCTCGCCGCCGAGGCGCTTGAAGTTCTCCTCGATCGACGCAGTCAATCCGACAGAGTAGTCCTTGCCGACGTCCTTGAGGATTGCGGCGCGCCGCGCCTTGAGATCGTTGTACGCAAACTCGGCCAGCACTCGGCCCTGCTGTGAATCGGTGTAGCACGTTCGGAAGATGTAGTCGCCGACCTTCGTGATCTTGTCGTTGGTCGACGCCGGCGTGATCATCGGCACGCTGAAGCGCTGGCAGACCGGCGCCGCAGCGAGCGACCGCGAGCTGGACACTTCGCCCAGCACGGTGACGACCTTGTCCTGGGTAATCATCTTTGTGACGGCGCTCGACGCTTCGTCGGTCTTGCTCTGATCGTCCTCGACGATCAGCTTGAGCTTTCGCCCGCCGAGCACGCCGCCCGCGGCATTCACTTCGTCAACCGCGAGCTCGGTGCCCTCGCGCGCCGAGATTCCGAACGACGCGCTCTCGCCGGTCAGCGATCCATAGAATCCGACCGGGATATCGCCAGTCGTGGGGTTCGCGCCACCCGCCGCGGGTTTGCGCTCGCATCCTGCTGTCGCTGAAAGGGCCACGACGCACGCGAGCGCGAGCAGGCCGAACCGACCGATGATGGCTTTCAATGCTGAATCCTCCTGTGCCTGTGAAAAAGTGCTCGAATTCTAGCCAATCCGCGGCATTCCAGCCACCGCAACACGCACAAAGGAACGCAGATGGAGGCCATCTGCGTTCCTTTGTTGTGCTGGACGGGACGTTCGCGACTACTGACCGTCGAAGTTCCCGGCGACTGCGACGAACGACCCAGGCGCGCCGAACGTGTACGTTCGATCCGCCGCGCCGCTCGAATTCGAGTTGCGCAGGAAGATCACCGCCGTCGATGGATTGTAGATGCCGATCGTGTCGGTGCCGTCGTCGTTCCAGTCGCCCACGACAGGTGTAAACGCACCGCCCGCTCCGAACGTGAACACGATGTCGGCCGGACCCGGCGTATTCGCATTCTTGAGGAAAAACGTCCCGGTCGTGGTGTCGTAGATGCCCACGGTGTCGACGCCGTCGTTGTTCCAGTCGCCCGCGATCGGAACGAAGTTGGCGCCCCCAGGGCCGAAGTTCAGCACGACGTCCGCTGCTCCGCTTGCATTCGTGTTCTTCAGAAAGAACGCGCCCGTCGCGGGATCGTAGACGCCAACTGTCGTCGTGCCGTCGCCGTTCCAGTCGCCTGCGATCGGCTTGAGGCCGCCGCCCGGGCCAAAGTTGAACACGATGTCCGCGGGGCCTGGCGAATTCGACGTTCTGAGGAAGAACGCGCCCGTTGCGGGATCATAGGCGCCGATCGTGTCCGCACGATCGGAACCAACAACGGCGCCGCCGTTCCAGTTGCCGGCAAGCGGCGTGAGCGCAGCCGTGCCGTAGGCAAAGCTCGTGTCTGCCTGGCCGCCGATCTGGACGTTCCTCAGGAAGTACGTGCCGCCGCTGCTCAGGCTGACGGTGTCGTCGGGAAGCGCCACGGGCGCCACGAACGACTCGGTAATCCCCGAATGATTGAAGCTGCCGCTCGCGGGACTTACTGCGCCCTCGCCGATTCCACGCTTTGCATAGGCCTGCCACACGAGCGGTACGTCCTCGGGATGGACCGCGTTCGCCGCCGTGATGACGCCATCGCGCGCCTGACCGAACGTTGGGCTCGACGGCGTATTCTTGAGGCCGTCACACACGTACTGCATCGCCCGGCTTCGGCCTTCGTCGAATCCGTACGTCTTGATAAGGGACGCGGAAACCTCCCACAGCATCTCGCACCAGATCTCGCCCGAGTTGTGCACCTCCGAGGCGCTCGACCCAATGTTGGTATTGCGCGGAACGCCGCCCGGGTACGACAGTCCGGGACCGATGTCCTTGAACGTCAGCGGGAAGATATCCGTGCGCGTCGAGTACGGGTATCGGCGGATACCAAAGTAGTAGTTGTCAAAGTAGCCGCTCCAGAACTGGAGGGTCGCCCACGCGCCGGTTGTGAACACGCCGTCAATGTTGTCGCCATTGCGCACGATGTTGATAAGGGCGTTCCAGTCGCCCCAACCTTCGCCCATCGAACCGCCCTGGTTGTTGTTCAGACCATTCCCATTGTTGACGAGCCGGTTCGACATGTAGTGCATCCACTCGTGTCCGACGATTCCCCAGTCGTGGCTCGAGTCGCGCTGCACGGTGAGCGGATTGGCAGCATTGCCGGTGAATCGGAACATCTGCATGCGGGGGCGAGCCCCGTCGGCAGGTGTGCTCATGTTCGCGTTGTTGGTACCGGAACGGTCTTCGCCCTCTGCCTTGATCGAGTCGGAGCCGCTTCCGCCACGGCCGTAGTTGTCCGTCTGCGCGTTGCGGCTGACTTCGTTGAATCCCTTCTGGTACCAGATGTCGTGCAGCCAGTTGTTGTAGAAGAAGAGGTGCGTTGTCTTGGACTGTCGCACGGTGGCGTCCGTGGTAGCCGCCGCCGGGTCGAACGAATAGAGGAACTGCCCCGCCGCGCTTGTGGCGCCGCGAATGTCGCCGGTCGTGAAGCCGTCGGTTCCCGCGATGTCCAGGTATGCATCGACGTTATTTCCGAGTGTGGATGTAGCGCCCGGCGCGAGCCACGGATCGGTTGGACCAAGCAGGCTTTCGACCGACACGTCGACGGTGGTGGCGTCCGGCGCCTGGTACTGATCAGGGACGCCGGTGGGATGCGGGGTGCCAACCGTGCCTTGCGGACTGTCGAGCGGCTTGAATGGATTCGACCCGTCGGCAAACACCCGGTAGGTGAACGCGTCGTTCACCATCAGGTTGTTGCGAAAGAGCACCGTGCCGTCGACCGCGCTGATGACGTACGCAAAGTACGGACCCGATCCGGCGGGCTCGCCGGTGATGTTGACCTCGACATAGAAGGAGGGAATGGTCTCGCCGGCTGCGATCGGAAACAGCACCTGGCGTCCGCGCAGGCCTTCGCCAAAGCGCGCGTTCTCGCCCGCAGTTCGATCGGGCCCGAACTCGAGGAGGGTATAGCCCGCCTGGTCGACGCCCTTCGACACGAAATCGCGTCCCGCGAACACCGAATTCGAAAGATCGCCGGCGGCGCGCGCTACGGCGTCGTCAAGAGCAAGCGCCGACGTCTTGGCGCTCGCTCCGGCGACGGCGTTCGGATAGACAATTCCAGCAGTTCCCGCGACGGCGTGGTCGACCGGCGACATCACCACCGCGAACTCGGCGCCGAAGACCGGAACGCCGGCCGCTCGCTGCTCGAACCGGACGATGGTCGCGCCGCCCTCCGGCGACGTGGTGTAGATGACGTGCAACGTCTCCAAATCGGCCGGCTTCAACCCGTAGACATCAAGGTTCGAAGAAAGAAACCGTCGGGCCGCCGCGACAGGGTCGCTGACGCCCTTTGCCGACAGGCGTTGGCCGGGCGTGACCGTCGTCACCATCTTTGGCAGCAACGACACCTCGTCGCGGTGAACCACAAGCCCAGACACGCGCGCAGACATCCTGGCGACGGCGTCCGCCTGCGTGGACGGGAGAGCCAGCTTGCCCGCTCGAGCGGCTGCAAGTTCGTTTCGCACATCGTAGTTCGCAGGCACAGCCGGCGTCGCGGCGGCCTCCGATGCCGGGTGGTTTGAAAGGCCCCGGGCCGCAATCGTCGCGGGCGACATGGTTGCGAGCATGGCGAGGCACAGCACCGTTGTCGTGAAAGACGCCGCAATATTCCTGGATCGTCGCATGGGACGTGGCTCTCCTTCGTCGGATGGTTGTGTGTTGTGGTTCGTCGCGACCCGTGGGGCGAACCGCACAATACAATAGAACCGTACGGCGCGGTGCAGAGTCGCGAGTCGGACAATCTATAGAGCAGGTTCGGGGGTGTCAAACCGAAACGACAGGCCGAATCGCCAGAATCAGGCGCCTGGAGTCGCGGCAGGCTGTCCGTTGCGCAGACCCTCGAGCAACGCCCGAACCCGCGTCCTGAACTGGTCGCGCCCAAACCGGTCGGCATTCGTACGTAGCGCTGCCGTCGAATACGTTGTCCCAATGGCCAGTTCGACGGCCTGCGCGAGCGCGTCCGGTGTGCGTTCGGTGAACAGCTCGCCGGTAACACCACGGGAGACCGTTTCGAGCGCACCGCCTTCCGCAAGCGCAACCACGGGAAGACCGCACGCCTGTGCTTCGACGGCGGCGATGCCAAAGTCCTCGCGGCCCGGGACTACCAGCAGCCGCGACGTCCGGTAGAGCTCGCGGAGGAGATCGTCGGGAACCCGTCCGAGAAATTCGACCGTGGGCCCGGCGACTCGCTCGAGTGGCCTGCGCTCGATGCCGTCGCCGACGATATTGAGCCGCCAGCCTCTGTCAGAAAACGCACGGATCGCCAGATCCACGCGCTTATGCGGCACGAGCGCCGAGACAACAAGCCCGGCGTCGCTCCGGTCTACGTCGGAGGGCGTGAAGAACTCGAGATCGACAGGTGGATGGACAACGGTGGCGTCTCGGCCGTAATCCGCAGAGATCTGGTGACGGACATAGTCGGAGTTTGCGAGAAAAACATCGACCCGCTTGGAGGACACCCGATCCCATCGCCGCAGGTACGGCCGGAAGAGCGCGAGCGCGGCCCGTCGGGCGAGACGCGACGACCCGAACGCATAGTAGTCGTCCGTACGTCCCCAAACGTACCGCATCGGCGAGTGGCAGTAGCAGACGTGCAATGCGCCGCGCGGCGCGCGGACGCTCATCGCGACGGCGTGACTGCTGCTGATCACGAGGTCGACGTCTTGCTCGATCGACAGCGTGCGCGCAAGGAGCGGGAACAGCGGCAGGAACAGGCGGTAGTGCGTCCTGCCGAACGGCACGCGGTCGAGTGTCGAGGCGATGATCTCGCGATCCGACTCGATCGGAGGTGTCGACCCCGGGACATGCACAAGTGTGTAGACCGGTGCACCGGGAAACATGTCGCAGAGCTCGGCGAGGACCTTCTCGCCGCCTCGCATTCCCGTCAGCCAGTCGTGGACCAGTGCGACACGCATCGCTGCCAACCGAGGGTCGCCTCCGACGGTGCGCCGTCGACAGCCCGTGGACATCAGACTGCTGACAGTAGCACCATGACCGAACCGTTCCGAAGCGAGCTTTGATGACATTCACAAAGAGCGTTGCCTTGCGTGCGCTTGCCGAGATCGTGGCAAAGGCAAGCAGCGTCGTGCTCATGGTCGCGGCCGCGCGCATTCTGCAACCTCGCGAGTTCGGGGAGTTCTCGCTCGCATGGGCAGCCGGCTGGCTTGCAGCAACAGGTACGGATCTCGGGCTCCACCTCGTGACTGCGCGCGAGCTTGCGCGCGGCCGCGCGGGCGCGGTGCATTGGGCGAAGCGCGCGTTCGAAGCAAAACTCGGACTCACCGCGGTAATGGTTGCCGTGGGCGTCGGCGCGGCCCTGCTCGGCCGGATCCATCAGCCGATTGCGTTCCTCGCTGTGGGCGGCGCCGTCGTCGCGTTGTCGTACGTCGATTTCGCGCAGCACGTCCTGCGCGCGCGCGGCGCGTTCGGGCGCGACGCCGCGGTGCTTCTCGTCGCGCGCGGTGCGATGGTCGGCCTTGGGCTCTGGGGAGTCATATCGGCCGATCCGACGAGGTTCTCGCTGTTGCTATTCACGGGTGCCATCGCTGGCGCGTGCATCGCGTTGCTCGTTGCGAGGCGCGACGTCCGAGGGCTCGACGCAGCTGGAGGCGCGACGGTGGGCAGGGCTGACGTCCTGGCGAGCGCGCTTCCCGTCGGCCTCGGCATCGCGTTGTCCATCGTGTGCTTCAGGCTCGACCTCTTTCTGCTCGAGGCGATCAAGGGCGCTTCGTTCGTGGGTGTCTACGCCGCTGCATACCGGATCTTCGAGGCAGCGCAACTTATTCCAGCAGTGGGCCTTACGGTGCTGTTCCCACGGCTCGCGGCTTCGGGTGGCGCGACCCCTGAGGGACGCACGCTGCGACGGCGTTCGTTCGCCGCGCTCGTTGCCGCGGGCGTCGCCGTGTCCGTCGTCGGTATGGTCGTCTCATCGGTGCTCGTCAATATGCTCTTCGGCCGTGAGTATGGTGACGCCGTCCTGCCGCTACGCGTGCTGCTGCTCGCCGCCCCGTTCATGTTCGGCAACTACCTGCTGACGCAGGATCTGGTGTCCGCCGGCAGGCAACGCGCGTATGCGGCCCTTGCGGCCGGAGCGCTGGGAGTCAATCTCGCGGGCAACCTCTGGGCGATTCCGCGATTCGGCATGGCAGGGGCCGCGGCGGTTACTGTTGCAACCGAGATCGCGCTCATGGTCGGATGCCTTGTCGTCAGTGGTCGGCTGACAAAGCGCACCCCGGATCCTCTCGACGAGGCGCCCGCGTGAACGTGTTCGAACGCATACTCCAGGCCCTCGCCATGTCGGCGCTCGCTGCGCTGCCCTTCGAGTCCGACCAACTGGCCGTATCGTTGGGACCCGTGCGCGTCACGATTCCCGAAGCACTTGTCGGCGCGACCATCGCAGCTGGCCTCGCATGGGCGATCGTGGGACCGGGAGCCGCAGCATTGCGACGCGTCGCACCGTTTGCCACGGCAGCCGGTCTGTTTGTTGCGGCGCTTGCGGTGTCCGCCATCGCGGCGCCCGAGCATCGAGATCTCGCGTTCAAGTTCGTGTGCCGGATCGCCGGCGGCGCAGCGTTCGGTACGGTTGTCGCGGCGCTCGTGGCGACGCGCACGCGCGCGGCCGCGAATGTGCTGACGGCGTTTGCGGCTGGCGTCCTCGTGTCGTCGGTGATCGCCGTGGCTGAATTTGCATGGCCAGACGTCGTGGTCCCGCACCTGTGGCTGTTTCGGTCGGGCGCGATATATTCCGCGGGATCGGTGAGGGCAGCGTCGACCTACGGATATCCGAACACGCTGGCCACGTCGATCGCAATGGCGTTCCCCGTCGTGGTCGCACGGACGTCCGCGGCAATCGATCGCCGATGGATCGGCGCCGTCGCGTTGTGCGTGTTGTGCGTCGCGCTCGTCACCACGTTCTCGCGCGGTGGTCTGGTTGCCGCGGTCGCGGGGCTCGGCGTCGTCTCGATCGTCGCGTGGAGTCTCACCGAGCGTCGACTGGCCTTGCAGGCCGCGGGCACAGTCGCGCTCATCGCGATGACGTGGCTGGCTGCGTGGCTCGGCGCCGCCCAGCTTGCGCGCCGTGGCACCGTCGCCGATCAGCGTCAGCTGCTGTCCGCCTCGATCCAGCCGGCGGTGCGCGCGATCGCCGTACGACCCGGCGCCGAGGCCACGATGCCAATCAGCGTGACGAATACCGGCGCGCTCGCATGGACGTCGACCGACGCCGCACCGTTCACACTCGTGTCGCGGTGGTACGACACGGCCGGCAGCGAGGTCACCGTCGAGGGCGACCGCACGTTTCTTCCACGGGATGTTGCGCCCGGCGAATCGCTCGCTCTTAACGGTGTGTACGTCGCGCCTCCGGCCGAAGGTGACTACTGGCTCGTGTGGGACGTGTACGTCGAGAATCGTGTCCGGTTCGGCGAGCTCGGATCACGTATCTCTGCGGTTCGCGTTGCGTCGCGGCGCGATCCGCGAATCGCGGATGCCGTCGTGCAGAGGTGGCTGGACGGCGATGCCGCCTCGCCATCGCTTTCCAACGACCCAGGCCGTCAGGCGTACATCCCGCCCGGGCGAAGGTCGCTGTGGTGGGCGGCGCTCGCGATGTTCCGCGAACGGCCGCTCGTGGGTATCGGCCCGGACAACTACCGGTTGTCTTACGGTCGGTTTCTCGGCCTCGACGCGTGGGACATGCGCGTTTACGCGAACAACATGTATCTCGAACTGCTCGCCACGTCGGGTCTGCTCGGATTTTGTGCGTTTCTCGTCCTGCTCGCCGTCGTGGCACGACATACCCTCAATGTGCTACGCGAGAATCGGACACGGGGCGCCGGTGATGCGATGGCCATCGCCGCGTGCGCGAGCCTCGCCGCGCTTCTCGTGCACGGCATGGTCGATTACTTTCTCGAATTCACCGCCGGCTACATCGCCCTGTTTACCTGGATGGGCGTCCTGGCGGGATTCGGCGCAGCGGCGGCCGCAAAGATCACGCGTCCCAAAGCGGAGAGTGCGGCGTGAGCGCGGGTTTGCGCATCGCATACGAAACCACGACCGTCGTACCCCGTCGGTCGGGCATCGGTCGCGTGGTCGAACAACTCGCGTATGCGCTCGACCGCACCGCCCGCGTCGGCGACGAGCTCTACGTGCTCACAAACGGCGAGCCACTCGAGCGCTTGAAGTCGGCGCCGCGCCGCGGACCGCTTCGCCCGACGCCGCTCTGGATGCAGATGGCCGTCCCGCGCGTGGCCCGCGAGGAGCGGTTTGATCTGTTCCACTTCACGAATTCGACGGCGCCGGTGAATTTCACGGCACCGTACGTGACGACCATTCACGACCTGTCGCTGATGCGGATGCCCGAGATGCATCCGCTCCGCCGCCGTGCATACCAGCGCACGTTGCTGAAGAGCTCGGCCGCGCGGGCGCGGCTCGTGATCACGATCTCGCAGGCGTCGGCGCACGACCTTCAGGAGTATCTCGGCGTCCCCACCGAGAAGATCGTCGTGACGCACGTCGCGGCCGACGACCGGTTTCACGCACCCGTCGACGCCGAGGCAATCGAGCGTGTCGCCGCGCGGTACGCGCTCGACGGGCCGTATCTCCTCTACGTTGGAACGATCGAGCCGCGAAAGAACCTGGTACGACTGATCGACGCGTTCGAGTCGGCACGCGTCGACGGCGTGACGCTGGTCCTCGCAGGCGGCATCGGGTGGATGGCCGCGGACGTCGCGCGCCGCGCGAACGGGTACGCGGGTCGCGGACGCATCCGCATGCTCGGGTACGTCGACGACGACGAGCTCCCCGCGCTGTATCGCGCGGCGCAGGCGGTGGTCTATCCGTCGTTGTGGGAGGGCTTCGGGCTTCCGGTGCTCGAGGCCATGACGGTCGGCGCGCCGGTGATTGCATCGCGCATCCCCGCCATCACGGAAGTCGCAGGCCAGGCGGCGCTGCTCGTCGATCCGTCGTCCACCGAAGAGATCGGAGCCGCGATCGCTCAGGTCGTCTCGGACTCGGCGCTGCGCGCACGACTCAGTGCTGACGGTCTCGAGCGCTCGCGGCTCTTCGACTGGGATCACGCGGCGCAAGCGACGTGGCAGGTCTATCGCGACGCGTTGGCGCGGATTGACCCGTGAGCAACCTGCCGGATGAGAATCACGACGCCTTTGCGACGGCCGACGTGGCCTTTGCGTTGAACATGATCGCGATCAGCAGCGCCGCGACCATCAGCAGCGACCCGGCAAAGTACGGGGCGGCCCAGCTGATCGCGTAGAGCGCGCCGCCAAGCAGCGGCCCTGCGATCCGGCCGATCGAGCTCATGGACTGGGCCACGCCCAGCGACGCGCCCTGCTGGGACGCGGGCGTCATTCGCGAGACGAGCGCGGTCACCGCGGGGTTCTGCAGCCCGCTTCCCACGGCCAGCAGCGTGAGCGCGACCATCAGGAGCGCGAGCGATTGCTCGACGGGCACGCCGACGAGTGCGAGGCCGATGGCGAGAAACAGCGTGCCAAAGACCACGAGCGGTCGCTCGCCCGTCTTTTCCACAAGCCTGCCGACGAGCCCGCCCTGGACGACGGCCATTACGATGCCGACGAACG
Source organism: Blastocatellia bacterium (assembly GCA_044224215.1). Lineage (GTDB taxonomy): Bacteria > Acidobacteriota > Blastocatellia > UBA7656 > JADIYM01 > DAOMFM01. Next base: position 40,635 of record JBGAKX010000014.1, read on the forward strand.
CGAAGAGAAACGCGGCGCGCGATTCGTCGAAGCCGAAGCGATCCTTCAGCAGCAGCGCCAGCGTCGCCTCCATTCCTGCAAACGCGATGGTCGACAGCAGGACCACAAGCAGCAGCAGCCGCATGTGCGGATTGCGAAGCGCCGCCGTCAGACGAGTGAAACGCGACCGGGCCTCGACGGCAAACGACAGGTGCCGTTCGGGCTCGGGCAGATGCCACAGCATGGCCGTCGCGTTGAGGACCGCCAGCGTTCCGACCACGTAGAAGGGGAGCGCGATGCTGATCGACGCCAGCAGGCCGCCGATCGCCGGTCCGAGCACGAACCCCAGCCCGAACGCCATGCCGATCAACCCGAGCGCCTTCGCGCGCTTCTCGGGAGCGGTGATGTCGGCAACGTAGGCCTGCGCCGTCGAGATGTTCGCACCCGTTATGCCGTCGACGAATCGCGCGACAAAGACGAGCCACAGCGCGTGCGGCAGCAGCGACGCGAACCCGAGCGTAAACGAAGCGATCGCCGTACCGTACAGGCTGACGGCGAGCACCGGCTTTCGCCCCACGCGGTCCGACAGGCTGCCGAGTATCGGCGCAAAGACGAACTGCATGGCCGAGTAGCTTGCAAGCAGGACTCCGACCTCGAACGGCGTCGCGCCCTGGCGCTCGGCATAGAGCGGCAGGATCGGGATTACGATGCCGAAGCCGACGAGGTCGATGAAGACCGTCAGCCAGATCAGAAAGAGAGGCGAGTTCCCCTTGCGCGGTTCGCGGTTCGACATGGTTCGAGCACGAATATCACGATTCGTTCCCGCAGCGGAACACCGCAACCGTTATGGACGCGCTCGATCGACTACGGCGTCGTTGCGCGATACGGCTCGGCGCGATACTTCTGGGCGGCCGCCTGCGAACCGTCGTAGTCGGTCCCTTCCTCGATGGCCTTGTCGTACTCGGCAACCGCCCTGTCACGTGCGCCGAGCGCGTCGTAGGCGTTCCCGCGGTAGATCAGCGACCACACTTCGATCCACTTTGGATCGAGGTCGCCCGCGAGCGCCTGCGAGAACGCATCGACCGCCTTCTGCGAATTCGCCTGCCGCATGTAGAGGAGTCCGAGGTTGTACCAGGCCCACGAACTGCGCGGCGCGAGCTTGATGGCGTCGCGCAGCTTGTTCTCGGCCTCGATGTAGTTCCCGTCCTGCATCTCCTGGATCCCGCGGCGAACGACGACCGCAACCTTGATGTTCTCGGAGGTCCGCAGGATGTTCTTGTCGGGGTCGAGGATCAGCGTCGGCTGGCCGCCCTTGGGCGACGCGAGAAAATCGGCCGACGTCGCACCGTTGAAGTTGAGCGTGACGCGGTCCTCGCCGCCTGGCGACGAGACGAGCACGTCGACTGGCATCCGGAAGCCGTCGACGTTCTGCTTGAGCGTCCCGCGGACTCGCCACTCGCCAGCCGGCGTCTTCAGGACCGTGTAGTCCCACGTGAATTCGGGAATGCCGGTCGATTCGACCCACAATCCAAAGAACCAACGGAGATCCTGGCCGGCGAACTTCGACGCAATCTTCTCGAATTCGCCGATCGACGTGTTCTTGCCCTTCTTCGTGTTGTAGTAGTCACGAATCATTGACGAGAACTTCTCGTCGCCCATCGTGTAGCGCAGCATGTGGAACACGTACGCACCCTTGGCGACGATGATCGATCGGAATGCAGGCGTCTGGTCGTTGAGCTGTGACGGCGCCTGCGAGATCGACGCCTCGTTCTCGTACGCGAGCGCCTTCTCGCCGAGTTCCGACAACAGACCGTTGACACCAGGCGCGGCCAGCTCGTGGGCCTCGTACATGAACGCGCTGTACTCGGCGAGGCCCTGCGAAAGCCACGTCGAATCGAAGCTCTTGAGACCGACCGCCTGCCCCCACCACTGGAGGCCGATTTCGTGCGCGAGCCCGCGGCGCAGCGGCTCGAGCTCTCGCTTGATCGACGACGTCGAGAGCAGTTCGATCCCCGCACCCGCAAGCATGTCGAGCGACTGGTCGTCTATCTGCGCGATGACGTAACGGTCGCCAAAGTAGTACTGACCGTACGTCGACTTGTAATAGTCGAGGATCTGGCTCGCTTCCTCCGCGATGTGCTGCGCGGCGCCCTCGCTTCCGGGAAGCGCATAGATGTCGACACCGACGCCGGTGTTCGTGCGGACGGGCACCATGATGTACGGCCCGGCGGCGACGGTGCCCGCGAGCACGGGTGTCGTCTCGACGATCGTGTAGATTGCGGTTCCGTCGGGCTTCTCGACGTGCGGCGGCGCTCCGGCGCTCGAATGCGCCGCGACCTTCCAACTCGACGGAACGGTCAAACGCATGTCCAGCGTGGCGCGATCGGCGCCGTACTCATGGAAGGGAAGCCATCGTGACGCGTAGTGAAGATACGCGCCCTCCGGACCCACATAGGCGAGACGCCTGTCCGGGAGGGGGCCGCCTTCCGCGGTCACCAGCTGCCCGGCATAGTCGAGGCTGATCGTGTACTGCTGGCCGACCGTCATCACCTGGCCCATGTCGATGCGAACGATCAGCTCGCTGAGGGAATCCTGGACGAACTGGACCGGCGAGCCGTCCCATGCTCGAACAGCGGATACTTTCAGCGCGCCGTTGAGCTCGAACGTGACGGAGCGCGACGGCTTGAGCGCCATGAAGACGACGGTCGACGTGACGGTCAGGAGGTTCTCGTTTGGCTGGATGTTCGCATCGACCCGGTATCCGGCGATGTCGATGTCACCGGTGAGATCGTCCGCGATCTGCGGAATCTGGGGCGGAGGCGTTGTCGGCCGAACGGGCTGCTGGGCTTCGGTCTCGCCCGGTCGCGGGGTCTTTCGCTTCTGTGCCAGGGCCTGCTGGTTCGTCGGGTTCAGCCCGAGGAGCATCATTGCTACGAGGGCGATCAGTATGATTCGAACCTCCTCAAGACGCGCTGTCGTCATGAATTTCCTTTCGGCATCTGAGCGGAATCCAGCCGCAAATGACTGTAAAGTATAGCATGCGAGCCGGTCCCACCTGTGGCCCCGAGCCTGTAACGCCGCGAGGTCAGCGATTCTTGCGGAACGGATGCACCATCTGGGCGGGCCACGTTGCGGGCAGCTCTGCATCGACGCCGTACGAGGTCGGCATCCGGCCGTTCGGCATGTAGAGCGTTCCAAACAGGAGGTCGGTGAGCGGGCACTGCGGCGCGAAGTTCTTGTCGCGGGCCTCCGCGTCCGCCGCGTGATGCCAGTGGTGGAACTCGGGCGTGTTGACGAGCCAGCGGAGCGGCCCGAACCGCAACCTCACGTTCGCGTGCACGAATATGGCCTGCAATGTCGCGAGAGCAATGTACGCGCCGAGGGTCTCGCGGGTGAATCCCATGACGAACAACGGGACGATCGCGATCGTGCGCGTGAAGATCTGGTCGATCGGATGCAGCCGCGCAGCCGCAAGCCAGTCCATCTCCCTGATGCTGTGGTGGATCTGGTGAAAGCGCCAGAGCGTCGGCACGCGATGGCACAGGCGGTGCCCGGCGTAGCCGCCGAGCTCGACGATCACGAGGGCCTCCGCGAACTGTAGCCACGCGGGCTGGCTCGCGACAGCCGCCTGGAAGCGGCCGCCGACGACCCAATGCAACAGGACCGCGAACGCGCCAACCGTCACGATCAGCCCCGCCTGCGTCAGGACGTTGTTGACGAGAAAGTGCACCGCGTCGTTGAACCAGCCCGCGCGAAAGATCCTCTGGTCGCGGTGCAGCGCGGCGAGCCGTTCGAGCGGGACAAAGACAAAGAACAGAACGAGCAGCGCGCCGATGGCGGGTCCTTTCATCGCAGAGTCCCTCCGCTGTGGTGCCGTACGCCGATTGGACGCCCGCGGTTCGGAAAAGGTCGGGGGAGGCGATGTGGTATCCTCGCCCGTTTATGTCGCGCGACTTCGAGCCAAAGCTACTCACCGTGCTCAGGGCGGGCTACACGCGCCAGCTTTTCGTGAAGGACGTCACCGCGGGCGTCATCGTCGGTCTGGTTGCGCTCCCGCTGGCCATCGCGTTTGCCATTGCGTCGGGTGTCAAGCCGGAGCAGGGCCTCTACACGGCAATCATCGCGGCCTTTGTCATCGCAGCCCTCGGCGGCAGCCGCACGCAGGTCAGCGGACCGACAGGTGCGTTCATCGTCATCATCTACGGCATCGTCCAGCAGTACGGCTACGACGGACTGGCCGTGGCAACACTGCTCGCTGGCGTTCTGCTCGTGCTGATGGGCCTGGCGCGCATGGGCGCGCTGCTTCGGTACGTTCCGTATCCGGTCGTCGTTGGTTTTACGGCCGGCATCGCGCTCATCATCTTCACGGGTCAGTTGCGGGACCTGCTCGGGCTTCGGATGGAGTCGGTGCCGGCGGATTTCCTGGGCAAGATCGGCGCGTACGCGGCGCACGCGGGCAGCGTCAATCCGTCCGCGATCGGAATCGCCGCATTGACGCTCGCACTGTTGATCGTCTGGCCGCGCGTCACGACGCGGCTTCCAGGCTCGCTCGTCGCGATCGTGATCGCGACGCTTGTGGTTCGGTACTTTGATCTCCCGGTCGACACGATTGCGTCGCGCTTCGGTGGCGTGCCGTCGCAGTTGCCCGTGCCCCACATTCCGGTCATGAGCCTCGCAATCGTCCGGCAGATGTTCTCGCCGGCGATCACGATCGCGTTGCTGGCGGCGCTCGAATCGTTGCTTTCGGCCGTGGTCGCCGACGGAATGCTCGGCACGCGCCACCGGCCAAACCAGGAACTGATCGCCCAGGGCATCGGGAACATCGTGTCGCCGCTCTTTCTCGGGATTCCGGCCACGGGCGCGATCGCTCGTACGGCGACGAACATCAAGAGCGGCGGCCGCACGCCGGTCGCGGCACTGGTGCACTCGGTGACGCTGCTTGCGATCGTGCTGTTCGCGGGTCAGTGGGCCGCGCTCATTCCGATGCCGTCGCTCGCAGCGGTCCTTGTCGTCGTCGCGTACAACATGAGCGAGTGGCGTACTGTCGCGCGTCTGATGCGAAGCCCGAAGAGCGATGTGGCGGTGCTTGTTACGACCTTTCTGCTGACCGTCGTCATCGATCTGACGGTGGCCGTTCAGGTTGGCGTGGTTCTCGCGGCGTTCCTCTTTCTGCAACGGATGGCGAGCGTGACGCAGGTCAGCGTAATCACGGAGGAGCTCGAGGAGGAGCACGCCGAGACCTACGCCACGCAGCGTTCCGTCGACCGGCGCGTCGTGCCCGCGGGCGTGCAGGTCTTCGAGATACACGGTTCGCTGTTCTTTGCGGCGATCGACCGTTTCAAGGACACGCTGCGCAGCATCAAGGAACGGCCGCGCGTGTTGATCATACGGATGCGCGACGTGCTTTCGATCGACGCGTCGGGGCTCGAGTCGCTCGACGAGCTGCTCAGGGAATCACGCCGAGAGGGCGCCGTGCTGATGCTGACGGGTGTCCACTCGCAGACGCTCGAGGCGATGGAGAACTCGGGCTTTCTCGAGCGGATCGGCCCCGAGAACCTGCTCGAGGATCTCGACGCGGCGCTCAGGCGCGCGCATTTTGTGATCGATCCCGAAATGACGCTACCGTCGGCGCGCGTGAAGCCGCGAACCGGGCGCCTGCGGTAGAAGGGGATTGGAGCGCAGAGCGAATCGCGCGAGCGTCGTGATCTCGACGCCGGACGAGCCACGCCCGTCGGTGGCGCCCGCCGCTCGCGCAACCTACCCGGTCGCGACCTAGCGCACCATCTGCAACTGCCGGATCCGCTCGCGCACCGCAGCCGCGAAGATCGGAATTTCGTTCGGCGCAGCGCCGCACGCCGTCAGCCCGTCACGAATCTGGCGATCCGTGATCCGCGACAGCCGGTTTGCGATCCACGTGATGCTCGTCGGCGAAATGTCCTTCTTGAAGTCGTCGGTGTGCTGGCCCGAGTACCCGAACTGCCACCGGCCGCTCTTGTACTGCAGAAAATCCTTTGACTGGTCGGCGTAGCCCTTGGCGTCCCACTTCTCGCGACGCAGAACTCCGCCCCACTTGCCCATCGAACCTCCCCAGTCCGAGATCACGTACTTGCGTGCGACGCCCGATGGTGTCTGCACGTTGTATATGCACGTGTTCGAACCGCGACCGGCGTCCCGCTGGTCCTTGTTGTCCCAGTTCGACACGAGCATCACGATGATCTTGAGCCCGTCGAGTTCCTTTGTGCCGAGAAACGGATTCTGGTCCCACCGCCACGACTCCTCGTCCTTGTGGCTGGCGATGGATTCGGTTTTTGCTTCGAAACGGGCGTCGCGAAACGAACCGTCAGACGACACGTAGTCCTTCGCCCGGTCAAGCTTGCCAACCCCGATGATCCTGCCGCTCGCCACGAAGTACGAGGGCTCCACGATGTATCCGGCGGCCCACGCGATGCGCGAGGCAAACACCTCGGAGTTGACCTCCGAGCCCCACTTCGCCGTCCACTGGCGCCCGTTCGCGTCGCGGACCTTCACCTTTGGCGTCGTACCGCTCGACGACTCTTCGACAAACTGAAACGGCGGTCTCGGAGCGTTCCGCCGACCACCGATGCCGCCGACGAAATCGAGCCTCTCCGGAGCGCCGGGGTTCTGCCAGATGACGTCCGTGGTGACGGGCGCGGCCGGTCGCCGGTTGCGCTGAGCGCCGGAGACGGGCCAGCCAACCAGCATCGCCAGGCACACAAGACTCGCAGCGGGAAGAAGTTGACGAATCCGCATCGTACGACACCTCACTTGATCGATTTCTGCGTTGATTACGACGGAATGCGCGAATGATACACCTACTCGAGACCGTCGCCTCCATCGTCGTCGGCGTCGCGCGTGTCGCCGTCGCGCGGCGGGAGCGCGGGAAAGCGCGGCGCCGGCGACCACATCGACGGCTGCATCTGCGCCCATCCGGAGTAGTTGGACCTCATGGACATGCGATCGAGCCAGCGGCCCAGAAGCGCGGTCAGCCTCGCGGCTTCGTCGGGCCGGTCAGCGGCGAGGTTGCGCTGCTCGAGCGGGTCCGACGCGACGTCGAAGAGCTCGACACGCGACCCGATGGCGTCATAGATCAGCCTCGAGTTGCCTTGAGTGATCGACCACGCCAGGAAGTTCGGTTCGGGACAATTTCGAGGCGTCTCGGTGACGATGGCGCGCGACGCGAGCGATCCGGGCGGCTGTTCGGCCTGCCATCTCAGATCCAGACCGTCGAGCCGCGAGAGCACGGCTGGATCTTCGATGCCGGTCCAGTTGCATATCGTGATCGCGATGTCGAGCGGCCCGGCTGCGCTCGGAACACGAACGGCGGGGCTGCCCGGCCATCTCACGATCAGCGGAACGTTTGCGAGCGTCCGGTAGGGCCGGCGGTGGTGCGCGTAGTCGCCGTGCTCTCCAAAGGACTCGCCGTGATCCGACGTGATGATGACGAGCGTGTCGTCGAGCGTGCCGCTTGCCTTCAGGTAGTCGAACAGGCGGCCAAGGTGGTAGTCGGTGAACGCGATCTCACTGTCGTATCGGTCGATCACGCGCCGCCCGAAATCGAACTCGGGATGGCGGATGTAGGACGCGTGGGGATCTCTGAGCAGCACCCACGTGAACAGCGGCTTGTCCTTCGGCGCGTTGGTCAGGTAGGCGATCGTGTCGTCGACGATGTCGTTCGCCTTTCGTTCGCGACCGGGCTTGCCTCCGTATGGCGAAAACCCGCTCGTCATGATGTCGCGATAGTACAGCCAGTACTGGTCGCGGTTGATGAAGTTGTGGAAGGTCGACGGATTGGTCGGTATGGCCTCGTACCCGTGCGCGGACAGCACCGCGCCCAGGCGAGGCTGCGCCGGATCGAGAATGTCGTCGCCGTAGGCGCCGGTCATCATCGACGCAAACGAATGGCCCGTCGACGTGCCCTGCGATTCGGCGATCTCGAACAGCGCGCCGCCCGCCGCGAACGAATCGATATTCGGGCTCGTGGGCCGGCGATATCCGTAGCAGGACAGGTGATCCGCGCGGAGCGTGTCGATGGCGATGAACAGCACGTTCCGGCGGCCCGGGCCGGGCGGCGGCGCGACCGCGCCAAACGTCGCCGCATCCGTAGGATCGGGCTCGTGCCAGTCGGCCGGATCGCCGCCGATTCCGTTCTGATCGATGCCGTCGCCGGGGATTTCACGAGCCAGGATGTTCCGCGCGGGATCGCCGTCGTCGGGGTCGCCGCCGCCAAACCGCGCGGGGAACCCGTCGCCGTCACGATCCGCGAGCCGCTGGATGAGCAGTGCCGGCCGTACGGCGAGCACGCCGCGCGTCCAGAAGAGCGCCTGCACGACGGGATCGGCGCCGAGACGCGTAGCTCCTACGGCGGCACACGCTAAGGCCAGCGCACCGCACACCACCGCCGCAATCGCAACCGACCGGTTCCGCCAGACGGGCGCGATCAGCACGAGCGACGCTGCGGTCGCGCTGCCGATGGCGGCGAGCCCGAGCCCGAAGTGCATGCTGTCGTCCGACAGGTCGACGAGCGCCCGCGAATCGATCCAGTAGGCCACAAACGCAACGAGCAGCAGGCCGGCGCATGCCGCGACGCGCCACCATCGACGCACGCGCCCCGTGAGAAGCCGGTCGACGGTCGGAACCGACAGCGCAAGCGGAATCGCGAGCAGAAACGGCAGAATCTGTGCGAGAACGATCCAGTCGAGCTGTTTGCGCAAGTGCGCATAGTACGCAAACCGTTCGGCGACGACGCTCCAGAACGGAGCCCCCGCGACTGCCGCGACCACGACGATCGCGACGGCCGTCGCCGCGCCGGCGAGGAGCGACGCCCGGCGCGTTGGCGCGGCCGCTTCGCCCGTGAACGTGCGACGGAGCGAGCGGAAACACGCCGCGATCGATCCGATCACGAGGCCTCCAACCGCGGCGACCGCCATGACGAACGGCGCCGTCAACGCGCAGAGGACTGCGAAGTCCACGGCGCGGCCGCCTCCGCCGAGCTGGTGTCTGAGCACGACGACCCTGTCGAATGCCTCGAACGCCGCGACGGCAACTCCCGCCACCACACCTGCGACGGCGAATGCGCGCACGTATCCGGAGAACGGAATGGGGGTTCGCTGTCGGTCGCGCATCGTCACGGATTCGCCGGTCATACCGTTCGCAATCGAGACGCGAGAGTATACCAATGGCTTCGACAGCCGGCGCCAGCACGGCGGTCCTCGAGGAGCGCCGAAACAGGCCCGAACATCTCGGACGGCAACGACTTACGGCCTTATTTGACACCGCGCCGAACCCACCGTATAGTGTAGTCGGTTTTCGTCGACCCTCAATCGATTGTGGTTTTCGGGTTCTTCACCGTCCGGGTTTGAGACATGCTAAAAATTGAAAAGCTCCAGATCACCGGCTTCAAGTCTTTTGCCGATTCCACCGAAATTGTTTTGGGTGAGGGAATTACGGCGGTCGTAGGTCCGAACGGCTGCGGCAAGAGCAACATCGCCGACGCGATCTCGTGGGTGCTGGGCGAGCAGAGCGCGAAGAGCCTGCGCGGATCGAAGATGGAGGACGTCATCTTCAACGGCACGCGCAACCGAAAACCCACCGGCATGGCCGAGGTGATCCTGACCCTCTGCGCTGTCGAGGACATTCGGCCAGTCGCGGAGACCGACGACATCCAGATCCCGGATGAGCCCGACATAGAGATCGACGAGCTCGAGGCGCTTGCCGCGCCGCAACCGCTGCACGCCGTCGAGTCCGAGGACTCCGTCGCACCGGCAGACCCGTCGGATGGAACGGCCGACACGGCCGTCGATTCGACATCGCGGCCGGCACAAAAGCACGTGCGGCGCGGTCCCCGATCGAGGAACCGGGAGATGCTTCTTGCGGCCGGCGAACGCGTGACGGTCGGGCGGCGCCTGTACCGCTCCGGCGAAAGCGACTACGTGATGAACGGCCGCTCGTGCCGGCTGCGCGACGTCCACGACCTGTTCGCGGGCACGGGGCTCGGCGGGTACCACTACGCAATCATCGAGCAGGGACGCATCGGCCAGATCCTCTCGTCCAAGCCGCAGGATCGGCGGGCCCTCGTCGAGGAGGCCGCCGGCATCACCAAGTTCAAATCGCGGAAGCGCGCCGCGGAGCTCAGGCTCGATTCGTCGCGCCAGAACCTGAATCGCCTCAACGACATCGTGTCGGAGATCGACCGCCAGATCGGCAGTCTGAAGCGTCAGGCCGCCAAGGCACGCAGGCACCGGCGGCTGCGCGACGAGATGCGCGCGTTGCTGCGCGACGTGTATGCGGCCGACTGGGAGCGGATCGAGGGCGAACTCGACCGGCTCGACAAGCTGTCAAAGCGCGCACGGGCCGAACAGGACGCGCTGACCGCGGAGCTTGCCGACAGGGACGCCGCGCATCGCGTCTCGGCGCAGGCCGCCCGTGACGCCGAGGAGGAGCTCGCGCGCGTGCGCGACCGCGCGGCCGCGATCGAGCTCGAGGCCGACCGCGCCCGGAACCTCCACCGGTTCCAGCAGGAGCAGCTCGCCGCGCTCATGATCCGTCGCGAGGAGATCGAGCGCGACCGTGTGTTGATCGCCGAACGCCTCGACCTGCTCGCCGACGAGCGCGCGCAGAAGGAGAAGGAGCTGGCCGAGCTCTCGGCCGAAACGGATGCAGAGGCGGCGAAGGTCGCCGCTCAGGAAGCCGCGTACCAGACACAGCTCCGCGCGCTCGAAGAGCGCGAGCGCGCGCTCGAGGCGCTCCGTTCCAAGCTCGTGGCAGAGGTTGGCAGGTCCGAGCGCCTCCGGCACTTGCGCATGCAGGTCGACGACGCCGAACGACGCCTCGGGCTCGACGGCGCACGGCTCGACCGCGAGGCTCAGACGGCGGCGACGCGGAGGGACGAGGCCGCGACGCACCTCGGCGAGCTTGCCGAAGAGATGCAGATGAGCCAGGCGAAGCTGGACGAGCTGCGCCGCACGATCGTCGATCGGGTGGAAGCGCTCGCTGCGGCGCGCGCTGCGCATCACGCGGCGACGAAGGCGCTCGCAAAGTGCCAGGAGGAGCGTTCCGCCCGGGCGCACCGGTTGTCGTCGCTCGAGGACCTCGACGCGAGGCACGCGTACTACACCGATGCCGTTCAGCAGGTGCTGAGCCTCGACAACAACACGTTCAACGCGCTGGGGACTCTCGCCGACTACGCCGAAGTCGAACCTGAATTCGAACCGGCGCTCGAGAGCCTGTTCGGGCGCGAGTTGCAGTCGATCCTCGTGCCGGGGCTCGACGACGCGCTCGGCGGAATCGAATACCTCGTCACGACGACCGCCGGACGAGCCGCGTTTCTCGTGGTGGGGACAGGCGGCGCGGAGGCCGACGCGGAAGGCTCGCGTGGAAACCGTACCGGCGCTTCGCTGCTAGATCCCGGGCCGCATCCCGCGCTCGCACTCCTGAAGCTGCCGGCCGAGATCGAACGCGCCGTCGCGCGCGCCTATCCGGACAAGGCAAAGGCGCTCGTCGTCGCGAGTCTCGAAGAGGCGCTCGAGCGCTCGCGCGAGGCGGAGGCGGCCGGTGATTCTCGCACGTTCGTGACGCTTCGCGGCGAGCAGGTGATCAACGGCCGCGTCGTCGTTGGCGGAAGCGCCAAGGCGAAGGGCGCGAACCTCCTCGGTCTGAAACGCGAGATCAAGGAGATCAAGGCCGATCTGGAGCGCATCGTGTGGGAGGTCGGATCGGCCGAGGCCGGCGTGACCGAGGCGCACCGCACCGTCGCAGAGCTCGAGGCCGAGGCCGGCAGACTCGACGACACGTTGCGCGGCGACGAGAAGACGGCGATCGAGCGGTCGATGCGCCAGCAGCAATTCGAGTCGGATTTTGAACGCGCGGAGCAGCACATCCGGGTCGTGGAATCCGAGCGGAAGCGGCTCGCCGAAGAGCTCGAGGATCTCGCTGCGCGACGCGATCAACTGGAGACCGACATTGCGGCTGCGCTCACGGATCGAGGCGCTGTCGAGGCGGAGATTGCCGAAGCCCAGTCAGCGCTGGCGGACATCAAGGTGCGCGTCGACGTCGAAGGAACCGCGCTCGCGGAAGCGCGTACCGCGGCAGCCGCGAGGCAGGAGCGTCGTCGCGCCGCAGCGTCCGAGCTCAGGCGTCTCGGGGATGAAGAGCTCGACCTGAATTCACGCCGTGACCGCAGCCACGTGGAAGGCGCCGACGTCCAGAGCCGGATCGACCAGCTGTCGGCGGCGCTTGTCGAGACCGAGGGCCAGACGGAGCTGTTCTCGGCCGAGCGCGCCGGTATGGAGGATGCGCTCGCAACGGCGATCGCCGCACTGACTGCTGCGCGGCAGCGCGTCGATTCGCTCGAAGACGAGATCGCCGGCCTGCGCGAGCGCCTGGACGTCGCGCGGACGCGCCATTCGGACTTTGAGGTGGACCGCGCGCGGCTGCTCTCCGATTCCGAGCACGTGCGGCGCGGCGCGGTTGCGGAGCTGTCGCAGTCGATCGAGGAGGTCGTCGAGGCGGCGCGCAGTGCGCGCGACGCAGGCCCGGCCGTGACAGTCGAGGTCGACGACGAGCAGGACGAGGAGCTCGATGCGGACGGCGAGTCCGGCGTCGACGTCT
>JBGAKX010000185.1:0-7328 GCA_044224215.1 Blastocatellia bacterium
GGCGTACCAGGGCGGTCCGCCGGTGCAGCCGTACGACGTCACCGCGCACACGCTTGCGCTGCTGATGGGAGTCGATGCGGTCCGCATCGACACGGCGATGTCGGGGGTCGTGACGGCTCCAGTCCAGGCGCCTGCGGACGAGCCGCCGGCGATCGGATCGGGACGGTTGAAGTGGCGCCGTGTCGGGTTGTATCGCGGAGCGACCGCGCCGATCGACGAGGGCTGGACTCGGTGGGTCTTCGATCGCTGGCACGTCGGCTCGATACGGCTCGACGAAGCACAAGTGCGTGCAGGGAAGCTGCGCGATCGATTCGACGTGATCGTGCTGCCGGACATGGACGCGGCCGACATCGCCGTCGGGCGTCTCGCGGGGACGGCGCCGCCCGCGATGACCGGCGGCCTTGGCAAGGAGGGCGCTGCGGCGCTCGTCGAGTTTGTCGAGCAGGGTGGGACCCTTGTCGCGCTCAACCGTTCGACGGGATTCGCCATCCGGGCGCTGGATCTGCCTGTGACGGATGCGCTTTCGGGCATGCCGCAAAACCAGTTCTATTGTCCCGGCTCGATCCTGAACATGGAGATCGCCGCGCCTGGGAACGCGATCACTCGTGGAGTTCCCGCGCGAACGATCGCATGGTTCGAGGACGGGCCAGGTTTCGAAGTCCGCGAAGGAGCGCAGAACGTCGCGGTGCTCGCGAGGTTTGCGCCGGCCGACCGCCTTCTCGGCTCCGGCTGGCTGCTCGGTTCGGACAAGCTCGCCGGCCGTCCCGCGATCCTCGAAATCGGAAAAGGGAAGGGAACTGTTGTTCTCTTCGGATTCCGGCCGCAATATCGTGGTCAGAGCCTTGCGACGCTGCCCCTCTTCTTGAACGCACTCATCGAATCGCCGTAGCGCGCCGCGCCGCGGTGCTAATCGAGGAGCCCGTTGTCGTATGGACGATGATCTGAAGATGCTCGTGCACAGCGCCTCGGAGGAGGTGCTCAACGACGTCATCGCGAATCCCGAGCTCGACGAGGAAGACCTGCTGGTGCTGCTCGCGCGCCGCGACCTGTCTGGCGAGCTGTTGCGCAAGGTCGCGCGCGATCCGGCAAAGACGCGCTCGTACCGCGTGCGACTCGCGCTGCTCCGGCACCCGCGGACACCTGCGTCCGCGACGCTCTCGTTCGTCGGCCAGCTGCATCTGTTCGACCTGGTGGCGGTGTCGCTGCTGCCGCACGTGCCGCGCGAGATCCGAGCGGCGTGCGAAGGGTCTATCCTCCAGCAGCTCAAGCAGATACCGCTCGGTTCCAAGGTGACATTGGCCCGGCGGACCGGGAGCTCGGTCGTGCTCGGACGGTTGCTGGTCGACCGCGAGTCGCAGGTCGTCGAGGCGGTGCTCACGAATCCGCGTCTGACGGAGGGTCTTGTCGTGGTGGCGCTCAGGGACGGGGGCGTGCCGCCGCACACGGTCCATCTCGTCTCAGGCAACTCGAGGTGGTCCGTTCGGCACGACGTGCGATATGCATTGATACGGAACCGTCATACACCGCTCGCCCGTGCGTTACAGTTCCTGAACACGATGTCGCGCGAGGACATACGGGCGCTTGCGCGCGACCCGGCGGTACCGACGGCGTTGAGGGGATATCTTGCAAAGGCTACGGGGGGACTGTCGCGGTAGGTGTTGAACCGCGCGCAGAGACGCTTTCTCTGCGCGTGGGTTGTAGGCTTTGTTAGACTTCGAGGGCTACGTAGGTTGGAGGCGACGGCAGTGAGAACGAACACGATTCGGAAACGGGCAGTCATCGCGTGTGCAGTCGTTGGACTGATGGTCGGCGTCTTCGCGCCGTCGTCGTGGATTGCCGAAGCGCAATCCGGCCGGAAGCCGCCCGAGAAGGCTCGAAAGGAGCAGCCGGCGCAGCCCGCCGAGCCCGGACAGCCTGCGCCGGACCAGCAGCCCGCCGCACCGCCGCTTCCCCCGTTGCAGGCCAAGGACCTGCAGGATGCGGTGGTTCTGTCGACGAGCGTCGTCAACGTCGAGACCGTCGTGTACGAGAAGAAGACGGGGCAGATTCTTCAGGGGTTGAAGGCGTCGAATTTCGAGATCTACGAGGACGGCGTCAAGCAGGAGATCACGAACTTCCAGCCCAGCGAAGGCCCGATGACGGCCGTTATGATCATCGAGTACAACCGGCGCATCGACAACCGGTACATCGACAAGGGCGAAGTGCTGCGGCCACTCTATACGCTCGTCACCCAGTTCGTCCGGCCCGACGACAACATAGCCATCGTGGCGTTCGACACGCGCCCGATCATGATCACGGACTTCACCGGCGACAAGAAGGAGCTCGGCGCCGGGCTCGACCTGCTGATCCGGAACAATCCCACGTTCTCGGAGGCGAGCCTCTACGATGCGCTCGCGTTCGTGCTCAACGGCGGGAAGGCCGAGGCGATCAACTGGAACGGCGGCAACATCGAGAAGGGCGTCGAATACGGCGGTTTGAAGGACGTCAAGAACCGCAGCGCGATCATTCTCGTTACGCTCGGGATCGACACGTTCTCAAAGCTCAACTACGACGAAACGCGAAAGATCATCGCGCAGTCCAGTGTGCCGATCTACTGCATCGGCGTCGGCAACCTGTTCTACAAGACGCACGAGAACCAGATGGACCCCGTCACGAACATGACGTTTCTGCAGGCACACAACGCGCTCAAGACGTTTTCGCGGATGACGGGCGGCCAGTACTTCGAGGTGACGTTCCCCGGCGAGATCCCAACCGACATGCAGTCGATCACGAACCTGATGCGCAGCCAGTACAGCATCGGCTACACGCCGTCCAACACCCGGCGTGATGGCAAGGTGCGAAAGATCGTCGTCAAGGTCGACGTCAACGGCGACGGCAATTTTGACGACAAGGGATACGTCATCCAGGCGCGCGACTCCTACATTGAGCCCCTCGACCCGCGAAAGTAGCACGTCGCCCCGGCTGACGGGGATCGCCACGGCGGCCTACCGCGATGTGGCGCGTCTGAAGGCCGGCGACAACGGCGTGCCGCCGATCGACGCGCGGTACTACAAGTACGCCGGACTGCGGAGCACGGTCCGGTTGCGCGAGGGGCGGATCCTGGTGCGCCTTTCGGACCTGTTCGTGAGCGCGTCGGACGAGGCGGTTGGGGCGCTCGTGCGCATCCTCTTTGCAAAGCTGCTCAGGCGCCGTGTGCGCGCCGAATGGACCGAGACCTACCGGCGCTTCACGTCGCAGTCCGAGGTCGTCGAGGCGTCCGAGGCGACGCGTCGCGTCCGTGGAACGAAGCGACTGGCGCCGGCGGCGGGCCGCGTCTACGACCTCGACGCGATGTTCGACCGGCTCAACTTCAAGTACTTTGCCGGAATGCTCCGGAAACCCGCGCTCGGCTGGACGTTGCGCGACGCGTGGCGGACGCACGGGCACTACGACCCTGCGCACGACGCGATCGCGATGAGCCGCTCGCTCGATGTCGCCGAGATGCCCGAGTTCGTCGTCGAGCTCGTGCTCTACCACGAGATGCTGCACGTCGCGATGCCCGCAGAGATGCGCGACGGCCGCCACCGTCATCACACGGCCGAGTTCCGACGGATGGAACGGCGCTTCCCGAGAATTGAGGAGGCCGAGGCGTATCTCGAGAGCTGGGTCAAAAAGAATGGAACTGGGCGCAGGAGGCGCCGTTTGACGAGGCGTGGGTGAAACGAACGGCAGCGGGCGGTCGTCAGAAGGTTCGGTTGCGCCCCGCGCTTTCACATAAATGCCGGCCGCCCGCTCCGGCTCACAAGAATTGAGTCTCCAGAGAGTAACGAGTCAGCAGTTCTCCTCCTCCAGCCCTCGCGTGGCAAACCACGCGGGGGATTTTCTTTTTCTGGTGTAGCATCGCCGGCGAACGGGCGCGAACGCCTCGAACGCCGCGAACACGCGACGGCGCACGTCCGTACATCACCTCGACATGACCGACGAAGCCGCGATTCACGCCATCGACCGGCCCGACCACCGGCTGTGGACCTACTACATCTTTGCGTCGATCTTTGCCGGTCCCGCGATCCTGTTCATCCTTCCGTACCGGTACTTTCGCTATCACTCGATGCGGTACCGCTTCGACGACGAAGGCGTGTCGATGAGCTGGGGCATCCTGTTCCACCGCGAGATCAACCTGACGTACGCGCGGATCCAGGACATCCACCTGTCGAGCAACCTGCTCGAGCGCTGGCTCGGGCTTGCCAAGATCCAGGTGCAGACGGCGTCGGGCACCTCCGGCGCCGAGCTGACGATCGAGGGAGTCCGCGAGTTCGACGCGCTGCGCGACTACCTCTACTCCAAGATGCGGGGAACGAAGCTCCACGCGCACGGAAGCCCTCAACCGGCGCTCGCCGCCGGAAGCGAGCCCGCCGATCTCGCCGCGGTTCTGTCGGACGTCGCGGGCGAATTGCACGCGATCCGGGTCGCGTTTGAAGCGCGTTCGGGGGACGCACAGTGACGAGTCTCGTCAAGACGTCGCCCGCCGCCGACCTGGTTGCCCGGATCCTGAGCGTTCCTCCGGAGCCCGCGCCGCCCGCGGGCGCGCACGAATCGATCGAGACGTTCCGCGGCGCCCCGGGCTTCTACAAGTACCAGCTGATCAAGTGGGCGATTACGCAGGTGTCGGCGGGCATCGGCCTGTACTTCGGCTTCTGGTTCCTACAGATGCTGCCGGAGTTTCCGTTCAAGTGGGTGCTCGAGGTGCTCGAAGTCCTCGGCGTGCTGACGTATCTTGCGTCGCTGGTGTTCACATACTTCATGGTCCATCTCGACTACCAGATGCGCTGGTACATCGTGACGGACCGCAGCCTCAGGATTCGCGAGGGCCTCGTCAACATCAGCGAGAAGACGATGAGCTTTGCCAACATCCAGAACATCTCGGTGCGCCAGGGCCCGTTGCAGCGGCTGCTCGGGATCGCCGACGTGGAGGTGCGGACGGCGGGCGGCGGCGGCTCGGCGTCGTCCAAGCAGGTTGAACAGCACGGCGGGGACACACACCTCGGGTACTTTCGCGGGGTGGACAACGCGCAGGAGATCCGCGACCGGATCCTCGCTCGGGTGCGCGTGCTGCGCGACACGGGTATCGGCGACCCGGATTCGCCCGCCGCTCACCACGCGCCGCCGCCGGCGGGCGCCGTCGAGGCTGCACGGCGGCTTCTCGACGAGGCGCGTGCGCTGCGGAAGGCGGTTCTGGCGTCTCCGAGCGGCGGCGCCGGTCGCGAGTCGCACCCCTAGACGCCCCTGACCCTCGTGGGTATAATCCCGCTTCGCGTCTATGGACGGAACCTCGCCTGCCAATGCATCCGAACTCGACGAATTCGACGAGAAGATGATGCGTGAGGCGCTTGGCGAGGCGGTTGCGGCGGCCGCCGACGGAGAAGTGCCGGTCGGGTCGGTCGTCGTGTTGAATGAACGGATCATCGGTCGCGGTCGCAATCGCTCGATTGGAGAATGCGATCCGACGGCGCACGCCGAAATACTGGCGCTGCGCGAAGCATCGCGGGCTGTCGGTAACTACCGGCTGCCGGGTGCGACGGTCTATGCGACCGTCGAACCGTGCGCGATGTGCGCCGGAGCGCTTGTCTGGGCGCGCGTCGACCGTCTCGTGTATGGCGCTGCTGATGCACGCGCTGGAGCCGTTCAATCGATCTTTGAGATATGCACGTCGGACATCCTCAACCACCGCCTCGACGTTCGGGCTGGTGTCCTCGAGGACGAGTGCAGAACACTGATGCAAGAGTTCTTTCGCGAGCGCAGACTGCGCCCGCGGACCGATGCGGAGGGATAGTCTAATTGGTAAGGCACCGGTTTCGAAAACCGGCGCGCGAAAGCGCTTGGGGGTTCGAGTCCCCCTCCCTCCGCCACGATCTTTTTGCTTGAGGAGGAGTGTCCGAGTGGCCGAAGGAGCGACGTTGGAAACGTCGTGTACGGGCAACTGTACCGTGGGTTCGAATCCCACCTCCTCCGTTCGATTCGCCCGGCAAGGGCTGGGCGCCATACGGGCTCCGGACTCCGTGCGACTACAGCTTGCAAACCCCGCCAGGGCCGAGAGGCAGCAACGGTAGCGAGTACTGTAGTGTGCTGCGGATCATCCGGAGCCCGCCAGTTTGATACCGCGGATCTGCGCGAATCTGCGGCTTTTGTGCTTGAATACGGGAAATGGCGTACGAGGTCATAGCACGGAAATGGCGGCCGCAGACGTTCGACGAAGTCGTCGGGCAGGACGCCATCACCCAGACGCTGCGCAACGCCGTCGCGCAGGAGCGGCTCCACCACGCGTACCTCTTCACGGGCGCGCGTGGCGTCGGAAAGACGACGACGGCGCGCATTCTCGCAAAGTCGCTCAACTGCCGGACCGGAGTTACGCCGAACCCGTGCGGCGTCTGTCCGTCGTGCGTCGAGATCGCCGCGGGCGGGTCGCTCGACGTCATCGAGATCGACGCTGCGTCGCATACCGGCGTCGACAACATCCGCGACGTGGTCATCACGTCGGTCGGCATCGCCCCGGCCCGCGACCGGTACAAGGTGTTCATCGTCGACGAGGTCCACCAGTTGTCGGCCGCCGCGTTCAACGCGCTGCTCAAGACGCTCGAGGAGCCGCCGCCGCACGTGAAGTTCCTGCTCGCGACCACTGATCCGCAGAAGCTGCCGGTCACCGTGCTCTCGCGCTGCCTGCAGTTCCACCTGCGACGCCTGCCGCTGCAGCTCATCCAGGATCGCCTGACGCAGATCGCGCAGGCCGAGAAGGTCGAGTTCGAGCCGGCGGCGCTGCGCGCGGTGGCGCGCGCGGCGGAAGGCAGCATGCGCGACGCGCTCTCGCTGCTCGACCAGGTGCTCGCCTTCGGCGGTGGCCGGGCCGTAGAGTCCGAGGTGCGTGCGCTGCTCGGCACGCTCGATCGCCGCCACGTCGAAGCCATCCTGACGGCCATCGCGGCGAAGGACGGCACGGCGCTGATGCAGGCCGTCGCTCACCTCGACGAACGCGCGCCCGATTACCACCAGGCCCTCGGCGAACTCTCGGCGGCGATCCAGCGCATGGCGCTGCTGCAGGCGCTGCCCGACCTGCCGCCGGGCGAGAACGAGGAAGAGGATGCTGCGCTGGCCGCGCTGGCGCCGCAGTTCTCGCCGGAAGACCTGCAGTTGCTCTACCAGATCGCGATCAACGCGCGGCGCGACCTCGATTACGCGCCCGATGCGCGGGCCGGCTTCGAGATGGCGTTGCTGCGCATGCTGGCGTTCCAGCCCGCGGCGAGCGGTGGGGGCACGCCGCCCGCGCCGGCACCTGCGCCGAGGCCGGGGACGAGTCG
>JBGAKX010000015.1:0-53710 GCA_044224215.1 Blastocatellia bacterium
ATCAGGCGCTGATGGAGCAGTACCTGAAGGAAGCGGGAAACACGGACGTGACGATCCGCGTGATCCCGCGCGCCGGGCACGACATGGAGACGCGCCGGACGCTCGAGGGCGGCGACTGGGCGTGGCCCGAGAAGTTCTGGGTGTGGAACCGTCGATCGCCGGTGTTCTACGAGACGATCCTTGCGTGGCTCGAAAAGCGATTTGCCGCAGATTCACGCAGATAGACGCAAATTTGCGTTAATTCGCGGCAAACCGCTTCTCCTTCACCGCGCGGACGGCCGCTTTCGACCGCTCGACGAACTGCTCGACGTCGGGGTCGCGCGGCAGCGGATCCTCGAGCTTGACGTACTCGTTCGTCGCGCCCGCCACGCGCGCTCCGGCCAGCTCGAGCGTCAGCACGCCGAGCTTCTGCGTCTTGTACCACGAGCACGTGATTCGTTCCGGCGCCGCGAGCCGCGGCTCGGGCACGTCGCCGCCGATCGAGTTCGCGGCGATCCACACATCCGCCTTGCCGGGCAGCTTCGCCGCGAGCGCATCCACCGCGCCGGGCTGCATGTACGCGAGAACGATCACGACGTCCGATTCGGCCCGCATCGCCGGCAGCACCGACGCGAGCGCTTCCGCAGCGTCCGTCACGCGGAAGCCGCACGACTGCTCGAGCCCGGCGTTCGGCTGCGACACGCCGGTGATCGCCACGCGAACCGCGCCGGCCGAGCGGACGACGTACCGGGCGGGGGCAGCGAGGTCCGCGCGCGCGGGCACGACGTTTGCCGACACGTACCTGCCGAGCACCGGCTGAGCAGTCACGTTGGCAGGATAGGTGTCGGACGCCATCTTGCGCGCGAGATACGGCGCGTCGACGTCGGTCAGGTTCAACGCGTCGAACCCGGTCGCATCGAGCGCAGCGAGCGCCCAGTCATCTTCGACGATCCAGTCCTCGACCGTGCGGCCCTCGGCATTCACGATCGGCTTCATCGACGCGCCCGCGTCGATTTGCAGCGTCGGCGTATCGCGGTGTTCGGCCGCAAAACCGCGCGTGTAGCCGATCCGGTAGGGCAGTCCGCCCAGCCGCGGATTGCCCATGCAACCGCAGCCGTCGAGGCTGCCGAGCACTTCGGAGCCGTAGAAGACCACCACGCGCGGATCCGGCGCGCGCCCGCCACACGCTGCGAGAAAAGCCATCAGAACGACGAGGAGAACTCTCGGCACGGACTCTTCAATACACGATTCGTGCCGTGAAAGGATACTGTTGTATTCTCCATCGTCATGCACCCTCAGGAACACGATCACGCCGTCCTCGATCCGTCCGTCACCATCCACGGAGTCAGCTTCAACCCTGTCGAACGGACGACGCGCGTGTTCGACGCGGACGGCTTTGACCGCGAGCTGCAGGACGACTCCGTATTCTCGTGGATCGACATCGAGGCGCCCGACATCAAGGCGCTCAACAACGTCCTCAAGTGTGTCGACATCGACCTGGTTCTGGTCGGCAATTTCGATCGCCCCGAGGTGCTGCCGCGCATCGTCGAGCACAAGGACTGTCTGGCGTTCTACCTGTACCACATCGTCAATCCGGACAATCACCTCGACACGTCGCACGAGCTCACCGAGATGGAATTCTCGCGGATGATCATGGTGCTCGGTACCGACTTCATCATCACGTACCACCGGCGGCCCCTCGCGACCGTCGAATTCGTGAAGGATCGGTGCATCGACGACTTCCACGTTGCCGGCAAGACCCCGAACTTCATCGCATTCCTGTTCCTGCACCGGTGCGTCTATGACTACGCACACCTGAACCTCGCGAACGACAACTACATCGACAAGCTCGAGGAGGCGGTCTACGCGGGCGACCGCGACCGGCTGAAGGCCGGCGTCACCGTGGCGGGCGCGAACATCCTGACGCTCAAGCGGCTCACGAACAGCATGTCGATCGTGCTGATGATGCTTGGAACCAAGCGAAGCAGGTACGTGAGCGACGACTCGCGCGTCGCGTTCAACGAGATGCTCGGGACGACGATCTCGGTGCGGTCGTCGATCGATTCGTCGCGCGACATGCTCGACGGCGTCGTCAGCAATATCCAGACGCTCGCCGCAAACCGCACGAACGAGATCGTGCGCGTCCTGACGGTCGTGTCGTCGATCCTGCTGCCGCTCACGTTCATTGCGGGCGTCTACGGCATGAACTTTGACAACATGCCCGAGCTCAAGACCGAGAACGGGTATTTTGTTGTCGTCGGCTTGATGCTGACGATCGCCGTCGTTCTGCTTGCGTGGTTCTACCGGCTCGGCTGGATCGGTCCAAAGTCGCAGGACTGACGGGACACACCGTCCGCGGGCGCGCGCGACCCTATAATCATGCGCGATGGCGCGCATGGTCTCTCGCAGCCGGTCCCGCGTGTTCTCCGTCACGATGGAGGACGGCGAGGTGCGGTACCGGGTCGCCGACGGACTGACCGACGGCGACGCTGACGAATGCACCGCCGGTGAGGTACTCGCGGAGCTCCACCGGTCGTGGACGCGGCGCGAAACAGCGCCGTGGGTCCCGCTTGCCGGCGTCGTCGTCGTGTATCTCGTCTTTGTCGGAGCGCTGGCGATGCGGGCGTCGACGCTGCTGCTCGTCGCGGCGTCACTCGCGTCCGTAGCGTGTGTCGCGGGGGCCTACGCGCTCGCGCGACGTGCGGACGCGCGGACGGGCTCGGCGCGCGTGACCTACACGCTCGACGAAGCGGCGGCCGAGCGGTTCGGTCGCCTGCAAAACGGGCTCCGCCGTCTGGCCGCGTGCAGTTTCGTGTGGCACGTGCCTCCGGAGGGGCGCACCACTGACACGCGGCGAAAGCTCGGCGCGCACCACTTCCTGCGCCGCTACCGCATCCGTCCGGCGCTCGCCCGTCCCGCGCGTCTGCGGTCAAACCTGCGCGTTCCAACGCTCTATGGCGAGCGGCGCAAGTTCTTCTTCTTCCCCGACCGCGTCCTCGTGTACGAGGAGTCCGCGGTGACGGCGATCCCCTACGACATCCTCGGGATGCACGCGATCGCGACGCTGTGCGTCGAGGACGAGCACGTTCCGACCGATGCGCCGGTGGTCGACACGACGTGGCTGCACGTGCTGCCTGACGGGTCGCCAGATCCGTCGTTCGTCGACAACCGTCGGTATCCGATCGTGCTCTACGCCGAGGTCGAATTCGCCGGACCGGGCGGCGTCCGCGAGCTGTTTCTGTGTTCGCAGCCCGACGGCGCGGACGCGTTCGTGGCGGCGGTGTCGGGCATCTTTTCCGTGGGCGATCGCTCGCGCGATTCGTCGGACAGCGGCGGCAACGCCAGCCCGGAGGACGTCCCGTCGGCCGAGACCGAAGCCGACGTGCTCTATGACGACGCGCTCTGCGCCATCGTGCGCGCTGGAGGCGCGACGGTCGAGCGTGTCGCCGGCGACCTCGGGATCGAATACAGCGCTGCGGCGATGCTGCTCGGAAGGATGGAGATCGACGGATACGTCGGTCCCGCGTACCGCAACAAGCCGCGCGTCGTGAATCGCGCAGCCGTTCGCTATGTCGAGCTTGTCTTCGGACCGGATTCCAACGGCGATGCCGCGAACCGCGAGCGCCGCCGGGACGCGCGAGCGCGCCACCGGGCTGAGGCGCGCGCAAAGCCCGTGAGCCGCATGCCGCACGAGGTGCTGGGAATCGATGCGAGCGCGTCGCGCGCCGAGATCGCCGAGGCGTTCCGCGACATGGCGATGATGTATCATCCGGACAAGGTGGCAAGTCTCGCTCCGGAGTTCCGCGACCTGGCGGAACGACGGATGAAGGAGATCAGCGCGGCCTACACCGAATTGATGAAATCGCGGTAAGACCAGCAATTATGGCCAGTTACGACGAGCTCGTCCCCCGATACCGGCTCTTCATGCTGACGTATCCGTACAGCCGGTTCCGGGTGCGCGACAACCCGGTGGCGACGCTTGCCGTCGGGCTTGACCAGGCACGGGTGGCGCTCGTCACGACGGGCGGTCTGCTTCCGCGCGGCGCGTCGGCGTTCGACCGAACGGTGAATGGCGGGGACGTGTCGTTCCGCGAGATCGGCGTCGACGCCGACGTTCGCGAACTGATCGAGGACCACAAGAGCGACGCGTTCGACCACGCGGGAGTCGCGGCGGACCGCAACCTCGTGTTTCCGCTCGACCGCTTTCGCGAGCTGCGCGACGAGAAGCGGATCGGGTCGCTCAACGACCGCCACCTGAGTTTCATGGGGTCGATCATCGATCCGCGGCGGCTGATCGACGAAACGGCGCCTGCCGCGGCCCGCGTGCTGAAGGCCGACGGCGTCGACGCCGTCTTTCTGACGCCCGTCTGACCGATGTGCAACCAGACCGTCGGTCTGGTGCAGGCAGCGATCGAGCGCGAGGGGATCGCCACGGTCTCGGTGTCGCTGGCCGAGCGCGTCACGCGGAGCATCAAGCCGCCTCGCGCGCTGCTCGTTCCGTACCGGTTCGGGTATCCGCTCGGCGAGCCCGACAACCCGGGCCTTCAGCGCCGCGTCATCTCCGCGGCGCTGGCGCTGCTCGATCGCACGGACGTTCCGGTGATCGAGCCGTTCGAACCCGTCGGAACGTGAGCGAGGCTGCCGGCCTCGTCTACTTCACATTCGTGAACGCCGTCTTTGGACCGCCGCAGATCGCGCACGCGTCAAAGTCGAGCGCCGTCACGGTGTTTCCGCACGTCGGACAGACATAGAACGTCTTTGTGCCTGCTCGCCACGTCTGCAGGTGCTTGAACGCGTCGAGATACAGCGTCTGATGGGCAAGCTCGGTCTTGCACGCATAGTTGAACGACGTCGCGGCGTCCTCGAGCCTGGCCTTCTTGGCGCGTGCAATGTACTGCGGATACGTCGTGTCGCGCTCGTACGTCTCGCCGCCAATCGCGGTTCGCAGATTGGTCGCCGTGTCGAGCACCGCAATCGGCTTGGGCTCCGACGTCGGCTCCACGTTCAGCGCGCGCAACGCGCGAGCGTGGTTCTCTGCGTGAATCGACTCGGCGCGCGCAGCGGCCCGGAACAGGCTCGCGACCTGGTGGTAGCCCTGTTGGTCGGCCTTTTTCGCAAACTCGGTGTAATAGGTGACCGTGTTCGACTCGGTGTCAAACGCCGCCTGCAGGTTGACGATCGTCGCGGTGATCGCGCCTTCGTTCGATGCCGGCTTCGTCACGGGTGCGGTCGACGTGCTGCCTGTAGTGCACGCCGTCGAGAAGGCGACCGCAAGACCGATCGCTATGGTCGCGACCAGTTTGCGACCGGTTTTCATCCCGTCTCGCTCTTTGGTGAGTCTCATGATGACTTCCTCCTTGGCGCGTCCTGCCTCGGACGCGCGGTAGAGTGAAGAGGAGTGCAAGAGCCGTGCCTGTGGCGAGACGATTCGTTAGTTATTGAAAACAGTCGACTTGTGTTGATTGCGGGGCATGGGAATCCGCACGTGGGAGTGGATAGTTGCGCACTTGTGACGCAGAGCCGATCCCGCCAGGGATCGGGGGATCCTTGCGGTGCGCTCCGCGTCAGGCTCCCCCGATCGCGATCCGACCAGCGGCGAACCAGCGGCGATTTCGTCGTTGGCTTTCCTCGCCGCCTTCGATGCACGGCACCGAACTTGCGATGACATGGCGATGCACATGTCGTTTCAAGGTGTAAGTCATTCGTGTGGAGTGGCTTCGCGAATTCGTAGCGGCGAAGCAGGCAGTACGAATGGCGGATCTTTCCGCATTCGTGAGTGACGCTGCAGAGTTCTCCCAAGCAACGATGGTCCATGTTGAGAACAAGAGGAGACCTGTTGGACTCTCAGGGAAAAACTCAAATTCTCGTGAGTCAGTGGGAAGATGAAACACTCTCCGCGCTCGTCACGCGTGAGTCCCGGTTCATAGGACTAAACCTGATAGTGCTGCTGGCACTCTTCGTAACGCACCTGGGGATAATGCCGTTGCAGGTCACGCCCCCGTCCATATTGGTGTTCGTGTTGCTCAGTCGAGTTGTCATGCTCGTTGCGGAACTGTGGTGGGTTCGCACAAGGCGCAGTGACAAAGACGTTCAGGCGATCCGAACGTACGCGAATGCATCGCTTCTGTTCACGATTGCATTCGCGTTTGCCGTATCCGTGATCGAAGGCACCGAGGACTCGCATTACTCGGTCCTGATGGTGACACCCGTCATTGCCGCCGCGTTCAGGTTCTCGTTGGTTTCGACATTGGTCGTTGCCGGGATGGCGTCTGTGTTCACGATAATGCAGGTGTGGCTGTACGAGCGGCTGCATCCACCGGTCCGCATCAGCGAGTTCTTTGAGGCCGCTACGGTTGCGTTGATCTTTCTTCTTGTAAGCGTGGTCGTCTGGGAACTTGTTGACCAGCTGCGAAGGGAATCGAGCCGGCTACGATCGAGTTTCGTTGAGTTGGCGACCGCGCGCGATCGGCTCGCCGATGAGAAGAAGCTCGCCGCGATCGGAAGGCTTTCGAGCGCAATCGCTCACGAAATCAGAAACCCTGTGGCCATGATTTCAAGCTCGCTTGCGACGGCGAACCGCGCATGCGCGCCGGGTGCGGTTCGCGATGAAATGCTGTCGATCGCCGCGACTGAGGCAGCACGACTCGAGCAAATGACCACAGATTTCCTATCCTATGCTCGCGCGAAGCCGCCCGACCGCAAACCGGCTGACCTGCCCACAGTGCTTGGATACGTCGCCGACCTCGCGAAGTCCCGTGCAGCCGAGCACGGCATTACATTCGAGGTCGAGTGCCCGTGCGACACGATCGTTTGGGTTGATCAGTTCCAGATCCACCAGGCGCTGTTGAACCTGATTACAAACGCAATCGACGCTACGCCTTCGGGTGGACTCGTGCGATTTGGTTGTCGAGCGAGGAACGACAACCGCATAGAAGTCTCGGTGGAGAACTCGGGAGAAGCGATCGCACCCGTGGATGCTGAACGCGTATTCGAACCCTTCTACACGACGAAGGCATCCGGTACCGGTCTGGGCCTCGGGATTGCACGCAACATCGCACTCGCGCACGGCGGGGACCTTGCGCTGACGCGAAACGACCCGGGCCACGTCACGTTTGCATTCGTGCTTCCACTGGGCGACGGTGCGCCCTCGACGGCAAAGTGACGAAGGACCGTGGCCAGAATCCTCATCGTTGACGACGAAGCGAACATGCGCCGCGTACTGTCGGTGGTGCTGACGGAGGACGGTCACACGGTGATCCAGGCCGGTGGAGTGACAGAAGCAATCGCCGCGCTTCACGCTTCAACCATCGATGTCGTGGTGACAGACCATTGTATGCGTGACGGCGACGGGTTTGCGGTGCTCGCGTCCAGCGTCGAGGCTGATCCACTCGTGCCTGTCGTGTTCCTGACCGCGTTTGCTACGGTCGAACTGGCCGTCGAGGCCATGCGCCGGGGGGCGTTCGACTTCATTACAAAGCCGTTTGTCCCGGACGTCGTGTGCGCGACGATCAGGCGCGCCTCGGAACGTGCGGAGCTCTTGCGGGAGAACGCGAGGCTCAAGGGCGAAGTTGAGCGCCTCGGGTTCGACGAGTCGATTATCGGCGCAAGCGCGCCAATGCGGGAGCTGCTCGAGACAATAGTCCGCGTTGCACCTACCAATGCGACCGTCTTGATCACTGGCGAGACGGGCACCGGGAAAGAACTCGTGGCTCGCGCGATTCACAAGGGGAGCCCGCGAGCAGGCGCGTCATTCGTCGCCGTCAACTGCGCTGCGTTCCCCGAGACACTGCTCGACAGCGAACTCTTCGGTCACGAGAAGGGTGCATTCACGGGCGCCGACCGTCCACGGCGAGGACTGTTCGAAGCTGCGCACCGCGGCACGCTGTTTCTCGACGAGGCGGGCGAGATGCCCGCGTCGCTCCAGGCAAAGTTGCTGCGCGTACTCGCAGAAGGACAGATCACGCGCGTCGGTTCGACGGCTCTCAGGCAGGTGGATGTCCGCATCATTGCTGCCACGCACCGCAACCTCTCGCAGCGCGTCAGGGACGGGCTCTTTCGGGACGACCTCTTCTACAGACTGTCCGTCATTCCGATCGACGTTCCCCCGCTCCGTGAGCGGGGCGACGACATCCGCCTGCTTGTCGAACATTATCTTGCGCAGACGGCTCGCGACTTGAATCTACCCGCACGTCGGGTGCATCCGTCCGCCTTGACCAAGCTCGCCTCCTACTCGTTTCCCGGCAACGTCCGCGAGCTCCGCAATCTGATCGAGCGGGCGTGCATCCTGGCGCGAAGCGAAGAGATCGGCCCCGACGATCTCGTGCTCGGGGTCGGCGAGCTTACCAGCACTGAGACGGAGGGCGATATGCAGGGCGCATGGCTTTCCTCACTCCCGGACTCCTTCGATATTCGAGCGACCGTTGAGGCAATCGAGGTCAAGCTCATCAAGCGCGCGCTCGACGCAGCTGGGGGGGTCCAAGCCAAGGCGGCGCGCAACCTGGGACTGTCGCGCAGCGATCTCGCATACAAGCTGAAGAAGCAGAAGGAACTGCGCTGACGAGCCGCAGCGTCGCATGGTGACGCCGTCATCAGCCAAGTGCGCAAAAGCGCCGGCGCGGCCCGTGGACCGCGCCGGCGCATGCAGGTGTGCGATTGCGCCAGACTCCGCAGCGTCTTTCAATGCTCCTACTGGCAGGCCGGCGTGTCGCCCGTGTTGCGATCGCGCAGTACGTGACTGACTCCCGTGGCGCGCTCAACGACCTTCACGGTTCCAGTTCGGCTGGCGAACGAGATGTTGGCGTTCATCGTCCACAGCGGATCGTTTCGGTCATAGGACGTCAACGACCTTCCGGGAACGTACGCGAGAGAATCAGCCATTCCGCCCATTGTCGTCCCGGTAGCGGCAACCCGGTACGTCCAGAATCCGTAGATCGGGCTCGTTCGATCGACAACCTGGCTGAATGTGTCGTGCGAGTAGTCATCGACACAGCAAACGCCAAACGGTGACAAAACCGTCACCCGAAACGTGCCTGTTGACACCGCGCCCGCTGAATCGGTGGCGGTTATTGTTACCGACGTCTCGCCTTGGCCAAAGAACGAGCCGGAGGCCGGCGCACACGTGACATCGACCGGCCCCGGACAGTTATCGGCGACCGCCGGCATCGGAAAGGCCACGTAGGCTCCGACCGAGTATCCCTGAAGTGCATTCGCGACCATGGTCATCGGTGCTGGAATGGTAATCACAGGCGGCGGGTTCGTCACACTGCATTCAACCGTATCCATAATGCGGAACATCGGTGCCTCCTCTTCGTGGCCACCGCCGCCGCCCTTGCCGGTCACAACGACCGTATTCGAGAATCTCGCACCGGTCGACATGGCACAGGCTGTTCGTGCGACGATCGTAACAGTGACCACGTTCGTCGCATCGAGTCGGCCTATCGTCACGGTCACGGTATTGCCGGAAACAGCGTATGTGCCGGCGGATGTCGTGCACGAAACAAAAGCGGTCTCCGGCGGGAGCACGTCCGTCGCCACAACCTGTTGGCGCGGACACCCCGCGTTGGCAAGGACGATTGTGAAGGTTACGAGTCCGTTCGTTTGAACTGGCTCTGGTGTGGCGGTCATCTCCACCGTGAACTCCTCCTCCTCGGGCTCACCTGGTGGGGGTGTGACTCGGCTACAGCCAAGGGCCTCGCCGTTTCGGGTCACGTTGAGCGTGAACGATCCGAGGGACGATCCACAACGTCCAGTGACGACGACGTAGAAGAAGCCGGCTGCAACATCGGCGGTCACCTGTGACTGCAATCCGCAGTAGTCGTTGTTTGCGGCCACGGCATCAGTGCAGCCGTCCGCGCCAAACGGATCAACCCTCGATCCATCCGCCGCCTGGTATACGACCAGGAACGAATCAAAGTCCGCTGCACCGCCACCACTCGGACAAAGGCTCGCAACGATCGGCCCGGATTCAGCGACGTTGAACTCGAATGCCTCAAAGTTCCGCATGGGTCCGGACTTGCAGGGCTGCCCCTGCTCGAACGGGTGCACGCGCTTGAACTTGGGGTCGTCACGGCCAACCTGACCAATGGCGCATGCTTGCGAAACGCCAAGCGAATATGAACCCGACGCGCCGACCTGGCTTCCCATTGCAGGGTCGGGTGACACGCGCAAGTAGTACGTTCCCGCGGAAGGCACCGTACATGGAACGACTCGAGTCAACCCCTGGCTTGTTGAAAGCACGGTGTGGTGCACATCGAGGAGTTCGACTTGCGACGAAACTTTGTTGCCGGATTGCACCGGATCCGCGTCGAACATGATGCTAACGGTGCACGAACGGCCTACTGTGAACGAGAAGTAGTCGACGTCGTCCGTGTACGAAAACTCACCAGTGAAGTAGGGGTGCACGGCCACTGTTGCCTGGCTGGCTACATCGTTTGGTTCACATTCAGCCGTAGCCGATTCAGTCACACAATTTCCCTTGAGATCGGCTGGTTCACGATCGGCCTCAGACATGTACGCCAAGTAGCGATCGAACAGATGCCGCTGGTGACCGTTCAGCCTGCGATGTTCGACGTAGTGGTCGAAGAGTGCGCGTGACGCGACAACCTCGGCTTCAATGTCATCTACCGGGCTGCCGTCGTGAAACCGTTTGAGAACGCTCACTTCCTCGCGTGAGAAACGATCTCCGGCGGACATCTTGTTGTAGAGTTCAGTCAGGGCTGAGGCAAACCTCGGATCGACCGGTTCACCCGCCTTTCGGGCGGGTGCGGGATCCGGACAGCTACAGTCTTCGTCGGAAGGAATGCCGTTGGCCTGAACAGCGCTGATCTGCGACGTGAGTCGGGTAGCGTGACTTGCGGCGTACGAGCTCCGCGCAACGGGCGCGGCAAGAACGATCGCCGCCATTACAGCCATGCCAGCTCGGAAATGGAATGATGTTGCGGTAGCGTCAAATAGTGGGGCCATCGTCTCTACGAGCCAACACCGCATCGTCGATGATGAAGCGTCGGTTTCGTCCTCCTTTGGAAGCTGGCCGGCGCGCACCCGGGACTTGGCGATTACTCGCCGCAGCCCGGGTACGCGCCTGAGCGGACGGGCCATGCTGTCTACTCGCCCGTGCCTGCCTGGCCGCGGACGATTTCGATCTCGAGTACGGACTCGCTTGGCGATTGCAACCGAGGCACATAGAAACGGCCGAGCAGGTCACCAGGGTCGAGTGCGTCCATTCGAACGTTGCATTCGACGAAGTGAGGGACTCCGTTCAGCACATATTTGGCCATCGGATCGAACGAAAACGTCAGTCGCCACCATCCGAGCTTCTGCGCGGTGGTTGCCGTGCATTCGTTGAGTTTCCAGTTGAACCCGAAGATAAGGTTCCCCGAGACGTTGACTTCCGCGCCATAACCGCCCGGGCCGTCGACGCCATACTTCTCCCATACCGCGCCGTTGAATCCGCATACGTTCGGCACAACCGTGCCGCCCGGGCGATCGATCTTCTCGATCTTCAACCGCGCCGTCGTCGTGTACACCGTTCGGTACATCGACGCGACAGTATTGCCTGTCGTACCCCAGGATTCGGTCGTTCCCTGACCGCCGAGAAGTGACATTTCATATGCCTTCAATTCGCTGGGGCCGGTCTGATAGAGGATGTTCTCAACGCGAATGACCGATTTTGGCGTCCACTTCTTGTTGAGGATGTTGTCGGACCAGTTCACGACGGCGCTTGTCATTTCGGACACCGAACCGTTCTGCCACTGAGCGCACCAGGTGCTGGGCGTCTTCTGTGGGTAGTAGGTCGTTCCGTTCAGGATGAACGTGTAGTCCGGATCGAAATACGGGAAGGTGGGAGGCGTTTCGTCGACCGTTGGTCGAAGTCCGGTGTCAACATGGGTGTAGTTGCCCGTGAGCCCGTGAGAATCCGAGAAGATCACCGGAACGCTGAGGTTGTTGCCAAAGCCTGTGTCGCCGGTGCCACCTGTACTCACGACGATCGGCACGTTTGTCGTGGGCTCGCCAAAGAACTCAACGCCCTCCTGCACCATCCTCCATTGAAAGTTGTATGTTCCGGCCACGGCCGGCGCCGTCATGTTGAAGGCGAACGACACGCTGCCGCCCGGATCGACCGAGTTCGGAAGCGCAACGCGGTTCGGACCCCACGTCGTATTGTCGGTCGGGTTTTGAGATCCGAGGGCATATCCAGTCGCCGCGGTCCATGTTGTTGAACCGGTGTTGACCATCACGATCGTGACACCGAATGCCTGACCTGTCGTGAGGGTTGCCGGGACGGTCTGCGATACGAAGTGTGCATTGTTGGTCCCGATGCCGCTGGTCACGTTGATCGAGACATTGGTCGACAGGGCACCAAAGAAATCGACCCCCTCCTGGATCATCTCCCACTGGAAATCGTAAACACCGGGCGTTGCCGGCGCCGTAACCTGGAACGTGAAGGTTGCGACCTCGTTCGGGGCCACCGCACCCGAAAATGGAACGCGGTTCACTCCCCATGTCATGTTGTTGGGAGGGCTCTGCGAGGCGAGTGCGTATCCACCCGCACCTGTCCACGTCGTCGTTCCAGTGTTTCGCATCTGGATCGAAACGGTGTACACGTTAGCAATGAGCATCGGCGTCGGGACGGTCTGCGTCACGAACGCGGCATCGTTGTTCCCCCCGGTACCACCAACGACATTGATCGGCGTGTTCGGTGTTGGCTCGCCAAAGTACGCGAGTCCGGTCTCATCCGAATTGCGCAGCATCTGCCATTGGAAGTCATAGAGTCCTGAAGTCGTCGGAGCGATCACGGTGAACACGAACGTGCGGATGTTGCCCGGTGACGTCGCGCGACCCTTCGGGATTCCAATCCGATTGACAGCCCACGTGGTGTTGTCCAAGGGATTGATGGATCCGAGTGCGTAGCCGGCTCCGCCGGTCCATGTGCTCGTACCTGTATTCAACATTGAGACCGAGACGCTGTACGTCTGGCCTGCGGTCATCGTGGTTGGGACGTTCTGCATGACAAAAGCCGCGTCGTTGATACCCTCAGTGACGCCACCCTGTGTTGTGATTCCGGTTGATGCAACCAGAAGAACGAGAACGCCAACCCACGCGAATGTGTGCAAATTCGCCTTGCGTTTCATGGCTCCCTCCGCTCGTGGTGAACGTGTCCGACGGGAAAATGCGCAAGCGCACTCCAAGAATGGTCCTTCGACCGTCGGGCCTGAATTCTTCGCATCGTTGCGCCTTTGGTCAGTGCAATCCACGTTCCTCGGTTCAGCCTGTCGACGAGGAACAAACGCAAACCGTGAAGTGTCGGCGCATGCGTGACAAATGCGACGGAAACCTTACGAAACAGGGCTCTTATGGCCACCGAGAACCGGACGGTCGCGAGGGCGGTTTCAATGAAACCGTTCGAGATGCGTTCAATTTCTTGGCAGCCAGTGTCAAGGGATTTGAACTTAACCTTCGGCATTACTATCGGTGAGTGGCTCGTCCGTCTGAATGACGAGACGGTGACGCGGGACATTCCCAACCATCCCGCCGTTCCCGTTCCCGCAACATTGCGTATTGGGTCTGTGGCCGTATCGCCGGGCCCCCCGCACCAATGGGAATGGGCAATGCCGTAGTGCATCAACCATCTGCTATACTCCCGCTGCCTCTCCGATCACCGCTCGAGACCGTTTCGGGCCCACTTCTTGACGACAACCCAACTCGGGGGAACACTCCGTGTCAACGCAGCGGGTCGCACGCGTTGTTCTCGCAGTCGCAATCGGTCTGGCCCTTGGTATCGCGTGTTACACCTTTGTGTACGCGAAGGGCTACTCGTACCTGAGCAACGACCCGGTGGCGTGCGCCAACTGCCACGTCATGGACGAGCAGTACAGCGCGTGGATGAAGTCGAGCCATCGCTCGGTCGCCGTCTGCAACGACTGCCACACGCCGCCGTCGCTCGTCGGCAAGTACATGACCAAGGCCCGGAACGGCTTCTGGCATTCGTACTACTTCACGACCGGAACCTACCCCGACCCGATCCAGATCACGCCGCCGAGCGCGGCAGTCACCGAGCAGGCCTGCCGCAAGTGCCACGACGACATGGTCGACGCCATCGACGGCAG
Organism: Blastocatellia bacterium; assembly: GCA_044224215.1. Classification (GTDB taxonomy): domain Bacteria; phylum Acidobacteriota; class Blastocatellia; order UBA7656; family JADIYM01; genus DAOMFM01. The sequence goes on from JBGAKX010000015.1 coordinate 14,085, forward strand.
CGCGCACGGCGGCGAGGACGCATCGTGCCTGCGCTGCCACCGCTCGGTGGGGCACCTTCACTAACCTTGTTGCGGAGAGAATCGACGTGAGCGAGACACCAACCGAAGCACCCACGCCCTCCGGCGGCCTGAGCCGCAGAAAGTTCTGGATCATCGTTGCGCTCGCCGTCATCGGCGGCATGACCGCCGCGGCCCTGCTCATCAACATCTTCCAGCGCAAGCAGGAAGCGAGGTATCCGTTCTACCGCGTCGTCGAACTCACCGACGACACGGACGACCCGGCCGTCTGGGGAAAGAACTTCCCGCTCCAGTACGACGGGTACCTGCGCACGACCGACCAGACCCGGACACGCTTTGGCGGCAGCGACGCGATGCCGCGCACGCCGACTCAGGCCGACCCGAGGAGCATCGTCGCGCAGTCGCGTCTCGAGGAGGACCCGCGGCTCAAGACCATGTGGGCAGGGTATGCGTTCGCCGTCGATTTTCGCGAAGAGCGCGGCCACGCGTGGATGCTCGACGACCAGACGTTCACCGAGCGCCAGAACGTCGTCAAACAGCCGGGCACGTGTCTGAACTGCCACGCGTCGGTGTACACAACCTACAAGCGGCTCGGCAACGGTGACCTCACGAAGGGCTTCGAGGCGCTGAATCAGATGCCGTACTTCGAGGCGCGCAAACAGGTCACGCACCCGGTGGCGTGCATCGACTGCCACGACCCGGCGACGATGCAGCTTCGCGTGACGCGTCCCGCGTTCATGGAGGGCATGAAGGCGCTCAGGGCATCGCAGGGAATTCCGGACTATGACGTCAACAAGAGCGCGACGCGTCAGGAGATGCGCAGCTTCGTGTGCGGGCAGTGCCACGACGAGTACTACTTCAAGGGACCTGAGAAGCGGCTCACGTATCCATGGCAGAACGGCCTGAAGATCGAGAACATTCTCGCGTACTACGACGAGGTGCAGTTCAAGGACTGGACACACGCGATCTCGGGTGCGCCTGTGCTCAAGGCGCAGCACCCCGAGTTCGAGATGTGGAACCAGGGGATTCACGCGCGGTCGGGCGTTGCGTGTGCCGACTGCCACATGCCGTATCAGCGGGTTGGCGCGATGAAGATCAGCGACCACCACGTGCAGAGTCCGCTGCTGAACATCAACCGCGCGTGCCAGACGTGCCACAAGTGGGACGAGCAGGAGCTTCGGTTCCGGGCGGAGGCGATCCAGGAGCGGACGTACAACATGCGCAACCTGGCGATGGACGCGCTCGTGGAGCTGATCAACGACATCAAGGCGGCAAAGGACGCGGGCAAGCCGGACGCGGAGCTTGCGCCGGCGCAGGACTTCCAGCGGAAGGCGCAGTTCTACCTGGACTTTGTCGAGGCCGAGAATTCGATGGGGTTCCACGCGCCGGGCGAGGCGATGCGCATCCTGGGCGAGTCGATCAACTTCTCGAGGAAGGGGCAGCTGGCGATCCGGGGTGTGGTGCCTGCACCAGCCGCTCCAGCCCCAATGAGTCAATGACCGACTCAGACGCGCTCGGCCTATTCTCAGGTTTGAACTATCCGACGGGGTGGGCCGAGTCCTACCGGACTCGGCTCCGGTTCTGTAATTGTGTGTCGCTCAATTCCTGAACCAGAGCCGGGCGCGGTAGCGCTCGGCCCATTCTCAGGTTTGAACCATCCGTCGAGGTGGGCCGAGTCCTACCGGACCCGGCTCTGGCTTGTAGAATGCACGATGTCCAACCGTTGTGCGAATGTTGCACAATGACGGCAACCGGTTGCACGAGGACCCTGCCTGCCGAACCAATCGCCCAACAGCAGCGCCCGCAATGAGGAAGCCCTGACGTGCGACGTCGCAATCGTCGGGTGCGGGCCGACCGGTGTCGTGCTCGCGAATCTGCTCGGGCAGCTCGGCATCCGCGTCGTCGTGCTCGAGCGCGACTCGGACGTCTACGTCGTACCCCGCGCGACGCACATCGACGAAGAGACCCTGCGCAACTTCCAGGCGACCGGCCTGATCTTCGAGCTGCTCCCGCACACCGAGCTGTTCGGAACGATCCAGGTCGTCGACGAACGAGGCCGCGTTATGATGACCGATGTCGTCGAGGACGCCGCGTCGCCGCACGGCTATCGCGGCTCGCGGTTCTTTGACCAGCCGGCATTCGAACGGATTCTGCGTGCCGGACTGGCGCGCTATCCGAGCGTGACTCTCCGCACGGGCATCGACGTCGAGCGCGTCGCGGACACCGCATCCTCGGTTGCGGTGAGCGCGAAAGTTGCCGCGACCAGCGAACCGCTCGTCGTGCATGCGGCGTGGGCCGTCGGTTGCGACGGCGGCCGCAGCATCGTCCGAGCGAGCGCGGGAATCGAGATGGAGTCGACTGCGAAGCGCCGTCCGTGGGTGATCGTCGACACGCTCGTGAACGACATGGCGGACGCGGCCGAGCTGCCGAACTGCTTCACGTACTACCTCAAGCGCGACCGGCTGGCGATCCACGCGCACGGCTTTGGGCGGAACAGGCGCTGGGAGTTCCAGCTGGGCGACGGCAGAGCTGACCCCGCGAACGATGTCGTCCTCGGATGGCTCGCGGACTTCGTCGATCCCGGGAAGGTCGAGATCACGCGCATCGTTTCGTACGAGCACACGGCGCTCGTCGCGGCGTCGTGGCGGGCGGGCCGTCTGCTCGTCGCGGGCGACGCGGCGCACATGATGCCTCCGTCGGCGGGCCAGGGCATGTGTTCGGGCATCCGCGACGCGGTCAATCTGGCGTGGAAGCTCGAACGCGTCGTCTCGGGCGCGGCGCGTCCGGAGCTTCTCGCGACGTACGAGTGCGAGCGCGCGCCGCACGTCCGCGAAGTCCTCGACGGGACGCTCTTCATCAACAAGCGATTGCAGGGCGACACGGCATTCCAGCGGTGGCGGCGGCGAAACGAGCTCAGATTCGCCATGGCGGTGCCCAGATTCTGGGAGCACGCCCGCCGGAGAGGCATCCGTCGTCCGGTGCTGCGCGACGGCTTTCGCGACGCGGGCTCGCCGAGTGCCGGAACGCCGCTGCCGCAGTTCGAAGTGTCCGTCGACGGCGGGATGCGGATGACGGACGACGTGATCGGCTATCGATTCGCGTTGATCGCGGCGCCGGGATCGCTCTCGGCGGACGATGTGGCGTGGGCGGACACGCGAGGTATCGTCGTATGGCGAATCGGCGACGAGCTGGGCGGGCCGTCGGGGCCTCTTGCCACGTGGATGGAGACGCAGAATGCGGATTTCGTCCTGGTGCGGCCCGACCGATTCGTGTTCGCGGCGGGTGCGGCGCGCGACATTTCACGGGCGCGCGAGGCATTCGACGGATGGGGTGCGCCACTCCAAGCGCGTTGATCACTTCATCGCGTCGAGGAGATCCACGCGATGGAGCTGACGATCCAGATGGTCTGCATCCGGCCGACGAAGGTGCGGCGGGTGGACGGTGCGTGCGAGGGTAGAGGGGACCCTTACAGGGTCTCGGAGGTTGGGTGGACGAACCGGGGGTCATCGTCGCGCTTCGCGCTCCTTGACCCCCGGCTATTGCACGGCACCCCTTCGGGGTGCTTCAAACCTTGAGCCATTAGGAGTGAGATCACTATCTCCGAGCACCCCTATGGGGTGCTTCAAACCGGGAGCCGTTAGGGGTGATATCAATATCACCGCGCACCCCGAAGGGGTGCGGGAAAATAGCCGGGGGACGAGGAGCGAATCGGCGACGACCCATCGGTTAGCAGCCCTCCGCTATTGCACGGCACCCCTTCGAGGGTGCTTCAAACCTTGAGCCATTAGTGGTGAGTTCATCTCGAGCACCCCCGGCTATTGCACGGCACCCCTTCGGGTGCTTCCAAACCTGGAGTGTTAGGGGTCACCATTTCCGAGCACCCCGAAGGGCGTGCTTCAAACCTGGAGCCGGTAGGGGTGAGTTCACCATCTCCGAGCACCCCGAAGGGGTGCTGGAGCCGAAAATGAGCACCCCCGAGGTTGCGCCGGGGGTCGAGGAGCGAAGCGACGACGACCCCCGGTCAGCACAGTCATCGGGCGACCCTGTAGGGGTCGCCCTGCCAATCACTCCTGCCTGAGCACCTCGAGCGGCCGCGCGCGCGCCGGTCGCCACGCCACCGCGAGCGCGCTCGCGAGCGCAATCGCCGTCGCCACTGCCACCATCACCGCCGCTTGCAACGGATCCAGACCCAACCGCGCCGAATGCTGCAACCGGTTGATGACCTCGAGTGCCACCGCCACTCCGCCCATCCCCGCAATTCCGGCAAACACACCCAGCATCGTGTACTCCGCCGCGATCCCCGCCAGCACGCGCTCGGTCGAGTATCCGATTGCCTTGAAGATCCCCATCTCGCGCCGCCGCTCGAGCATCGCCAGCCCTGCAGAATTCGCGATCAGCACGCCGCCCGCCACGAGCGCGAGTCCGGCAACCGCGATCACGAACGCAAACAGGCTCTCGAGGATCCCCTGGAGCGCCGAGTTGAGCGACCCTCGGTCGAGCACCATTGCGTTGGGCAACGCACGCCCAACCTCCTCGGCGACGCGCGTCAACCGCCCGACGTCCACGTGGCCCGACACCTGGACCTGTGCCGACGGCCCGCCGAGACGCTCCGCCACTCCCGCGTCCACGACGAGACCCTCGGGCCGGGGCGCGAGCTGCGACACCATCTGCGATTCGTAGAACCCTGAGATCGTGACCGATTCGACCACTCCCGTCGCGCCGTCAATCCCGACGACGTCGCCGATCGCGAGCGCGCCGGCAGCGTTGCGGCCGCGCGCCGGCGCGAGCGCCTCGCGCCGATCGGCGGACCACGTGCCGTCGACGAGCTTCAGGCTGGATAACCCCCCGGCATCCGCACCGGAAACAGTGCGAATGGTCTCAACCACACGGCCGGACGCAGCGCGGACCGTCACCGGTGCGGTGACCATCCGCTCGACGGCGGTGACCCCCGCGCGATCGAGCGCCGCGCGCGCGTCGCGTGTCTCGCCGGTCGCGGCAAAGACCGTCAGGTTCACGCCGTCGCTCGGCAGCGTGCGCCGCGCAAACTGGTCGCGCGCGTTCGAGAGCACAGTTCCCGAGAAACCGATCGTGAACACGCCGCAGAACAGCGCCACAAGCGCGACAACGACACGGCCGGGCTGTCTCCGCAGGTTGTTGCGCGCGACCGACAACAGCCCCGGCATCGGCATCGGAACCGAGACGACCGCGAGAAAGCCCGCCCCGAGGAGCGCCGCCAGAAGCACAAGACCGGCGAATCCTCCCAGCACCACGCCGGCGCCTTTCACGACCGAGCCCAGGACGAGGGATGCGACTGCCGAAAAGAGCACGCCGAGCACCAGCGCCAGGCCGATCGTCTCGCCCCACCGGTTCGGCGTCGGGAGGTCGCGCAGCAGCGTCGCGGGCCGGACCGCGCTCGCGCGCGCGATCGCGTGCAGGCCAAAGATGACGGCCGTCGCTGCGCCGACGAGCACGCCGCCCGCAACGATTCCGGGGTCGAATGCCTGTTCGAGCATGAACGGCCCGGCCCTTCCGAGCAGTTCCCGCAGCCACGCCGACAGCGCAACACCCGCCGCGGCGCCCGCAACGGCGCCCGCGAGCCCGAGGATCGCGGCCTCGATCCCGAACAGCAGCACGAGGTGGCGGCGTTCATATCCGATCGATTTGAGCGTTGCGATCTCGAGCCGGCGCCGCGCGAGCAACACCTGCATCGTGTTCGACACGCCGATTCCGCCAAGCAGCAGCCCGAGCACGCCCGATCCCTTCAGCAGCAGCCCGAAGAGGTCGATGACGCGCGCGCGCTCCTTGGTGACATGTTCGGGGAGCTTCACGCTCCAGCCATCCCGTTCGAGCGTGTCTTGCGCCGGCGCCGCCGCGCCCCACAGCACGCGCGCGCTCGTCGCGACGTCGTCGCGGCCGGCGATGCGACGCGCCGTGTCGAGGCTGTAGTAGATGGTGTCGCCTATCCGATCCGGCGGCATCTCGGCGATGCCGGCAACCGTCAGCCGCACGGGAGGTCCCGCTGGGCCGCCTCCCATCATGAACTGGTCGCCGGTTGCGAGCGGAACGCGGGCCGCGACATCGCGCGTGATGACGACCGCGCCGGGTTGCGCGATCAGCGATCCGAATGCGGCGTCGGGTTCGCCGCGGAGCCGCACCGTGCCGACGAGCGGAAACGTCTGCGGATCGACGGCAAGCACACGTCCGAGGATGTGGACACGGCCGGATCCTTGCGTCGTCAGCATGCCTCCGCCGGATTCCGCAGCAAGCGAAACGCCCGCGATCACGCCCTCGTTGCGGAGCCGTTCGAGCTCGGCGATGTCGCCCGCGCCGAGCGTACCAGACGGACGAGCGAGTTGCGCGTCGCCGCCGAGCATGATTCGCGAATCGACGAGCAGCGAGGTGGCCACCATCGTCGACAGCAGCTCGAGCGCGACAAGCGACATGACGCCGAACGCGACGCACGACGCAGCGAGGAGCGTGCGCTGTCCGCCGCGAACGAGGCTTCGCATCGCAAGCTTGAGCGCGAACAGCGGACTCATCGCGCCTCCGCGAGATCGGGCACGAGCGTGTCGGCGAGCAATCCGTCGACGATGTGCAGCGTGCGGTCCGCGTGCGCGGCAACGGCCGTGTCGTGGGTCGCGACGACGACGGTCACTCCCAGCTCGCGGCGGATCCGTGCGACGAGCGCGAGCACCTGCTCGCCCGTGACGCTGTCGAGATTGCCGGTCGGTTCGTCGGCGATCAGCAGCGACGGCCGTGTGACGAGCGCTCGCGCGATGGCGACGCGCTGCTGCTGCCCGCCCGACAGCTGGTGCGGCCTGTGGCCGAGACGGTCCGAGAGTCCGACGAGATCGAGCATCTCGCGCGCGGCATCGCGCGCACGCGAGCGCGACGCGCCAACGTAGAGCGGGGCCTCGACGTTCTCCTGCGCGGTGAGCGATCCGATCAGGTTGAATGACTGAAAGACGACACCGATCGTGCGGTTTCTGAGGCGCGCCATGTCGCGCTCGCCGAGCCGCGTGATGTCGACGCCGTCGATTGCGATCCTCCCGGCGGTTGGCGAATCGAGGCCCGCGAGGATGCCGAGCAGCGTCGATTTGCCCGAGCCGGACGGTCCCGTCAGCGCGATCCATTCGCCGGGCGCGACGGTAAATGTCAGTCCGCGAAGGATTTCAACGGTCTCGCCGCCGAGCGGCAGCGTCCGTGTGATGTCAACGGCCTCGATCGTGTTCGGTCTGTCGTCGTGCATGCAGTCTGGTGCCTCCCCGCTGATTCAGCTCATGCTGAATACGCGAAAACGCGCGACGTATCACACGAGACAAGCCGCAGATGAACGCAACTCTGCGCAAATCTGCGGCGTGATCTCCTTGCAAGATCAGTGAATGCCGCCCATCAATCGCCTGATGCGCGGCGACAGAAGCGCAAGGATGCCCGCTGCCACGAGCACCACCACACCAGTGGTCCCAAACAGCACTGCGTTCCAGTGCGCGTCCGACTCGTCGAACAGCCCTCCGAGCGAGCCTGCGAACTTGTTGCCGATCGCCGCCGCCAGGAACCACACGCCCATCATCAATCCGACGAGCTTGGCCGGCGCCAGCTTTGTCACCGTGCTGAGCCCCACCGGGCTCAGGCACATCTCGCCGACGACGTGGACGAAGTAGACGACCACGAGCCACCAGGGGCTGACGCGCCCGGAGCCGGCAAGCACGGCCGCCGGAACCATGAACAGCGTTCCGATACCCAGGAACAGCAGCCCGAGTGTGAATTTTGCGGGACTCGACGGCTGTCGCTTTCCGAGCTTGATCCACAGCGCCGAGTAGATCGGTGCGAGCGCGATAACGAACACGGCCTCCACCGACTGGAACCAGCTCGACGGGAACGCCCAGCCGAAGACTTCGTTCCGCGTCAGCCGGTCCGCGAACAACGTCAGGCTCGAGCCCGCCTGCTCGTACACCGACCAGAACAGCACCGTAAACGCAAAGAAGACACCAATTGCAGCCACGCGGCTCCATTCGGCGCGGGTCAGCGGCTCGACCGGTGCCGAGTCGACGGTTCGCTTCTCGGCCCGGTTGCCGACGTGCGCGAGGCGCTTGCGGTGCACCAGGTACTGCACCAGCCCGAGCGTCATCCCGACGCCCGCCGCGGCGAATCCCCAGTGCCAGCTGCCCTGCGGGTGGAACCCGAACGACGCGAGCATCGCTCGAAATCCGGCGCTCTGCGCGAGGTATCCGCAGACGAGCGGCGACAACGCGGCGCCGAGGTTGATCCCCATGTAGAAGATGGAGAAGCCCGAGTCGCGACGAGGATCGTCGTCGCCGTAGAGTCCGCCGACCATCGCGCTGATGTTCGGCTTGAGCAGGCCTGTCCCCAGCACGATCAGCAGCAAGCCCAAATAGAAGGATGGAAGTGACGCGAACGCCATCGAGAAGTGGCCGGCGGCGATGACGATACCGCCGATCAGCACCGACCGGCGTGCGCCGAGAAACCTGTCGGCAATGAACCCGCCGGGGATCGCCATCAGGTAGACCGCCATCGTGTACGTGCCGTAGAGGGAGGTCGCGTGCGCGGTGTCGAACCCGAGACCGCCGTCGGCCACGGCGGCGACCATGTAGAGCACGAGGATCGAGCGCATGCCGTAGTAGCTGAAGCGCTCCCACATCTCGGTGAAGAAGAGCGTCGTCAGGCCGCGCGGATGGCCTCCGAGCCCGGTCGTGTCGGCGTCCACCGGCGGGACGGCGACGTCTGGGATTGTGATGGTTGCCACGGCGGTTCTCCTTGGGCCGGCATGTTTGGTTGACGCCCGTAATCCGCGGCTCTACGCTGCGTTACACCGGGTCAGAGCGCCATCGTGAATCCGCCGGAGGACAAAAGTCCTTAATGTGGCGCTGAAACTTTCTGAGGAATTCTGAAGAACGGCCATGTCGTTGAACCTCAACGACTTCTATGAATTCGACGCATTTCGTGTCGACGTGCGGAAACGCGCGTTGCTGCGCGGCGGCGAACCGGTCGCGATAGCCCCCAAGGCGTTCGACACGCTGCTCGTTCTGCTCGGGCGCAGCGGCGAAGACGTCTCGAAGCGCGAGCTCATGGAGGCCGTCTGGCCCGAGACGTTCGTCGAAGAGAACAACCTGAGCCAGGCGGTGTCGGCGGTGCGAAGGGCGCTTGGCGAGGGGCGGTCCGAACACCGGTTCGTGGTGACGCTGCCGGGGCGCGGGTATCGGTTTGTGGCGGAGGTAAAGACGCTCACGCAAAGCCGCGAAGAGGCCCTTGGCGTCTCTGCGCCTTTGCGTGTGGTTCGAAGCAGACTCACGGGCCTCATGCTCGCGTCCTCGGGCCTCGTGTTCGTACTCGCCTCTCTAATGGTGATCTTCTGGGCCGAGCGACGATCGTCAACACCCGACAGCCCGCTGCCTGCCGTCGCCGTGCTTCCGTTCCGTACCGTCGGCGAGCCCGGCGCCGAGTATCTCGGGCCCGGCATCACCGATTCGCTGATCGCGAACATCGGCAAGACCGGCCAGGTCGCGATGCGGCCCACGGTTGCGGTGCTCAAATACGATCGTCCCGGGCTGGACCCGCTCGCAGCCGGCCGCGAGCTCGGCGTCGAGGCGGTGCTCGACGGCACGATCCAGCGCTCGGGCGGGCGCGTGACCGTGACGGTCCAGCTGCTGCGGGTCAGGGACGGCGCGGCATTGTGGGCGGGGAGCTTTGACGAGGACTCGTCGCACATCCTCGCCGTGCAGGACCGGATCTCGGCGGAGGTCGCGAGCGCGCTCCTGCTCAAGCTCGACGATGCCGGCCGTCAGCAGCTCGTGCGGCGCTACACGGACGATACCGTTGCATACGACGCCTATCTCCGCGGTCGGTTCTTCTGGAACAAGCGGACCGACGAAGGCTATCGAAAGGCGATCGGCTTCTTTGGGCAGGCGATCTCGCACGATCCCGACTATGCGCTTGCGTATGCCGGCGTCGCCGATTCGTGGGTCCTGCTCGGGCTCGGCCAGGTGGACGCGGATTCGCGGTTCGAATCGCTCGGCAAGGCAAAGGACGCCGCGCTCAGGGCGATCGCGCTCGATCCGTCGCTCGCGGAAGCGCACACCTCGCTCGGCGCCGTCCGTGAGGTGTTCGACAAGGATCAGGCCGAGGCGGAACGCGAGTACCGGCTGGCGATCGCGCTCAACCCGAACTACGCGACGGCGCACCAGTGGTACGGCGAGCTGCTCGAGGCCCAGGGGCGCTACGACGAGGCGACCGCGTCGCTCCGGCGCGCGCTCGAGATCGATCCGCTGTCGCTTGTCGTCAACGTCGCACTCGGCGAGAACCTCTTTTACCAGCGCCGGTACGACGAATCGGTCGCGCAGCTCCAGCGCACGCTCGAGCTCGACCCTGCATTCGTCCGCGCGCGGTTCGACCTCGGACTTGCGCTCGAACAGAAGCGCGCGTTCGACGGCGCGATCGCGGAGTTCCAGCGAATTCGCGACACCGACGCAGGGAATTCGCGGGCGATCGCAGCGCTCGCGCACGTGTACGCATCCGCGGGGAGGCGCGACGAGACGCGGCGCATGCTCGCGGAATTCGAACGCCGCGCGCGAACCGAGACGGTCGAGCCCTACGACCGCGTGATCCTGTATGTGGGCCTCGGCGACTACGACCGTGCCGTTGAGTGGCTGGCGAAGGCGCGCGAGCGCCACGACGGAAACCTGTTGTGGCTCAGTTCAGATCCGAGGCTCGACGGGTTGCGGGCCGACGCGCGCTGGCGCGCTGTGTTCGCGAGCTAGCGGCTCGGGGCGACTGCCGACGCGTCCGACGCAGGCGCAAACCGCGTGTTCTGAGGAGTTTGCGGTGGCGGGAGCCCAGCGTAGTAGCGCAGCGCGCCGACACCGGTCGAGAACGCGTTGAGCGCGAGCAGGCAAGCGACCCGGATCGTGCCGATAAGGGAGAGACCGAGATCTCGGCGGCGTTCCAAAAGCCGCAGCATATCGATTGCCAGCTTTGCCGGTACGACGGCAACGGGAGCGGCCGGGCCGAGACCCCGAAAGAGCCGTGAATACGGCACCGTCGGCGGGCCTTCGCGGCGCAGGCGCAGAAAGCAGTAACCCCAGTAGAGTCCGCGGCCGTGCTGCGCAGCGAGGCCGGGCTCGTGATCGTGGACGCTTTGGGCTTCCGGAACGAACATGATCCGTCCGCCACGGGCCGCGACGCGTGACGCCTTGTCCACGTCGGGACCGTGAAAGAACGGGTCTTCAAGCCACGGTACGGCGAGGATGTCGTCGCAGCGGAATGCGCTGTTGCTCGCGGCGACGCTCGAGATGTCACGGGCGACCCTGCCGCAGTGGTGTCCGAAGAGGGTCACCAGAAACGCCTGCGCGAATGCGGACGTGTTCGAACGCGGCGTGTCGTAGCGGCCGACGACGCAGGCGGCTCGCGTGTCTCGATCGAGTGCGTCGATCATGGCCCGGGCCCATCCAGGGACGGCGATGCAGTCGGCGTCGACATAGCCGACGACGCGGCCGTGCGCGGCTCGAGCGCCGGCGTTCTTCTGTGCGTAGTAGTGGGCCCCTGGCGCGGTGACGACGCGGACCCCGGGCCAGCGGTCGGCAAGATACTGCTGGAGCGCCGGTTCGACGCTCGGGTCGACGACGACGATTGTTTCGTAGAGCGACGCGTCGAGCGTCTGTGCGCTGAGCGCGGCGAGGTTCGCGTCGAGCGGTGTGAAGTCGTGCGCGTCGCGCAGGTTCAATGTCTCGACGACGAACGAAAGCTCGAGTGTTGCCCGCACAATCGCGGATTGTACACGGAAGACCAGCCGCAGATTACGCAGATCCGCGCGAATCTGCGTTCATCTGCGGCAAGTCCTATGCGCTGATGAGTCGCCCGATCACAGGCAGTTCGCCGCGTCTGATGAAGAGCACCGCGATGCTCGCCACGAACGTCACGACCGCCAGCGCAAACAGCTCGCCGTGGTCGTCCACCGCGGGAATCGTGATCCCGAGCTTTGTCAGGTGCCCGAAGATCGCGCCCGCGATCACACCCGCCGACAACAGGGCGCCAAGGGCGGCCGTCCGCGGATACAGCAGCAAGCCGGCCGCGATCAACTCGACGACGCCGGTTCCGATTCGCCCCCACGGCTCGATCCCGAGTGTCGTGAAGATGTAGACCGACTCGGCGGCGCCGGTGAATTTGAAAAACAGCGTCTGCAGCAGGATCACCGCGGCGATGACCTGCAGAATCCAGCTCACGATTGATGCGTTGCGCGAAAGTGCCATAACACTCAACTCCTTTTGACCGACTCGTATCGCTCAATGCCTGGATCGCGGTCGATTATTCCGAGCCGATTTCATTGCGTGCGTGGCGGAATAAGCGTGAACCTCCATGGCATCTAGGTGTTGCGGTCGAGTACGAGGAGGAGTGGACGCGATGCACCAACATCAGCTCGAGACGGTTTCCTTCCAGGCAGCGCTCGGCGCGGCGGATCTTCCGCTCGCGGAGATCGGCGATTCGCGGTACGTCGTTCGATACGCCAGCACCGCGGCCGAGCTCGACCAGGTCCTCCGTCTCAGATACGAGGTCTTCAATGTCGAGCTCGGCGAAGGCCTCAGCTCGTCGGTCGAGACCGGGCGCGACGAAGACCGTTTCGACGCTGTCTGTCGCCACCTGACCGTCGTCGAGCGCGCCACGGGCGCCGTTGTCGGAACGTACCGTCTGCAGACAAGCATGCTTGCGGCGAATGGTCACGGGTTCTACTCGGCAACCGAGTTCGATCTCGGCACTCTGCCGGGCGAAGTTCTCGATGATGCCGTCGAGCTCGGCCGCGCGTGCATCGCGCGCGAGCACCGGAACACGCGCGTGCTGTTTCTGCTGTGGCGCGGTCTTGCCGCCTATGTGACGCACAACCGCAAGCGGTACCTGTTCGGCTGCTGCTCGCTGACAAGCCAGGATGCGTCCGAGGGCGTCGCCGTCGCCGAATGGCTTGCGGCGAACGGACACTCGCATCCTGAGCTCAGCGTGACGCCGCGTCCCGGCTTCGAGTGCCTTGCCGAGGATGGGGACGAAGCGATCGCGACGCCGTCGATCCCGCGATTGTTCGGAATCTACCTGCGCTACGGCGCAAAGGTCTGCGGAGCGCCCGCCGTCGATCGGGCGTTCGGAACGATCGACTATTTTGTCCTGTTCGACGTCGCGACGATGGACCGTTCGGAGCTGCGACCGTTCTTTACAACGGGTGACCGATGAACACAACTGGGACATTGACCGAGCGGGAGGCGCCGCACATGGCCGACGCGCTGATTCGCGAGAACGTCGCCGTACTCCAGCAGGCGCAGGACGTGCTGGCTCGGCTCGATGCGAGCACGTATGCCGGAACCGACGGACTCCCGGTCGCGAGCGGTCCTGGCGGCCACATCCGCCACTGTCTCGACTTTTACGACAGCTTTTTGCGGGGGTTGCCCGCGGCGCGCGTGGACTACAACGTGCGCGAACGCGACGAACGAACCGCGTCGGATCCGCAATGGGCGATCGCGCGGATCGAAGCAACCATCCTTGCGCTCGAGAGCCTTCCGGCGCCGGGGCCGGCCGCACACCTGCTGGTTCGCGGCGAGGGACCGGGTGGTGCGGCCGACGTGTCGTCGTGGGGCCGGTCGTCGGCTGTGCGCGAGCTGCAGGTGCTTCTGAGCCACACGATTCACCACTTTGCGTTGATCGCCCTCGTGCTCCGTTTGCAGGGAATCGAGCCGGGCGAGGAGTTTGGCGTCGCGCCGTCGACGCTCGAGTACTGGAGGACCGCAGTCTGATGTGCACCGTAACGTGGGCCCAGCGCCCGGACGGCTATGATCTTGTCTCAAACCGCGACGAGCGGCACACGCGGCTCGCCGCGCACCCGCCCGCGGTGCATACACGCGACGGCGTTCGATACATCGCGCCCGTCGACGGCGAGTTCGGCGGCTCGTGGATCGCCGTCAACGAGTACGGGTTGTCGTGCTGCCTGTTGAACGTCTATCCCGAAGGCTACACAGTCGATCCGTCCGGATTCACCAGCCGCGGGCGGCTTGTCGTCGAGCTGATGGGTTCGCGGTCGGTCGGCGACGTAAGCGTCAGCCTGGCCACGATGGATCTCTCGCAGTTCCAGCCGTTCATGCTCGCGGTGCTCGAGCCCGGGAGCCCCGCGATCGTCCTCAGATGGGACGGCGAGGCGTGCCGCGTGGTCGCCATCGGCAACATCTTTGCGCCGCTCGTGTCGTCGTCGTGGGAGTTCGAGCGCGTGGTTGCCACACGGTCGCGGCTGTTCGCCGACATGGTTCGCGAGAGCGGCCGGCTCGACCTCGAGACGCTCGAGCAGTTTCACAGGAGTCATGCGCCGGAGCGCGGGCCCGAATCGGTCTGCATGCATCGCGACGATGCCTCGACCGTCAGTCTGAGCATCGTGAGCGTTCGTTCGGACTCGATCGAGTTCCGCTACGAGGCGGGCCCGCCGTGCGAAAGTTTCGAGTACGAGACGGTCACGCTCGCGCGCAGGATGCATGGCGCTCCGGTGCTGAATGGTGCACGCGCATGACGACCATGGCGCTGGTGCTGCTTGTGTCGCTCGCCCTGTGGACGCTCGTCACCGAGGACGTCACGTGCATCACGGCCGGCGTGCTCGTCGCGCACGGGACCGTGGGTTTCGTCCCTGCGACCATCGCGTGCGCGGCCGGGATCTTCCTCGGAGACATGCTGCTGTTTGGCGCGGGACGCCTCGTCGGCCGTGCCGCGCTTGGCCATGCCCCGCTGAAGTGGTTTCTGAAGGAGGCCGACGTCATTCGGTGCTCCGAGTGGCTCGAGCAGCGCGGCGGTCTCGTGATAGCGCTCAGCCGCGTGATCCCCGGGACCCGGCTGCCAACGTATTTTGCGGCGGGCGCACTCGACACGAGCGCGCCACGGTTTGCGGGTCTGTTCCTGCTCGCAACGGCCGTGTGGACGCCGGTGCTCGTCGGACTCGCGTCCGTGCTTGGCGACAACGTGCTGCGCTCGGCGCTTGCGACTGGCCGAAGCGTGGCGGTCGCGCTCGTGGCCGCGGTCGTGCTCGGGTACGCGCTGGTGTGGCTCGTGATCCGGCTCTCGAGCCGCCGCGGGCGGCAGCTGCTGGCGGCATCGGTGGCGCGGACCGTGAGGTGGGAGTTCTGGCCTCCGTGGGTGTTCTATCCGCCGGTCATGTGGAAGATCGTGAAGCTGGCGATCCGGCACCGCAGCCTGACGGTCTTCACGGCCGCGAATCCGGCGATCCCCGAGGGCGGTTTTGTCGGCGAATCGAAGTACCAGATCCTGGCCGGGCTCGACAGCTTTGGAGATCGCGTGGCCCGGACGGCCTATGTCGCGGCGGGCTCGAGCGTGGAGACCCGCGTGCTCGCGGTACGCCTGGCGATGCGAAGCGCCGGGCTGTCGTATCCGGTCGTGCTGAAGCCCGACGTGGGCCAGCGCGGCGACGGGGTTGCGATCGTTCGGTCGACCGACGACGTGCGGAAGTACTTTGCGACGCACCGTGAACCGGCCCTCGTACAGGAGTACGTCCCCGGCGAAGAGGTCGGCGTGTTCTACTACCGCTACCCGGACGAGCCTTGGGGGCACGTGTTTGCGATCACCGACAAGCGGTTTCCGGTGGTCCTTGGCGATGGAGTGCGCACGCTGGAACAGCTCATCCTCGACGACCTGCGGGCGCGCCTGATGGCGAAGGCATACTTTGCGGCACTCGCGGACCGGTTGTGGACCGTGCCGGCGGCCGGCGAGCCCGTGCAACTCGTCGAGCTGGGTACGCACTGCCGCGGCGCGGTCTTTCTGGATGGCGACTGGATGCTGACCGAAGAGATCGGTCAGGCCATCGACGCGCTGAGCAAGCGGTTCGAAGGGTTCTTCTTTGGCCGGTACGACATCCGGGTCGGTTCGATCGACGCGTTTCGCTCGGGGAATGGATTCAAGGTGGTCGAATTGAACGGGGTGACGTCCGAGGCGACGAGCATCTACGACCCGCGGTATTCCGTGATCGATGCGTGGCGCAAGCTCGGCGAGCAGTGGCGGATTGCGTTCGAGATCGGCGCGGCGAACCGCGCGCGTGGTGTCCGCCCGGCGAGTGTCGCCACGATGGCGCGGCGGATCGGCGAGTTCGCGGGTGGGAGGGTTGTGCCTGGGGAGCCGCCCGCCTCCGGCGGGCTCGCTCACACACTGGACCAATCCCCGGGTTCGCTCGCGCTGTCGCGCTCGCCTCACCCGGGGCTAGTGGTTGAGACGCCGGCTGCGCCGGCTTATGCGGCTGGCGTGGGGAGCCCGCGAAGCGGGCGACTCAGCGAGTAGCCCACGGTGAAGCGAGCACCGCGAGCGGAACCGTGGGTAACCGTGGGCATGTTCGATCGAGCCTGCGTCAGCAGGCGGCTCGCGTTCGGTTCATCCGAGACCATCGGACGCATGGCCGGCCCGATCCAACCCCGCGTACAGCTCCCGAAAACGAGCATTCGGCGTAACGCCGTCGTCGGTCAGCTCCGGCCTGATGCCAGTCAGCAGGTACATCTCGAGCTCACCCTTCCCCTTTGCCGCGACGAGGCCCCGGTGCTCGCACACGAACAGGTCGGCAACGAGCCGGTGCGTGGCGTCAGAGATGTTGATCTGGCCCGGAACGCCCGACGACTCCAGCCGGCTTGCCGTGTTGACGGTGTCGCCCCAGACGTCGTAGGCGAACTTCTCGGTGCCGATGACGCCCGCGACGATCGGCCCGGTGTGGATCCCGACGCGGACGCTCCACGCCTTGTCGCCGGCCTGCTCGTACTCGTCCTTGAGCCGTTGCGTCTCTCGCGCCAGTTCGAGCGCCGCGAGCGCGCAGTCGACGGCGTGCGTGGCATTCGATCGCGGGATGCCGCCCACGGCCATGTACGCATCGCCGATCGTCTTGATCTTCTCGACGTGATGCTCCTGCGTGATGCGATCGAACTCCTGGAACGCCCGGTCGAGCCGTGCGATGAGATCCTCAGGTGAAAGTGTCGCGGAGATCTGCGTGAACCCGACAAAGTCCGTGAACAGCACGGTGGCGGATTCGTAGTGCACCGGCACGACGCGGGCATTGCGCTTGAGCTCGTCGGCCACCTCTTCGGGCAGCACGTTCAGGAGGAGGCGGTCCGAGCGCCGGCGCTCGGCGTTGAGCGACTTGGCAAAGAGCAGCACGAGACCGGCGGAGAAGAGCAGCGCAAAGAGTAGATTCGGCGCAACGTCGAGAATGCGGTCGCTCGCCGCGGCGTACGGAAGGATGAGCGAGGGCCGATATTGTTCGATCGCGAGGATGGCAACGGCGGCGGCTGCGAAAAGCGACGTCGAGACCACAGCGTCCACGGTGCGCGGCGCGAGCGCGGTCGCGATGATAACGGCCGGGATGAGGTACCACGCGGCGCCTCCCATGGTGCCGGCGTTGAACAGGATGTTCGCAAACAGGAACACGAGAATCGTGAGCACGAACGGCCAGTAGAGCGCTCGAAAGCCCCCGCGGAACCGCGCGAAGAGGTAGAACCCGAGAAAGACGACGCCGATGCCGAGGTTGAGCGCAACGAGCAGCGCGGCGTTCTGCAGGACGAGCAGCCCGGCGATGCCGCCGATGTTCGTGACGGCGTTGAGCAGGCTGACGGTATTGAACAGCCGGTGCTCGAGCGTGAAGTGGATATCGTCGCCGATGACGGCGTCGATGGCTCGGCGTGCGGTGGATTTTGTCATGTGGAGAGAAGAAGTGCCGCGGATGAACGCAGATTAGGCGGATCGACGCGGATCGGCAATCGACGAACGGCCCGAGGCGCAGCCGCCGCTCCGGTACCGCCAACGGCAGTTGGCGGGTGCGTACGGTCCTGTTGCGTGAGCTTCACCTCGTGAAGACGTAGCCCACGCCGTTTCCCTTGGGATCGATGAAGACGATGAGTATCGTCGAGCCCGCCTCAATGTTCGTAAGGGCCTCGGCGGGAGTTTCGCCGATCACGAGGGTTCCCTTCTGCACGAGCTTGGTGTTGTTCTTCTTGAGCTTCGCCGGCGTTGCGAAGGGAATTCCGCCAAATGAAACGGCCTCGCCGACGGAAAAACCACTGCCTGTTGCCGTGATCTTCTTTGCAGACACAACGACACTGTCGATGGTCGGCAGCGATCCACCAACCTCGTTTGATGGAGCGCTTTCCGTTCCGTCACCATAAAACGCTGTGACAACAAAATACGATCCCGCCGTCGCGCCCGTCACGTCGGCCGACGTCTGCTCCGGCGGCAGTGTTGTGAAGAGATTCGACGGAATCGCCTGAACGTTCGGTAGCGTTGAATTGTAGACGTGGTAGCCCGACAAGGCGGCACTCGTCTTTCCACCATTCGCGACGCGCCCAGTGGGCCACGGAAGTGGTACGAGACCAGATCCCGAGCCTTGTACGCGCGTGAGCGTCAAGTCCACAGGCGCTCCCCGCGTCGACTTCGCGAACGAGATGATGGTCCCAGCCGAGTCCGATCCGACGGTCCTCGTCTCTGAATTGTTGTCAAGCCTGGGGTCGACGGTGGTTGATGTTGCACGCGTGCTTATCGATATCGTACGGGACACAAGAAAGCACGCCGCCTGGGGATCGTTCGTAAACATGAATGCGAATTGCGCCTTCTGTCCGGGCGCAAGTGCTTGCGGAACCCTCAACACAATTTCGATTGGTGAATTCGTCGGTGGAGCCTCCACCACTTCAAAGAGTTTGAGGTTGAAGATTCCACGAAAGAGCCCGCACGGTGCATCGATCGTGACTGTGACTCCTTCAGCGTTGTCTGGACCGTTGTTCACGACCGTGCCGAAGTAATTGCCGATAAAGACGCCGTTTCGAAGCGTGCCGATAGCACCGGTCTGTGTCAGCTGTACATCCGCCATGTTCCTCGGCTCAAACTCCACCCCCAGCGCGCCGCCGACCTCGATTGTCAAGCCGCTCGTATACGCGACCGCAGCCTTGGTACCCGGTTCGTTCACCGCGATACCAAAGGCGACGGTGCCATCGGTTCCGCCGAACACGCTCGAAAAGTCGATCGCCGAACCGCCGGGGACGATCCTCGTGATGAACGCGCCGCCGCTTCCGCCTGAACCCCCGGGGAGCGGATTCACCTCCGGAAAGTCCACCGACGTCGTGTTGCCGGTGCAGAGAACAGTGCCGCCCTCGTCGACGGCGATGGCGTTGCATCCGTCGATGCCGCTTCCTCCGAGGTACGTGCAATAGTCAATGGATGACGTGGACGGGTCCATCTCGCACACGAACGCGTCAGGGCACGCGTCGGCGCCATCGCCGCAGTGCGATGTGTCGATCGGATTCTTGACGGGAAAGTCCGGTGAGTACGTGTTCCCCGTGCAGTAGACGTGCCCGGCCGGGTCTGCCGCGCAGCCGTACCCAGAGTCGTTCTGCGAGCCTCCGAGGTACGTGCAGAAGGTGAGCGCCGATCCGTCGGGGTCGCACACGGCGACGAACGCATCGGTCAGACCGCCGTTCTGCGCCTGCACGGGGTTTCTCGTCGGCAGATCCAATGACGTCGTGTATCCGGCCGTGACGCACTGTCCGTTTGCGAGGAGTGCAATGCTCGTGCAGGCGTCGTTGCCGGTCCCGCCGACATAGGTCGAGTACTCGAGGGACGAACCGGCGGGATTGATTCGAGCCAGAAAGCCCTCGGCTCCGCCGGCAGGTTGCGGTTGCAGCGCATTGACGGTGGGGAAGTTCTGTACGGTCGCTCCGCAGACATAGGCACGCCCGGTTGCGTCGACCGCAATACCCGTTGCGCCGTCATAACTCAGGGCACCCCCGAGGTAGGTGGCGTAGACGAGCGACGCGCCATCGGGTGCAAGCTTTGCGACAAACACATCGGCTGCGCCACCAAACTGTGTCTGGAACGCGCCGGGTGTCACGGGGAAATCGTCGGTGTCGGCAAAGCCCGTCTCCCCCGCCACATACGCGGCGCCGGTCGCGTCGACTGCGATGGCCTGGCTCGAGTCGTAGTGCGAGCCGCCAAGGTAGGTCGAATAGACGAGCGCGCCCGCTCCGTTGAGCTTGGCGACGAACGCGTCACGGTCGCCCCCCAGGGTCGTGTCGATGGCGCCCATCGTCGGCAGGTCGGTCGCCGCCGTCGATCCGACGATATAGGTGTTTCCCCGCGTGTCCAGGGCGACGGCGAACGCGAACGTATGGCCGTTACCGCCGATCGGAAAATTGAACGAGATGGTCGGATCGATAACGAGCCGCCGGGTCGTGTCGTACGCTCCAAGCTCGAAACCGAACGCGTGCGCGCCGCGCAGCGCGTATCGGCTCGCGATCGTCGTCCTGCCGCTGGACGTGTCCTGGTACACGACCGGCGCGTCCTCGCGAAATTCGCCGGCTGGGGTCTTTACCACGAGCGCCCCATCGGCGCCGATCGACAGGTCGCTCGCGCCGGTGACGTCGATTGCGATCGCGCGGGGGTCTGCGTTCGGTGCGACATCGAAGTCCCACACGAGCTTTCCTTCTTCATCTCGATATGTCGAGTCGATGCCCTTGTAGACGCCCTTGCACGAGACGCCACCGTACGTTGGAACGTTTGTGCGCCACGTGGCTTTGTCACGACCGACGAGATAGTTGACGACACATGGCAGGCGGTCGATGCCGGCCTGTCTGGCATTGCGATTGGCTCCGGCGAGCTCGAGTCTGAGCGTCGTGCCGTCGTGTCCCATGATGATCGTCCCGGTCGGCGTGACGCTGAGGTCAAATACTCCTGCATGCGCGAAGTACCCGGCTTTCGGGCCGCGGTCCTCAAAGGCGAGCGGGAGGTCTGCACGCCGTGCAGTGGGTGTGGTGCGTGCAGGTCTGGCTTGATCGGCGGCGGGACCGTGAGGACGTGGCGGTGTGGCTGCTGTCACGGTCGAGATGGCGAGCGCAACACACGACAGCGAGCCGATCACGCGACGTGTCAGGGGCGAGGGCGTGCGAGCCATGGCGGTTCTCCTCTCGGGGTGTGAAATCAGGCCGCGGATGAACGCGGATCAAGCGGATACATGCAGATCAGAAGTCACTTCGTGTAGACGTACCCGACGCCGTTGCCCTTGGGATCGATGAACAGGATCACGACAGATGATCCTGCCTCGAGGCTCTGCAGAAGCTGGGTAGCCGTCTGACCGATTGCGGTCGCGCCCTTCTGCACGAGCTTGGTGTTGTTCTTCTTGAGCTTCGCCGCCGACGCGAACGGCACTCCGCCAAAGAGCACGGTCTCGCCGGGTGAAAAGCCGCTGCCAACAGCCGTAATCTTCTTTGTTGACAAGGTGACGCTGGTGATGGTCGGCAGGACACCGCCAACCTCGTTCGACGGCTCGCTTTCAGCGCCGTCGTCGAACACCGCCGTCACGACAAAGTACGAGCCGGCCGGCGCGCCGCTAACGTCCGCATCCGTCTGTGTCGGCGGAGTTGTCGTGAACAGGTTTGCCGGGACGGGCTGCACGTTTGGCTGCGACGATACGTAGACCTTGTAGCCGCTCAAGGTGGCCGTGGTTGCCACTTCGCTTGTGTGTGCCGCTCCAACCTGCGACCGCGGCTCGGGTGACGGGAAAGTTCGCACGAGTTCCTTCGTGCCCTTTGGTGGATTCGAACCACTAATGGAGAAGAGCTGGAGATGAGCCGGCGGCTCACCATCGCCAGGCGCACTCTGCCAGGTGAGGATCGGCTGGTCGACGTACGACCGGACGAGTGCCGAAACGAATTTCACGTTGTCACTCGGGTCCGGATCGATCGAGCTCGCAGTAACGCGCGTCTTCGCGTATACCTCATGGCCGGCAACACAGTCGAGGGCTTCATCCGGCAGCATCAGCGTTAGAACGACCGTTACGACTTCGCCCGGCTTCAGTGGCTTCAGGAATCTGCCTCGTATTCCAACGGTCTCCCCACCAGGCTCGGGGACAGAGTCGAACACGTACCGGCTGTCGGGAGTCGTGTTCATCAAACGCACGCATGGAAGGTCGATCGTGAACGCCACGTCCGTCGCCGCGTCGGGACCGCGGTTCCTGTGGTAGACGATCAAGACCCCCCTGCGCTCGCCTTTGGCGGACAGAAAGAGGAAGGGATCCGTGCTGATGTCTGCGATCGGCCGATTTCCAAAGACGAGACCGAGCACGCCGCCCCGCTCCACGGGAGCCTGTCGACCACTCTTTCCGCCACGCGCTGCCGGAAAGTCGCTGGAGTCGCCCGTGAACGCAACAAGTGCCGTCGTGCCGGCGGGGTCGACAGCTATCCCATAGCCACCCTCGTTCCCGGTGCCGCCGCGAATGTCCGCGAAATCGATCGAGCCGCCGCCGGGAACGATGCGTGTGACGAACACTTCACTGCCGCCGCCTGATCCGCCGGGAATTGGATCCACCGACGGAAAGTCCTGTGACGTCGTCGATCCCGTCACATAGGCCGCTCCGCTTGAATCGACCGCTATCGCAAGACACTGATCAAATCCGCCACCGCCAAGGTACGTGCAATACACGACTGTGCCCGCCGAGGGATCGATCTCGAAAACGAACCCGTCCGGACACGCCTCCGTCGACTCGCCGCAATGCGAAGAATCGACCGCATTCACCACAGGCAGGTTCGGCGAACTCGTGGAGCCCGTGCCAAACACGTGTCCCGCCGCATCGACGCCGACGCCATACGCAAGGTCGTTGTCCGATCCTCCGAGGTACGTCGCAAACGAAAGCGCGCTGCCCGCTGCGTTGAGCACGGCGACGAACGCGTCATCGGAGCCTCCGTTCGCAGCTTGTGTTGGCCGCACCGTTGGAAAGTCCGTGGACGTCGTAAAACCCGACACGGCGACACCGCCGTCATTCGTCACTGAGATTCCCGTGCAGGTGTCGTCGCCGTGTCCGCCGAGGTAGGTCGCATACATGACCGCGGAGCCCGCCGCGTTGAGCTTGGCGACAAAGCCCTCCGCGGCGCCGGATGGCTGCGGCTGAATGGCGTTCACGACCGGGAAGTGCTGTGACGTTCCTCCGCACACATACGCGTTGCCGGCTCGGTCGACGGCGATGCCGTTGCCGCCGTCGTAGCTCATGGGGCCGCCGAGATACGTCGAGTACGCGAGCGACGCGCCGTCCGGGGCAAGTTTCGCGACATAGGCATCGCTTGCACCGCCGAAGACCGTCTGGGCCGCACCTGTCGTGACAGGGAAGTCGTCTGTCGTACTGATGCCCGTCAGACCAGTCACATAGACGGCACCGTCTTCGTCGACGGCGATTCCGGAAGCCGAGTCATAGCTTGATCCGCCGAGATAGGTCAGGTACTGGACTTGGCCGTTTGCGTCGAGCTTCACGATCACGGCATCGCTTTCACCTCCGAGCGTGGCATCGATCCCGCCGGCCGTCGGCAGGTTTGTTGCGGACGTAGAGCCCGCGAAATACCCGTTGCCCTGACCGTCCATCGCCGCCGCCGACAGGAACGTGTTGCCGTCGCCACCGAATGAGTATGTGAACGAGACGGTCGGGTCGATGGTGAGGGGACGCGAATGATCGTACGCACCAACGGCGAAGCCGTATCTGTTCGCGCCACGCAGCTCGAACCGGCCGTCCACCAGCACGCGGCCAGACGGCGACTCCTGATAAACGACCGGTGCGTCCTGGCGGACCTCTCCCAAACTGGTCCGCGCGACGAGCGCACCGGTCGTGCTGATCGAGACTTCGGTCACGCCCTCGATATTGATCACAATCGCCCCCGGATTCGCGTGCGGCGCGACATGAAAGTCCCACACGAGTTGCCGGTCCTCGCCGCGGTAGACGGCGTCGATCCCGGGATATACGTTGTCGCACTGCACGCCGGCGAATGTCGGAACGCGCGTGCGCCAGTTCTTTGGATCGTTGCCAACGAGATAGTTCGCAACGCCCGGTAGCCGGTCGGCGCCCGAGAGCCGGGAGGCGCGTCTTGCACCCGCAAGCGCAAACCGGACCGAGCCGCCAAATTCGACCACGGTTAGTCGCACGGCGATGTTCAAGTCGCCGGCGCGTGCGACGTAAAGCCGCGAGGGCTCGCGTTCCTCGAAGCTGAGCGGGAGGTCAGCTGCGCGTACCGACGGGGAGGTGTGCGGGTTGTCGCGGGCCGGCCGATTCTTGGCGGTGGAAGGCAGCGGCGACAGGGCGATGACGAAGGCAAGAATCGTCACGAAGGGGCGTGCCATGGCAGTTCTCCTACAGGCCGGAAGCCGGCAAGTCACCCGTCGCCCAAGGTAGCACAACAACCAGCATGACTCACGCCCGCATGCACAAACGTTCAACCTGGAGCATGTGCGCTAGCGACCGTCCCATCCCGTTGACGATCGGGAGCCACTGCACCCGGCTTCGGGTCAAGGTGTGTGCGACCAGGAGCCCGAGTTCGGTTAAGCTTCGCTAATGCGTCGAGCGTGTGCCACTGTTCTGGCTCTCCTTCTACCGGCCGCGACCCAGACATTCGCCAGGCAAGGCCCACAACAAGGACTCCAACAAGGCGACGTCGAACTGCGTGGTGACCTGGTCGAGATCAGGGCCGTTGTCACCGACGCTCAGGGAAGACTCGTCGACAACCTGACGAAGCAGGACTTCGAGGTCGTCGACAACGGCAAGCCGCGCGAGATCTCGTTCTTCTCGGTCAACACGGTGCCTCAGGGTGCGACGGCGACGATCGCGGGACCGGCCCCGACGACGCCAGCGCCGGCAAAGCCGGCCTTGCCCGCGCCCGCCGTGCGCTCAATCGTGTTCTTTGTCGACAACGCGAACCTCTCGGCCGGCGATCTCGTGCGCGCGCGAAAGGCGTTGCGGTCGTTTGTCGACACACGAATCGCAGACACGGATCTCGCGGCGATCGTCGAGAGCTACGGATCGATCGGGCTCGCCGGACAGTTCACACGCGATCGCGCGGTGCTGCGCGAGGCGATCGACAAGATTGCGAACCATCCGCCAGCCGCGGGCACCGGTGGGTTCACCCCGTACCTTTCGGCCGAGATCGTCCGCGGCACGAACGAGGAGGCGCTCAACGCCGGCGCATACCTCGTGCGCATCGAGGACAAGATTCCGCCGCCGATGGATGCCGACGTGCCCGGCGGCGATCCGATGTCGAACCACCTGAAGAGCCTTGCGCGCCAGCGCGCGCACCAGGTGCTCGCCGAAGCCACGCGTCAACGCCGCCTCACGCTTGCGTCGCTCAATCACGCGGTCGACCAGCTGGCCAGAACCGAGGGCCAGAAGCTGCTCGCGCTCGTCTCGGACGGCTTCTCGCTTTTCGACGTTGGCGGCGAGCGGGAAGTGTCCGAGCTCCGCGCGGTCGTCGCTCGGGCCGTTCGATCGGGCGTCGTCATCTACTCGATCACGGGCGCAGGCCTCGAGCCGAACATCTACACCGGCCCCGACGATCCGCTCTATCCCATTCCGCCGCAGATATTTCCGGGCTACGCCCAGGCGTCGCGCCGCGACCTCGAAGACGGCGTGAACGCGATCGCAAAGGACACGGGCGGCGAAGTGTTCCGTAACACGAACGATCTCGCCGGTGCGCTTGGCCAGATGCTCGACCGGAACCGCACCTATTACGCGCTTGCGTACTACGCCGACAGTGGCGACAACGGGAATCATTCGATCGACGTGCGGCTTGTCGGGCATCCGGAGCTTGTGGTTCGGGCGCAGCGCGGCTACGACGCGTCGATCGTGAGGGCATCGGCGCAGCCGGTCGTGGATGCGCTCTCGGCGCCCGAACCGTTGACGGGGCTCGTCGTAACTGCAGGCGCGAGTGTCGCGGCGCCGGTGCCGGACGGCGCTGTCGTCGGGGTCGACGTGCACATCGACGGGGACCGGATTGCGTACGAGGAGACCGGCGAGACGCATAACTTCGCCCTCGAGGTCGCCACGGCGTTCATTGACGACAAGGGTGCGACGTACGCGCTGAAGGTCGAGTCGCTCGATGGGCGGCTCAAGTCGGGAGCGTACAAGCTTGCGCGCGCGAACGGCTTCCGTGTGAACCGCCAGGCGGCGCTCAAGCCCGGGAAGTACCAGTTGCGAGTCTCGGTTCGCGAGCCATCGTCGGGTCTGACCGGCACCGCGAATGCGTGGGTTGACGTGCCGGACCTGGCACGCGGCAACCTCGCGCTCGGCCGGCTCGACCTGACGAACACGAAGCTGCGCGTCGGCGACGAGCTCGTCTATGCAGTTACGGCGTTTAACGCGCCTGCCGGCGCGACGATGCGCGTGTCGATCTTGCAGTCGGGCCGGGTGGTGTTTCGAAACGCATGGGAGCCGATCTCGTCGCACACGGTGCCAGGGCCAGCGGGCGTGACGCGCCTATCGGGACGGCTCGGGCTTGGAGGCGCGCCGCCGGGAGGTTACCGGCTCACGATCGAGGTCAGGCGCGACGCCAACACGCCGGCGGTCGCGCAGTCGATCGAGTTCAAGGTGAGCAACTAGAAGTGCTGTCTCTGCGCCTTTGCGTCTTTGCGTTTTTCTTCACGCAAAGACGCAAAGGCGCAAAGTCATCATGCTGCCTTGTCGAGTCCCTCCCAGAACCCGGCGAGCAGTTCCAGGGCACCCGCGGCGCCCTCGCGCAGCGGTTCGAACGCCTCGAGCGGAAGGCCGTCGAGCGCGCGCTCCATCGAGTCCTCGTGGTGCTCTTCAAGGTCCCGATGGAACGTCCAGTAGAACGTGTCCATCTGTGCGAACGGCGCGCGCGACGACCGGATGGCGTCGATTCCCGGGATCAGCTGGTCCCACATCGGGATCGCCATGTGCTCGAGACCGAATGACGCTCCGAGCGCGACCATGTGGTCCGGATGGCCGTAGAGCGCCGCGAGACCGTTGATATATGCGGTTGTGGAATCAAGCCACGGAACGTCGGCCGCGACGCGCGGGTCCATTCCGATCGATCTGAGGAAGTTGTGATAGAGGTATTCGTGCCTGCGCTTCGGATTGCCGTCGCCAAGCTCTGAGACGAGTATCGTCGCGAGTTCGTCCGCTGCCTCGTCGTCGGGCGTGTTCGCGAGCAGCGCGGCCAGGATCCGCGGAAAGTGCTTCACAAAGGCAAAGAACTGGGTCGCGAACTGACGAAACTCGTCGTCGCCGATCTCGGCGCGCGAGAAGCGCTCGAGGAATGCGTTGTTGACCGCTTCGTGCGTGACGACGAAGTGGCGCAGGTCTTCAATCGGGTTCATGTCGGTCTCCTTTTGGCCATAAAAAGGGAACGGCCCCTCTCCTCGTCGGAGGAGAGAGGCCGTTCCGGATCCTTGTCGTGCGTTGCAGCTCTAGACGTTTATCGTCCGCGCACGTGTCCTTTGCGCCTCATCTCTCCGACCGGAGAGCGAGCCGTAATAGTAGGAGCTGCGATACGCGTTGCGAGCTGACATAGGCAAACCGGAGCGTAGCCTGATTCTCGGGAGTTGTAAACCCCGAAGAGGTCGAAAGCGCCGTCGCGCCCGTTGGGCTTGCCGGCGCACTCCAAAGGCGCGCTCCTCCTTGGAGTGCGCCGGCAAGCGCAGCGCGACGGCGCTTTGCCACTGTGCGGTCATTTGGACTTCTCTGGAACTCTTCTGCGGGCTCGCGTGCATTACGGACGACACCGCACACGCGCGGGTCGATCAAAGGCACGACCAAGGAGCACTCGATGAAGGTCATCTTGCGAATTTCGCTTGGAATTCTCGTCACGGCGGTTTCCGTCGCCTCGATCTACGCCGCCGCTCTGCAGGGCCCGGGCGGGCATCAGCCACCCGATCCCGCACACCACGCCGGTGGGCGGCTTACGGCCGTCGCCGGCAACGGGCTCACCGTCAAGAACAGGGAAGGCGACGTGCAGCAGATTCTCGTCACCGCGGACACCACGTTCGATCGCAACGGCCAGACGGCAAAGCTGACCGACTTTGTCGTGGACGACTTTGTCTTCGCGGAAGGCACGCGCGACAGTTCGGGCACGCTGGTCGCCACGCACATCGGCGGCGGAGACAAACCTCCGAGGCACGGCGGCTTCCCCGGTCCTCCGGCGGATGGTGTGCACGCAGTCGCGGGCAAGGTCGTCTCGGTGGACACGACCGCGCGAACGCTCACCCTCGAGGGGCCCGACACGCCGAACGAAGTGGTCTACACTACTGACGCCACTGAGGTTGCGCGTGACCGACAGCCCGCGACACTTTCAGACTACAAGGCGGGCGACCACGTCTATGCACGTGGCGCACGAAATGCCGACGGAAAGTTTGTGGCGGACCGGATCGTCGGCGGCGACAAACCCGGACCCGGGCGGCATCACGGAGACGGCGAGTAGCACGAACCTGTTCCGCACATGGCCATCGACGCATCGACGACCGACGAGGTTCTCCTCATCCGGCTGAGCGCCGGCGACGAAGCTGCGTTCGAGGCGTTGTACGACCGCAGACAGCCGGCGATCTATCGGTATGCGCTGCGGATGTGCGGATCGGAGCCGATTGCGGAGGACGTCACGCAGGACGTGTTCATGGCGCTCATGAGGGATGCCGCAAAGTTCGACGGATCGAAGGGCACGGTGGGGGGCTATCTGTTCGGGATGGCCCGCCACCGCGTGCTGCGCCACCTGCAACGCGGCAAGTCGTTTGTGGCGATGAACGATGCACTGGACGACGACGCGCGCGCTGACGCCGCGAACGTCGACACGGCCGCGGATCCGCTCGAGGCGCTCGCGCGGACACGGACGATCGAGTCGGTGCGGCAGGCCGTTCTGTCGTTGCCGCTTCACTACCGGGAAGTGGTCGTGCTGTGCAGTCTCGAGGAGATGAACTACGCGGAAGCAGCCGAGGCGCTCGGCTGCGCAATCGGAACGGTGCGGTCGCGGCTGCACCGCGCGCGCGAGATGCTCGTGGAGCGACTCGACGCAATACGCGTCGACGGTCAGGTGCCGGCACGAACGCCGGCCGTCAGAGGTACGTGATGGACTGCAGGCAATTCCAGGATGATCTGAGCGACGCGGCGTGCGGAACGCCGATCGAAGCGTCCGCGCGGCAGGCGGTGCTGGCGCACGTGGCGGTCTGTTCGGCGTGTGCTGCGCGTTTTGCGAGCGAGCACGCGTTGACGGCGAGTCTCGGCGAGCTCGGCCGCGCGGAGGCGTGTTGCGGCGCCGGCACGGGTGAAGTCGGCGTTGCTCGCGGCGTACCGTGAGGGGAACGGGCCGCAGATGACGCAGATGGAGCGGATTTTCGCAAATCAGCGAAGGACAGGTTCGAGGTTCCTCGTGATCGCTGCGAGCGTGCTGCTGCTCGCGGTCCCCGTTGGATACGCCGTCAGGCTATCGCAACAGCACGTCGTCGAGTCACCGACCCGTCCAGTGCAGACTGTTCAGACTGTGGATCCACAGCCGCCCGCGCCGGTCGTAGTCCCACCGACGGTCTCTTCGACGCCAGCTGTCCGGACGTTGCGGAGGCGGACCGCGCTGACCCAGACACGTACCGTCGCAAACGCGACCGAGACGGTCACCGACTACATACCGCTCACGTACCTCGACGATGCGACCGCGATGGAGAGCGGCCAGGTCGTGCGCATCGACGTTCCCCGGTCATCGCTCGCAGCGTTCGGGCTTCCGGTAAGCCAGGATCGTCTCGACGAGCGCGTCAAGGCCGACATCATCATCGGCGACGACGGACTCGCGCGCGCGATCCGCTTTGTGCAGTAGGCCATCGATGGTTGGAAAGGCAGGAAGAGTCACCATGTCCACGATTTCACGACGAATGGTTGTCGGCCTCGTCATCGCTCTCGTCGTCATCGCAAGCGGCGTGCTCGCCGTCGCGCAGGGCGGACCGCCGCCCGACGAGCGGCCTGGCACGCGACGGCCGCCGCCCCCGCGCGACGATCAGGATCGCGACGGCCCGGGGCATCGGAGAGGCGACGGTCCGCACGACGATCCGCTCATGGGACCGACGTTCAACTTCATCTCCGCCGAGATGCGCTTCAACGGACCGCCCATCAAGGGCGCGCCGTTCTCTGCCGTGTCGTCGAGCGAGTTCACGCAGACGCTCGCCGACGGGACACGCATCACGCGCAAGAGCACGGGCACGATCGCGCGCGACAACGAAGGGCGCACGCGACGCGAGATGGAACTTGGTTCGATCGGGCCGTTCGCTGCGCCGTCGGGACCGCCGCCGCGCGTCATCATCATCGACGACCCGGTAGCCGGGTTCCACTACGTGCTGAATCCGACAGACCGCGTCGCCCGGCAGGCGCCGCTCCCGAGCGATCCGCCGCATCCGCCGGGGCCGCCGCCGTCCAAGTTCGAAGCAAAGACCGAAGCCCTCGGCAAGAAGACGATCGAAGGAGTCGAGGTCGAGGGTACCCGATCGACCATCGCAATCCCGGCGGGCAAGATCGGCAACGACCGCGCGATCGAGATCGTCTCGGAGCGGTGGTATTCGGCGGAGCTTCAGGCGGTGATCCTCAGCACGCACAAGGACCCGCTACACGGCGAGACCGTCTACCGGCTGATCGGCATCACGCGAACCGAGCCGGCAAAGAGCAACTTCGACATACCGGCCGATTACACGGTCGAACCTGACCGCCGCGGTCCGCCGCGCGGCCGACGACACGACGGCCCGCACGGCGAGTAGTTCTGTTCCACGCCGCGGCGGCGGCGATCGTCCCGATTCCAGATCCCGAAACCCTCGACGTCGACCGGCTGGTGCTCTCGGCACCCGCGACGGTCGAGGCTCGCCCGGAAGTGCTCGAGGGCGGCGAACCCACACGAAAGGAACCAGACCATGACCTCTGCAAAACCTGTAGTTTGAACGTTTGTTGCCGTCGCGGTGCTCCCTACGGGCAGCCACGCGGTAGTCCGCAGGCACAGGCTGTCCCGCACGC
This sequence comes from Blastocatellia bacterium, assembly GCA_044224215.1. GTDB lineage: Bacteria > Acidobacteriota > Blastocatellia > UBA7656 > JADIYM01 > DAOMFM01. The sequence continues at coordinate 44,908 of JBGAKX010000015.1, forward strand.
GGTCGAGGTCCCGTGGGATTCGACGGACAGTCGAACGGGATGGTCGACCAGGCCACGTACGACCGCGACCGCGCGTTGTTTGCGTTGACCGAGACGGTCGACGACGGCCTCGGCCCGGTGTACAACGCGGCGTCGTGTGCCGAATGCCACGCGAATCCGATCACCGGTGGTTCGAGCCAGGTGCTCGAACTGCGATCCGGACACGTCAGCGGCGGCGTGTTCGTTCCGCATCCGGGTGGGTCGCTGATTCACAGCCGTGCGACGAATGCCGCGATTCAGGAACGGATCCTCGAGGGAAACGACGTGCGGACGTTTCGCGCGTCGCCGGGCACGCTCGGCCTCGGGTACGTCGAGGCGATTCCGGATCAGGCGTTCGTCGAGATCGCGGACATGCAGCGACGCGAAACGGGCGGGCAGATCGAGGGCCACATCATCATGGTCGCCGTGGCGGAGGCTCCGGGCACGGCGCGGGTCGGGCGTTTTGGCTGGAAGTGCCAGCACGCGAGTCTCGTGTCGTTCGCCGGTGATGCGTACCTGAACGAGATGGGCGTGACGACGCCCCTGTTTCCGGTCGAGAACACGTCGAACGGGCGGGACATTTCCGCGTTCGATCCGGTCCGAGATCCCGACGAGGGTGACAATGACGACGTGGAGGCATTTGCGGAGTTCATGCGCGCAACAAAGGCGCCGCCGAGGGATGACGAGCTTGCCGGTCGCGAGGAGGCGAGGCTTGGGCAGCAGCTGTTCCGGTCGATGGCTGCGCCGTGTGTCACGTGGAATCGATCCTCACGGCACCGGCGGGCACGGTGCTCAACGGCGGCGAGTTCGTGGTTCCAGACGCGCTCGGCAGTCGTATGATCCATCCGTTCAGTGATTTTCTGCTGCACGACATCGGAACGGGCGACGGGATCGCCGACGAGCAGTATCCCGAAACGCGAAACATGATTCGCACGGCGCCGCTGTGGGGGCTCAGAACGGTCAACCGGTACATGCATGATGGTGCGACGCTGACGCTCGACGAAGCGATCCGCCGGCACGCGGGCGAAGCGCGCGAAACGGTGACGAAGTTCGAACGACTCTCGTCGCGGCGGCGTCGGGCAGTCATCGCGTTTCTCAACTCGCTCTAGAAACGTGGCGAATTCAGCGAACGCGACCCGCCACGTATCGGTCGCGCGTGCGTTCTCCGCTATGTCATGGGCTCCCGAGCCGGTGGCGGTACTGGGTCGCTAGTCGCTCGTGGATTCGACGGTATGGCACCCGCCACCTACCGGTGGCGGTACTGGGTCGCTAGCCGCCCGTGGACTCACAGCGTCATCATGAGCCGATCGGGGTCACTCAGGTATGCGACATACAGTACCCGCCACCGGTAGGTGGCTACGATCACCGTGACGGCACGGAAGCGGTGACGAGAATCTGGGGATTATCCCGCGCCTGCCATTGCGCCTGGCCGGAATCGCGCGTCTCGGCGACAGAGTCAACAGTGGCGCGGTCTCGCAAACCGTTGAGACCAAAGTGTTTCCGGCAGTCGGCGCCGATCGACGCACGCAACCGTCAAGCGGCACACCGCGTGCAGGTGGCTCCTCGAACAGTTTTGCGAACCGCCGAGCCAGACCTGCCGGCCTCACGCCGACACACGCTCGGGCGGTTCGCAGGTCGAGAGGGAATCGTCTCCAGTCATCAACTGGCCGAGGAGGCATTATGCAGAACACGTTCTTTATCGACGACGCTTCGGAGCTTGCACGCGAGAATGCGAATTTCCGAAGAGTGGTGTTCACGACCGATCGTTCGCAGCTCGTGCTCATGTCGCTTCTGCCCAGCGAGGACATCGGAAGCGAGGTGCACGCGCACGTCGATCAAGTCTTCATGTTCGTTGCGGGACTCGGCGAAGCGGTCATCGGGACGGCTCGCAAAGCCATCGGACCCGGATCTGTAGTCGTCGTGCCCGCAGGGACCCGGCACAATTTCCTGAACGTCGGCAATGTCCCGCTGCAGTTGTATACGGTGTATACACCGCCGCAGCACGAGCCCGGCACTGTGCACAGGACGAAGACAGAAGCCGAAGCCGCGGAGCACGCGCATCACAAGTAGAAGACCCCGATTACGCCCCGACCGGCTACGCTGAGTTGCTCAGTGGGTTCGCCGGTCGGGGCAGGCACGCGTCCCTCCGACATCGTCGAATTACCTCTTCGATCTGCCGGGTCTCTTACTTCTTTCGAGTTTGGACCGCTCTCTTTCTGAACTCGCCGCATGTTGTCCGATGTCCGTGTCGGGGCCCTGGTACCCGGACTGCGCGGCAATCTCGTCTGCAGACAGCTCTTCGTCAGCGAGTGCCCGCTCAGCTGCTCGTTGCGCTTCGGCACCCGGGACGACACCCCGTCGCGCGTCGTGGTCGGGAAGCGAAGCATCGGGCATACCCATCGCCGGATTCTGGCTCTCGGCAGGCGGCATGGCGCGTGCCTCTTTCGAGCGGTCGCGTGGTCTTGGTGTCTTGTGCATATACAACGCTGACGCAAAAGAGGGGCCAATGCGTCGCTACGGCCGAACCTTTTGAATCCGGCCGGTAGCGTACGAACTCCGTGCAGAAGTGGTCACACCGTGACTCGTTGTCATACGGAGGTGCTCTCCTGTTCGACGTTTGTACAGGCGATTCGCCAAATATCCGATGCGGAACGGTTGTTGCCTTGCAATGGCGCGCCGGATCTCGCCGGGCATGGAAATCCGATACGCGGAGTCCATAACAAGAGAACAGGAGACAGATGTGATCAGAACCACCATAGCCATTGCATTCACCGTGTTCGCACTCTTCACGGGTGCGTGCAATTCGGAGACAACGAATCGGAACGAGAACACGAACGCGACTGCGAACCATAACGGCCCCGCGTCGAACGCGAACACCGCGATCGTTGCAAACAGCAATTCGAGTCCGAGCGACCATGACGGCAAGCTCACGCGCGAGGACTTCGAAAAACAGAAGGACAGGATTGCCCGCGAGGCAAAGCAGCTCGGCCACACGATTGGCAATGGTGCGGACGACCTCTGGATATGGACCAAGACGCGGGCATCGCTTGCAGAAGCGGACGATCTCCGCGACTCGACGATCGAAGTGGACGTGGACAACAACGCAGTCACGCTCAAAGGAACCGTCGCCACTGCGGCCCAGAGAGCAAAGGCAGAATCCGTCACCAGGAGCGTGGAAGGTGTCCGGACCGTCAAGAACCTCCTGACGGTTGGGTCGTCTGATGGATCGAAGAACGCGAACGCCCGTCACGCGAACTGAGTCGGTCCGGTCGCCGTGTGGACCCAGACCAGGCGCTGAACGCGACACGGCTGCGCCTGGTATATGGCCGTGTCACGACCGATGTTTGCGCGATGTCATTCGCGCGTTGCGACGTGGAACTGTATCGGACTGTCGCCTGTCCGCTTGGGGAATTCGCGACGGACTTTGGAGCTATCACAATGGCGGATTCGCGACCGCAGATCGATCGGGCTGAGGACTTCGCGCCTGCGAGGGCCTTTCCGCACGGCTGGTGGTCGCGCCTTCGCGCGCGCGCATGGCGCGGCTGGACGTGGATTGTCGGACTCGTTCACTCGTCGCGATTCTGGCTGCTCGTATGTGCAGCGACTGTCGTGATCCTTGCGACATTCACATACCTGTGGGTCACCACGTGCCGCGTTGTCGATGCGCGACTCAGTGGCGGAGCCATTGCGTTGCGGTCAGGAATCTATGCGGCACCGCTCGTCATCCGTCGAGGACAACCACTCGCCATCGGCGACCTTGTTTCGTATCTCGAAGAGCTTGGCTATGGATCCGGATCGTCCGAGGAGACAGAAGGTCTCAACGGACGCTTTGTCGTCGACGGCTTCGTGGTACGTATTGAGCCGCTCGACACAAAATTCGCGGCGCCCGACAGAACTGGGCCTGTGGACGTCCAGTTCTTGGGAGAGCGGGGCGTCGAACGCGTCACCGACGCACGGACCAATACAGAGCTTGATCAGTGCACGCTCGAGCCACTGGTCATTGCGTCGGCGTACAACTCGCGCGAGAAACGCATAACTGTCGAGTACGACGCGATCCCGGAGGTTCTCCGAAACGCGATTGTCACGACCGAAGATCGGCGTTTCTGGAGCCACAACGGTATCGACTACCGCGGAATGGCGCGCGCGGCGGAAGAGAACATCAGGGCAGGAGAGGTCGTCCAGGGCGGGTCCACGATCACGCAACAGGTTGTCAAGAACGTCTTTCTGTCATCCGAGCGAACCTACCTGCGTAAGGTCAAGGAAGCGTGGATCTCGTACGTGCTCGAATGGAAACTCGACAAGAAGCAGATCTTGGCGATGTATTCCAACGAGGTCTACATGGGCCAGAAGGGACGATACGCGATCCACGGGTTCGCCGAGGCTTCCCGACAGTACTTTGGCAAGGACCTCTCGGAGCTCAATCTCGAAGAGTCGGCGCTCCTCGCCGGCATCGTCTGCGCGCCGAGTACGAATTCTCCGTATCGCTACCCCGAGCGGGCCAGAATGCGGCGCAATCTCGTGATCGACCTGCTCGTCGATGCGAAACAGGTGCAACCCGGTAATGCAGAGGCAGCAAAGGCGGCGCCGCTGGTTGTGCTCCCGCCCGAGAACGACACGTCGTGGCTCGAGGCACCGTACTTCACCGACTACGTGCAGGGTTACATCGAGCAGGCATTCGACGACGCGCGCCCGCCGGCAGACCGGTACTCGGTTTCAACGACGATCGACATCAACCTGCAGCGCGCGGCGACCGAGGCGGTGACGAGGCAGCTCGAGAAACTCGACCGTATCTTTGCGGAAGGCAAACTCCACATTCCGGCCGGTACGCTCCAGGCTGCACTTGTCGCCGTGGATACCAGGACAGGCGCGGTGGTTGCGATGGTCGGCGGCCGCAACTACCAGGCAAGTCAGTTCAATCGCGCAACGGACGCCGAACGGCAGCCTGGATCGGCATTCAAGCCGTTTGTCTACGCGACGGCACTGGAGAGCCGCAGGTTTACGCTGGCTTCTCAGGTAATGGACGCGCCACGGACGTTCACGTACGCCGGGGGTCGAGTGTACGAGCCGGACAACTACGGCGAGTCATATTCAAACACTGAAATCACGTTGCGGGTCGCATTCCGCAACTCAAAGAACGTGCCGACTGTCGAGCTCGCAATGGACACAGGGCTCGATGAGATAGCGAAAACTGCGGAGCGGGCTGGCCTGCCGCGACCGGACCCGTATCCGTCGATGGCGCTCGGCGTCATGGAGGCGACACCGCTCGAGGTCGCGCGCGCCTACACCGCATTCGCAAACGGCGGCGTGCTGGTCGATCCGACACCGGTTGCGGGTACGGAAGGCGAGATCTATCTACCTCAGTCGCGGCCGCGCACCGTGCTTACGCCCCAGACTGCATACCTGATGACGAATGTCATGCAGGACGTCATCGCCCGGGGAACCGGGCGGTCTGTTCGGGCGTTGGGGGTCACGGGGGCCGTTGCAGGAAAGACCGGGACGTCGCGTGATGGATGGTTTGTAGGCTATACGCCAAACCTCGTTTGTGTCGTGTGGGTCGGGTTCGACGACAACAGTCAGCTTGGACTCACTGGCGCGCAATCAGCCTTGCCGATCTGGGCGGATTTCATGAAACAGGCGGTTGCGTTCCGGCCTGAGCTTGGCGGCGAGACGTTCGCCGAGCCCGCTGGCATCACTCACGTGAAGATTTGCAGCGTATCTGGAGCACGCGCGGGGGACTATTGCAGCGTGACGCACGACGAAGTGTTCGTCGCGGGCACCGAGTCGCTGAACACATGCACGCTTCACACAGCCGAGGGCACGGAAGGGACGTTGCTGGACGAGTATGGCAACCCGGTTGGCGTGATCGAGCCAGCTGACGGCAGTGAAGCTCCGGATGGCGAAGCGCCTGCGCCAAGTGAACCAGCGCCGCAACAGCTTCGTCCGCTCGACATGCCACTCACGTATCCAACTCCGGACTCTCGACGCGGAAGACAGCGCACGCGCGGGAAGCGCGGTGCAGACATCAATCGAACGATACCCAATCCGGACGCGGCGGACTCGCCACCGAGCGGCGAGCCACCACCACAGGTTCGTCCCCTGCCACTGCCGTCGGACAAGCCCCCGGCGAGTTCGCCGAGTGATACGCCCCAGGCGCCCGAAAAGCCCAACGCGCATACGAACTCCAGCCAATTCGCCCCGCCAACGCCCGAATCAGCGCCGCCCATGTCGCGGTGGTTCATGGCACGGTAGCGACGCACTGAATCCGCACGATGTGACCGCGAATGTGTATCGAGAGACTTCGCGCGCTCGATCGTCGCAGTCCCAAGGTGCCGTGTGGAGATTCGCCAAGTGGCTATTTTCCTGTGAGTTGCAGCGGCAACGCGGGATTGCGGGCTTGGCACGACCCTTGCACTACCCTTGTGCTGGCTCGAAGTCAAAGGGCGCATACGAAGCGTCGAACCTTCATGGAGCAAGGATCGGAGGATCAATCATGGCAATCGTCGAAGCGTTCATCGTTTTCTGCGCGGTGGCTGTCTTCTCAATATCGGTCGCTGCTGGTCTGATCTACTGTTGCTTCAGAATTCTTCAGCTGGTCCTGCGCTACGGCGTTGGAACTGGATCGCGGCCTTCCGCGCCGAGCCTTGCGGCTTCGCCTTTGCGCGCTCGCGATAACATGCAAGCGATGTAGATGCGTGACGGCGGTCTCGCGAATTCGTGGCAGAACAATTCATGCCGCCCGGACGCTATGTCCGGGCGGCAATTTTTTTCGTGGGTCGAACCCGTCCTGAGCGAAGCGATGTCGTGTGGAGACGTACCCGCGGTACGACGCACATCCGTCGCGTCACTCCTTCTCGTTCACCCACTCCCAGCCAAACCGTCCCTTGATGCACAGGTGGCCATGTGTCACCTGCTGGTCGAGCGGCGACATCACCTTGACGATGCGGTCGTCCTGGGCGTGAACGGTCAGCGTGCACCCCACGCCGCAGTAGGGGCAGATCGTGTCGGTCTCGGTCTGGCGGGATTCGTCCCACGTCCCCGCTTTCCGCATGTCGTGCTCGCTCTTGAACATGAGCGCGCCCGTCGGGCACACGCCAATGCAGTTCCCACAGTACACGCACGCCGAATCGGGGAGCGTCACGTCATACTCGGTCGCGATCCGCGTTCCGAAGCCGCGTCCGGCGACGGCGATCGCAAACGTGTTCTGCGCGTCGGTACCGCACGCTTCGACGCACTTGTAGCACATGATGCACTTGCCGTAGTCGCGCACGTACAGGTCGTTGTCGATCTTCACGGGTTGCGCGACGGTCGTCGCCGTCAGGCCGTCGGGAGCGTGATGGTGGCCCGGTCGCACCGCGTCGCGCTCACCAGCCTCGGCTGGCGGCCCCTTCGGGCCAAACCGCTCGGGCGCCGCGTCGTAGCGCGCCATGTAGCCCTGGAACTGCGGTGCCGTCGACACGTCGACCGCGGAGGCGAGCAGCTCGAGCACGAGCCTGCGGCTGTGCCGGACGCGCTCGCTGTCGGTCGCGACGACCATGCCCGGCTCGACCTTGCGCGAGCACGCGGGCACGAGCGTGCGCGAGCCTTCGAGCTCGACGACGCAGATGCGGCAGACGTTGACGGGCGTGAGGTTTTCGAGAAAACAGAGCGTGGGCGTGTCGATGCCGGCAAGACGCGCGGCCTCGAGAAGCGTTGCCCCTGCAGGCACCGCGCATGGATTGCCGTCGATCGTGATCTCGACCGTGGGCCGCTCGGGCTCAGGAATGACGGGCACCGGGCCGCGCGGGATCGGCGTCAGAAGGTCGGGCGCGTCCTGGCGTGAGCTCATCGCTCCTCCTCGAAGATCGGAAACCGCGCAAGCGCCGATTCGATCGCGCTCGACGCGGTGTGGCCGAGCCCGCAGATGGATGCGTCGCGCATTACGCGGCCGACCTCGGTCAGCAGCCCGAGCTCATCGGCGCGCGATCCTCGCGACCTGCGCGACGACAGCCGGTGCAGCAACTCCTGCTGGCGAACGGTGCCGACGCGGCACGGAACGCACTGGCCGCACGATTCGTCGCGGAAGAACTCCGCGACCCGCAGAAGGATGTCGGCAAGGTCGACGGTGTCGTCGAACGGCATCACGACGGCCGATCCGAGCGTCGCGCCGATCGCGCGCGTTCCCTCGAACGTGAGCGGGGCGTCGAGATCGCCGGGACCGACGAACGCGCCGGCCGCGCCGCCGAGCAGCACGGCCTGGATTCGTCCGGATCCGCTGACGCCGCCGGCGAGATCGAGCAGTTCGCGAAGCGTGATGCCGAATTCCGCCTCGTAGACGCCGGGACGCGCAACGTGGCCGGCGACGCAGTAGAGCTTGGTGCCCGTCGAGCGGCCGCTGCCGAGCGCGCGGAAGGCCGCGCCGCCTCCCGTCAGGATGTGCGGCACGTTGACGAGCGTCTCGACGTTGTTGATGACGGTAGGCCGCTCGAAGAGACCGACCTGGGTCGGAAACGGCGGTTTGTTGCGGGGTTCGCCGCGAAGGCCCTCGATCGAGTTCATGAGGGCGGTCTCTTCGCCGCAGATATAGGCGCCTGCGCCACGCCGTAGCTCGATGTCGAAGTCGAAGCCCGAGCCGAGAATGTCGGTGCCCAGGACGGTCCGCTGGCGACACGCCGCCATCGCGTGCTCGAGCCGACGTGTCGCGAGCGGGTACTCGCCGCGGATGTACAGGTAGCCGCGCGCACATTCGGTTGCGTAACCTGCGATCACCATCGATTCGACGAGCGCGAATGGGTCGCCTTCCATCAGC
>JBGAKX010000016.1:0-52493 GCA_044224215.1 Blastocatellia bacterium
GCCTTGCGGAACATCCTGTTCACGCCGTACCACTGACCGGGATCCTGGCGCACAGCCTCCTCGAGAGGTCGCATCAACAGTGCGCCGAGCTCCTCTGGCGTGAGGTCGTCGCCCGGAAGTTCGACGGCTTGCGGCACCATTCGAAACGCGAGCGGGCCATCGGAAAACGTCAGCCCGGCAATCAGCGCCGCGCCCGTTCGGCGCGCGAGCATCGCGAAGCCGAGCGAGATCGGAACCCTTTGGCCAAAGAACTCGACCATCGTCGGACGCTCGGTCACCTGCCCGTCGATGAGCGCAAAGAACAGCTTGTTGCGTTTGAGCGCGCGCATCGCCTGCACGCCGCTGGTGAGATCCGATGCGTTGACCTCTTCGATGCCGGCTTTCTTGACGTGATCTCGAAGGTCGGTGTCGATGGTCGAACCGGCCTCCGCCGCCCGCAATGCAACATACGGGTATCCGAGGTTGGCCAGCACGATCGGCGACAGCGTCGGTCGGCCGAAGTGGAGCGAGTAGATGATCCCGCCATTCCCGCGCGCGAGCGCTGCGTCGCATACCGCGCGGGCGGCCGCGATGCTCGCGGGATCCGTGCGCGCGATGATCTCTTCGGCCGTCAGCCTGGGAAAGACGACCTTGTCGATCGCGACCCAGGCACGGTGGATCCGCTGACGGCGAACGACGTCGTCGACCCACTCTGCGGACTTGTCGGGGAACACGCGTGCGACGTCCGTGCGCAGCCGCTTCTCCTTGCCGCGCAAGAATGCCGCGGAGATCGGTTCCGCGAGCCGGTACACGGTGTCCGGAGGAAGTGTCTTGGCAAGGCCGTAAATGAGTGCCTGCGCGATCTGCTGTCTCACGCGTGCTCCCCCTTCCAACGAGCCAACACGAGCGACACATTCTGTCCGCCGAATCCGAAGCTGTTCGACATCGCATAGTCGGCCTCGATCGCGCGCGCGACGCCGGGAACGTAATCCAGATCACACTCCGGATCCGGCGTCACGAGATTGATCGTCGGCGGAGCGATCTGATCCCTGAGCGCCAGAATCGAGAAGATCGCCTCGACGGCGCCGGCTGCCGCGACGAGGTGTCCGATCATGGACTTTGTCGAACTGATCGGTATGGCAGGCGCGTGTTCGCCGAATGCGTTCCGTATCGCACGCGTCTCGGCGCCGTCGTTCTCGATGGTCCCGGTGCCGTGCGCGTTGATGTATCCGATCTGTGAGGGCTGGAGCCTCGCGTCCGCGAGCGCGCGCAGGATCGCCGTCGTCGGGCCGGTCGCGTCGGGGCTCATCGCTGTCAGGTGATAGATCTCGAGACCGACGCCGTAGCCGACGACCTCGGCGTGGATCGTCGCCCCGCGCGAGCGCGCGTGCTCGAGCTCCTCGAGAACCAGGATTCCGGCGCCTTCGCCGAGAACGAACCCCTCGCGCAGCGCGTCGAACGGACGCGATGCCTTGTCAGGTGTGTCGTTCGCCCGCGACAGCGCACCGAGATTTCCAAACCCGATGATCTTGATCGGGCTGAACATGCTGTCGATTCCGCCGGAGAGACACACGTCGGCGTCGCCGCGGCGGATCATTCGCAGCGCTTCGCCAAGCGCCTGCGATCCGGTCGCGCATGCCGTCAGAAAGGTCGCGGTGGGACCCTGTATGCCGTACTGGATCGACAGCAGGCTTGGAACGAACTGGGATTCCTGAAAGAGAAGCGTGTTGGCGCCTTCGTGCAACTCCATGAGCCGTGCGATCTCGCCCTCGTCGTAGCGGTCGCCAACGTACGCCCGCGTGAAGGACCAGCCCATGTCTTCGGGCTGCGTGTGCGATTCGTTGCTGCCGAGCGAGAGTGCGAGGCGCAGCGGATCTTCGGTCGACAGGTCGAGCCGGGAATCGCGCACCGCCATCTCGGTCGCGGCGAGCGCAAAACGCGCCCGCCTGTTGTCGGCGGGAATCGGGAAGACCGGCTGTACATAGTCGGAAACGTCGAACGGATCGACGATTCCCGCGATCCGCGTCTTGAGCGGCGATGCGTCATAGAAGTCGATCTCGCGAATCCCCGAGCGGCCGGCGATGGCGCCCTGCCACGACGCTTCGACGGTCAGACCGACTGGCGTGACGGCGCCCATGCCCGTGACCACGACGCGCCGCGTCATGCCGGCACCTCGCGGAACAGCACCGACGCGCACTGGCCGCCGAACGAGTAACCGTTCGCAAGCGTGAAACGCAGGGTTGACGGGTGACCATTCGTGCCGCGCACGAGTCCGGCCGGCGCATCCGAGTCGAGCTCGGCCGAGTTGATCGTCGGCGCAATGCGCTGGGTCGCGAGTGCCGAGATGGCATCGACCGCGGCGAATGAACCCGCGGCAGAATGCGGCCGCCCGATCGCCGACGCCGGAGCGGTCACGGCCACGGAACGCGAGCCGAACACGCGTTCGAGCGCGCGGGCTTCCGCGGCGTCATAGTCCCGGAGCGACGCCGCAGCGGCAACGACGAGATCGACGTCGTCCGGACCGGCATTGGCCCGCGCCAATGCACGCCCCATCGCATTCGCGAGCCCCCTACCCTCGGGATGCGCCGACGTCGGGTGAAACGCGTCCGACGCGCCGCCCCAGCCCGCAACCTCCGCAAGAGCGCGGGCGCCGCGCCGCTCGGCAGCCGCGGCGTCCTCGAGCAGCAGGTATGCCGCGCCTTCGCCCATCACGTACCCTCGGCGCCGCGTGTCAAACGGCATCGACAGGTCCGTCTCGTCTGCGCGCGCGTTCGCAAGGAATCCGTTCGAATGGTACCGGGCCACGCTCACCGGGACGACGCGGCTGTCACAGCCCCCAACCAGTGCGCGCTCGTACAGGCCCTCGCGAATCGACGCCACCGCGTCGCCGATGACCTGAAGCCCGCCAGCCGCCTCCGACGTATACGTGTTCGCCTCGCCCCTTAGCCCGAATGCCAGTCCGATGTGCGCGACGGCAAGATTCGGGATAAATGTAAGCAACCAAAGAGGATGCATCGCCCGGACACCGCGTGTCAGATATCGCGAGCGGTCGAACGCCCGCGGCTCGCCGGGAGCGGGGGACGGATCCATTGCGCGCACCGCGGCGTCACCAAACTCGAGAATTCCGCCGTCATGCCGACCGACCGACGCCAGACACGCCGTGTCGGCGCGCAGCGCATAATCGTCAAGCATTGCGTGGCGCAGGCAATCGCCTGCGGCCGCGAGCCCGAGCTTCATCGCACGATTCTGAACCCGGTAGTACCTGGGATCGCCAGGCACCAACTCGTCCGAGAATCCCTTGACCTCGGCGGCCAGCTGTACGGCGTAGTCGCCCGGGTCAAACAGCGTAATCTGTGCGACCCCGCTGTGACCCGCACAGCGCGCCGTCCAGTGCTGTTCGTACCCGTACCCAATCGGCGATACGACTCCGACGCCGGTAACGACGACGCGCCGCTCGAGCATTGCCTTAGCCTTCTCCGCGCGCCTTCCTTACAGCGTGCTCCACATAGTCCGTGAAGGTCCTGACCGTAGAAAGCATGGCGGTAATCTCGTTCACGCTCGTACCGGGCGAAATTGCGGGGAGCGTCGTGAACGCAAACTGCTCCTTCAGCCGATCGATGCCGACTTCGGTAATTGCTCCATCTTGGACGTTTGCGGGATCGCGCAACAGCCGCTGCGGGAAGAGCTCCTCGGCGGCGATCTCGACGTCGAACTCCTCTTCAACGCCGTAGACGATCTCGACGAGCTCGAGCGAGTCGACTCCGAGGTCGGCAATCATCGACGTGTCGGGCGTGATTGGTCCTAGGTCGCGCTTGAGCGCGGAGCGGATCGAGGCATCGATCACCGCCTCGATCTCATGTCGTTCTGGTATCATTGCGAACCCCCGTTATGAACACACTTCCCGAATGAACGTCGAAGTTTAGCACGCGATGTCAAGGATACACGCTGGTGCCCAGGTTCCCCATGTGGTGTGATTTGCAGGCATGACTTCGTTGCCGGGATCCGAGGTTCCGCAGCGCCGACGCGTCCTCGCAGTCGGGCTCGACGGGGCGTCGTTCGAGCTGCTCCAGCCCTGGATTCAATCGGGCGATATGCCGAACCTGGCGGCGCTGGTCAATCGCGGAGTCTCCGGCGGGCTTGAAAGCGTCATTCCGCCGCTCACACCTCCCGCGTGGACGACGGCGGCGACAGGCGTAAACCCAGGGAAACACGGGGTCTTCAACTTCCTGAAGCCCAAGTTTGGGCGCGCGGTGACCGAGTTCTTCGGAACGGCGGACTGGAAGACGCCTGCGCTCTGGGACTACCTCGGAGCCAGAAATCTGTCGTCTGTAGTGCTGCACCTTCCGGCCACGTATCCGCCGCGGCCAATCGAGGGAGTGCTGGTCGCCGGGTTGCCGCTCACAAACGTAGACGCAAACAGCACGTGGCCACCCGAGCTCAAGAACGATCTGCAGCGCGAGATTCCGGGGTATAGGCTCTTCCCCGACACGATGCTGCTGCGAACGGACCGCGACGCGTACTTCCGCAATGCGGTCGAGACGCTGCGTGCGCAGACCGACGAAGCGCTGTATCTGATGGAGCGCGAGCCGTGGTCGTTGATGTTCTCGCTCTGGCACATGGGCGACTCGTTGAAGCACTACTTCTGGGAGGACATGACCGGCGCCTCCGGCAACGAGGCCCGGCGGTTCTACATTCGCGACTACTACCGCGAAGTCGATCGGGCGCTCGGCCGCGTCGTCGAACGCGCAGGCCCCGAAACGCACATCGTCGTGCTGTCGGACCACGGGCACCAGGGTGTCCGGCGCGCAATCTTCCTGAACGGATGGCTCGCGCAGAACGGGCTCCTGAAGGTCCGCGTGCCGGTCTCGATGATTTCGTCGAAAGTCGTGCGCAAGATCCGACGCGTGCTCAAGCGGAGATTCAGGATCCCGGTTCGGCAGGCGGGCGACAACGACCAGGGATTTGCCGCCGCCGCGCGCGCGCTCGAGAGCATGGGGCGATTGATCGTGTGGGATTCGACGAAGGCGTACGCCGAGCCGCCGGGATTCGTCTGGATTAACGTTCGGGGTCGCGATGCCGCGGGTGTCGTCGAGCCCGGCGAGCAGTATGAAACGGTGTGCCGCGAGATCGGCGATGGTCTGCTTGCGCTGCGCGATCCGCAGACAAACCTCCCCGTGGTCGACCGAGTGGTGAGGCGCGACGATGCGTTCGCGGGCGGTGCGATCGAGGATGCGCCCGATCTGGTCGTCCTCCCGCGCGAGGGCTACATCACCGAGTACGGCATGCAGGCCGGTCGTGCAGTCGGTCCGGCACGCCAGGTTGGGTTCAATGGCTACCACGTGATGCGCGGTATGGTCGCATTTGCGGGTCCCGACATTCGGGCGGGCGAGACGATCGAGGATGCGCAGATTGCCGACATCGCGCCGACGGTAATGTACCTGCTCGGCCTTCCGCACCAGCCGGAAATGGACGGGCACGTGCTGACGGCGGCCATTCGGCCGGATGTCCTGGCGAAGCGTCCCGTTCGGATCGAAGCGATACAGGTCGAGCGACCGATCGTGTCCGATCGTGGGGGCGAGCAGGACGCGATCGAGCAAAGCCTCCGCGATCTCGGCTACATGTAGATGCGGAACCGCCAAAAAGCGGGATGCCCCGGATGCTTGACAGGTCGTTTTGCGGCGTGCAAACTTCCCGCCTGCCCGCGGATGTGGCGGAATGGCAGACGCGCTAGGCTCAGGACCTAGTGCCCTTCGGGGCGTGGAGGTTCAAATCCTCTCATCCGCATCGCTCGAAAACCGGCTCAGGCCGGTTTTTCGTTTTTTCCGCTAATGAAACGCCGGCATCTTGCCGATATGCCCGACGAGCGTGGCTCGTCCTGCAGGGCATATTGCGCCGAATCCACGGATCCGCCCCGAGATTCCGGAGTAGCACCATGAGGCGTTTCATACATTCGTCGGTCAGAGCGGCCTGTTGCGCGGCCGCACTGGTCTCGCTGCTGTCGTCGGGATTCGCGGCGAGCGCCGGTTCCCCCGACCAGTTGCGAGGCGACAAGATCGCCATTGTGACGTCCGCCATCGATTCGAGCGGGAATGCCGTGACGGACCTCAAACCCGTCGACCTGCTTGCCAGGATCGAATCGACGGGTGCGACGGTCGCGGGCGTTTCGCATGTCGGAGCGCCAAGCCAGATCATCGTCCTGCTCGACACGAGTGCGACGTCCGCCCGCACTCCGCAGAAGATGATCTGGAACACGCAGTGCGTCACCGCGCTTGCCGACCAGCTGCCGCCCGCGACGAACGTCATGGTGCTGGGATACAGCGACCGCATTGCGGAGTTGTACTCCGGAAAGGCGAATTCGGCGGCGATCGACCGTGCCATCAAGACGGTTCCACGCGCCGGCGAAGCGGCGCTCCTGGAGATCCTGAAGTACATGGGCGACACGCTTGCGCAGCAGGGGGGCGGTAATGGGACGATCCTGGTCGTCGTCTCGGACGGTGTCGACACCGTCAGCCGGGCGAGCACCAAGGACGTCATTCACGCGATCGGACTTGCGGGCGTCCCCGTCTACAGCCTCGTCGTCATGGATCCCTCGTGGAATTCGCAGAACCTGTCAAAGCTGAACGCACGCAGCAAGTTGTCGGACATTTCGAAGGCAACGGGCGGGACGAGCATTTCGGTCAACCCCGGCGAAGTGAAGAAGGTGGCAGGGACGATCGGCACGTTGCTCGACGCGCGCTACCTCGTCGAGCTCACTGGCGTCACGCTCAAGAGCAACTCCGAGTCGCGGCTGACGCTTGACGCGCAGCGCGCCGGCATCGAGCTGTATCACGCCGATCACGTCTACAACCGCTAGCGCGCCAGCGAAAAGCGCCGAACCGGTTACGATTCCAGCGGGATGCGCTCCAGCAGCGTCCTGTTGGAGTCGGTTTCCTCAACTGCCTTCAGCAGCCGCGTCATCGCCTCGGCCGGCTTTAGGGTTGCGAGCGCACGCCGCAGCGCGCGCACGCGAGGCAGCTCCCACTCCTCGAACAACTTCTCTTCCTTGCGCGTTCCCGAGGCGTTGATGTCGACTGCGGGAAAGATCCGCTGCTCGGCGAGCCGTCTGTCGAGAACCAGTTCCATGTTTCCGGTGCCCTTGAACTCCTGAAAGATCACGTCGTCCATCTGGCTTCCGGAACCGACGATCACCGTCGCAAGGATGGTCAGGCTTCCGCCGTGCTCGATCTTTCGCGCCGCGCCAAAGAACTTCCGCGGGAACTCGAGCGCGCGGCTGTCGACGCCACCGGACATCGTCTTGCCACGCCCGGTCTGACCCCGGTTGGAGGCGCGTCCGAGGCGCGTCAGCGAGTCGAGCAGCAGCACCGCGTCACCGCCGCTCTCCACGATGCGCCGCGCCCGGTCGAGCATCAGGTTTCCCAACCTGAGCTGGTCCTC
This sequence comes from Blastocatellia bacterium, assembly GCA_044224215.1. Lineage (GTDB taxonomy): Bacteria > Acidobacteriota > Blastocatellia > UBA7656 > JADIYM01 > DAOMFM01. Next base: position 7,414 of record JBGAKX010000016.1, read on the forward strand.
CGTCGACTCATCCGATGTTGCCGCGACAACCTCGCCGGCGATCGAACGGCGCAGGTGCGTGACTTCCTCGGGTCGTTCATCGACGAGCACGACAATCAGTTCCACGTCCGGATGGTTTGCCGAGACGCCGGCCGCGATCTGCTCGATGAGTGTCGTCTTGCCCGCCTTGGGCGCCGCAACGATCAACCCGCGCTGCCCCTTGCCGACCGGAGCGACGAGGTCGAGCACTCGCATCGAAATGTCGGCCGGACCGCGAACGAACGACAAACGCTCGTACGGGTCGATGCTGACAAGATCCGAGAACGGCGTCGCGTGCTCCAGCGAGCTGCGCGCGATGCCGTTGATCGACGTGACGTGCGTCAACTCGACGCGCTCACGGCCGGATTGCGTCACCGTCGATGCCGTTCCCGCGAGCACCAGACCCTGCGCGAGGTTCGCCGCACGGACGAGCGCGGCGGGCACGGTCGGATCGCCGGCGCGCGCCTTGTACGACGCGGACCGGTTTCTGAGGTAGCCGTTCCCGCTGTCTGAAAGTTCGAGAAGACCCTCGACTGTCTGCGGTTGATCGCTGAGGGATGGCACGTTGCGTGGGACTCCGCGGCCGAGTGTAGCCGCCGCTTCGATACAGGTGCAAGCACGCGATTCTCGATCGCAAGAGGTTCGCAAGAATCGCTCCGGCAACGGATTCCGCTGCCGCGAATCTATAGTGGCGTACGAACAATGAGTGAAGGGGCCGGCTATCTCAGCCGCACGCGCTGATCGAGATCCGGCCCTCGCTGTCCGGCAACGCCCGACAACCCAAGGGACAAGGGGACAAGGGAGGCTTTGGCGTGAGGGCGAGGGCCGCATCGCGACCAGCGCGGGCGCGCGCCCGCGTGGGTCAACGCGCCGTAATGCCGAGCGCCTTCATGCGACGATACAGGTGAGTGCGGTCAATTCCCATCTCTCTGGACGCTTTTGCGAGATTTCCTTCGCACTCGTCGATCTTCCGAACGATGTACTCGCGCTCGTACGCCTCCTTGCCGTCCCGCAGGTTTGCGAACGCAAGCCACGAACCGGACGTCGGGTCGTCAGTGTCGGAGTTCAGCGGAGGCAGATCATTCGCCGTTACTATCTCGCTCCGGTGCATGATGATGACGCGCTCGATCGTGTTTCGCAGTTCGCGAACGTTCCCGGGCCAACGGTACTCCGCAAGCGCGCGGTGCGCATCTTCGGTGAAATCCTTGGGCTTGTGCGTGTACTCTGCCGAGAACTTGACGTTGAAGTGCTCGACGAGCAGCGGAATGTCTTCGGCCCGGTCGCGAAGCGGCGGCAACTCGAACGGAATCACGTTCAGCCGGTAGAACAGGTCCTCGCGAAACGCGCCCCGTTCGATCTCGCTCTCGAGACGCTTGTTCGTCGCCGCGACAACGCGCACATCGACGCTCACGGCCTGGTGTCCTCCGACGGGTTCGAAACGCTGCTCTTCGAGCGCTCTGAGGACCTTTGACTGCATCCGTGGACTCATGTCCCCGACCTCGTCGAGAAACAGCGTCCCGCCGTCGGCCTGCGCGAACTTGCCGGTCTTTGGCGTCACCGCACCCGTGAATGCACCCTTCACATGGCCAAAGAGCTCGGACTCGATGAGCTCTTCGGGGACTGCAGCACAGTTCACCTCGACGAACGGACCCGACGACCGCTGCGAGCTGTTGTGGATCAGCCGCGCGACGAGCTCCTTTCCGGTGCCCGATTCGCCGTAGATCAGCACCCTGCCCTGCGTCGGCGCGGCAAACGCGATCTGCTGCCGCAACGCCATCACGGGCGCGCTGCGGCCGATCATCGCCTCGCCCGACGCCAGCTCGGCACGCATGGCTTCGTTGGCCCGCTGCACCTCGGACAGCCTGATCGCGTTGCGAACCGCCACGATCGTCCGCTCCGCCGTCAGCGGCTTCTCGATGAAATCGACCGCTCCGAGCTTGGTCGCACGCACTGCAGTTTCGATCGTCCCGTGCCCCGAGATCATGATCACCGGGCATTCGGGACGCGTGTTTCGAATGCGCGAGAGCACCTCGAGACCGTCGAGTCCCGCGCCGAGAAATATGTCCAGCAGGATGCAGCCGTACGGGCGCTGTCCGATTGCCTCGAGACACGCCTCGCCGGTTGCGACGGCTTCGACGGCGAACCCCTCGTCCGCGAGCAGTCCTCGCAGCGAGTCGCGGATCCCGAGTTCATCGTCGACGATCAGAACCGAATTCGACATAGGGGACTAGTATCCACGAACCTCACGTCGCAACGCGAACGTCCTGCTGCTCCGCGACCGCCCGTCCACCCTGATCCGTTCGGAGTGCGTGCGCGGACAGCTCGACGACAAAGCGGGCGCCGGCAGGTACATTCGGTTCGCACCAGACCCGTCCGTGGTGGTCGCCGACGATGTGCGACACGATCGACAGACCGAGTCCCGAGCCGCGCGGGCTCGTCGAGAAGTACGGAAGGAAGAGCCGATCCCGGAGCGTTGCGGGAACCCCATGCCCGGTATCCGACACGGACAGCCGGACAAGGTCCGTCAATGCGTCGAATTCGGTTGCGATCGTGACGCGACGCTCGGCGGACTCAGCGACGGCCTCGAGCGCGTTGTCCACAAAATTGACGATGACGCGCTGGATCTGTTCCCGGTCGAGCGTCAGCATCGGCATTGCCGGATCCTGGCGAAGCTCGATCGTGGCCTCGTTCATCCTGCCCTCGTAAAGCGCAACTGCCGTCGCGGCAATCGCGTTCAGATCGGCGGGCTCAAACCGGGGTCGCGGCATCCGCGCGTACCGCGAGAACTCGACCACCATGTGCTGCAGCGCGCCGACCTCGCGGATGATCGTCGCGGAGCATTCCTCGACGAGTGCGCGGTATTTCTCAGGCGCGCTCGCGCCGTCCCTGCGCAGACCGCGCACGATGCGCTCCGCCGACAGCTGGATCGGCGTCAACGGGTTCTTTATCTCGTGGGCCATGCGCCGCGCGACCTCGTTCCACGCGGCCGTCCGCTCCGCCTGGATCAGCTCCGACAGGTCCTCGACGGTCACGACGGCCCCGGCGTACTTTCCGTCGGGGTCCGACAGCGTCGACACCGTAACTGCGGCGGGCATCGTCGTGCCTTCGCGAATCGTCAGCTCCATGTCCGACGACGCCACACCCGAACGGCGCGCGCGCCGGATCAGAGCCTCGACCTTCTCGCGTGCAGGACCGAGCGCCTCGACGAGCGCCTCGAGGTCGTACGGGCCCGGGCCGAGTCCGAGCATGTGGGCGGCAGCCGCGTTTACCATGGTCACGCGTCCGCTCGCGTCGGCCGAGACCACGCCGGTGGAGAGGCTCGTGAGGACGGTCTCGATGTACGCACGCCGCTCGTCGAGCGTCTTGTTGCTCGACTCGAGCTCGAGAGCTGCCTCGACGAGGCGCGCCCGGCTCTCGCCGAGCTGCGCCGCCATGGCGTTGAACGAGTCGATCAGCGTCTTCAGCTCGCCGTCCGCGACACAGTCGATCCGGTGCCCGAGATTGCCGCTCGCCACTTCGTCGGTCGCCTGGACCAGCGCCTGGATCGGTTCCGTCACGCCGCGCGAAATGAACAGCGCCGTCCAGACGGTCGCGAACAGCACGATCAGCGTGACGAGGCTGAGCGTGAACACGTAACGCGTCCTCAGGCTGCGCTGCTCGTTGACGAGGCGCTCCGAGGACCGCTGCTGTGCCTCGATCGCGTTGAACTGCGCCGCGAGCTGGGGTGGGAAGCGCCGGACGAGCACGAGACCGCGGGGCGAAGTACCCTTCGCCCCGATTGGAACCCCGACCACGAGAAAGATCGCGTCGTCGTCGTCGGTGTTGCGCGAGTGGCCTTCGAACGACTGGCCCGCGTCGACAGCCACGCGCGCGGCGTCGAGCTGACCCTGAAAAGCGGGTGCGAGCTCGCTGCCGTTCCCTTCGACGCGAACGATCTGACGACCCCCTCCGCGAAGTTCGATCGCGGCGAGCCGCAGGTTTCGCGACTCCTTTGTGAGCTCTTCGGAGACCGCTCGTTCGTCGAGTGGCGACGACCCCTTCAATTCGTTCGCCCGGACGATCCGTCGCGCCATCGCGTGGAGGTCGCGAACCTCGATGTCTATGTAGTCGCGCAGGATCGCGCGGGCGCTCGTCACCACGTTTTCTGTCGGTTGCAGGAAGATCTGAATCGTCGTGTCGATCAGCCAGAACGAGAACAGGAACAGCATCGCCGTCGGGAGAAATGTCAGGGCGATCGATCCCACGATCATGCGGGTCTTGAACTGGGACCCGAGCTTGCCTTCGCGACGCTCGCGGTGGAGCTTGAGGAGATGGCGAACCAGCACGAGCCCGAGCGTTACGAACGCGATGAAATTCAACGTCGACAGCGCGTACAGCGTCAGCGCGTCTCCGGGAGCATCGAGACCGAGCATCGTCCTGAGCGAAAACTCGCCCCGGGTAAGCCAGGCGGCCAGAAGAAGCGCCAGCACGACCGAAATGAAAGCGATCTGGCGAAGTCGCCTGCGGCGGCGCTTCTGATCGGCGTCGCGTGACAATCGGTTACCCTCCGCGCCGGATTGTACCACGACGCGCGGACCGGCCTGCTAGGCATAAACCCTGACGGGATGTATACTTGGCTGCTTCGGCGGCAGCCGCGACGCGAGCCGCCGTCAACCGATATGAGTGAAGAACACGATCCCGCCATCCGCGTACGAGACCGGCGAATGTTCAATCCCGACGGCAGTCTGCGCTTCGCCGCCGATGCCGTAACGACCGAGCCACCCGTCGAGCCCGCTCCCGCCGCGCCAGAGCCAGCCGCTGCAGCTGTTGCAGCCGAGCCCCCTGCAGAGGCCGCCGCGGAACCCGCGCCGGTTTCGAAGGAACCGGCTCCGGCAGCCGCGGAGCCGCCCAAATCCGGCGATGCCGAACGGCCCGGCGAGCCGAGCATGTTCAGCGACCTGATCGTGAATCTCGCGTCGCAGGCAGCGATGTATCTCGGGCTCGTGGACAATCCGCTGGCGCCCAAGATGCCACCCGACCTGCCGGCGGCGCGCCAGATGATCGAGATCCTCGCGATGCTGAAAGAGAAGACGCGCGGGAATCTCACCTCGGACGAGAATGTCCTGCTGGAACGAATACTCACGGATCTGCGGATGCAGTACGTCTCGATGACCGCGACGCGACGCTGATGGACGACGCGGTTGGAGTGCGGCTGACGTTCCTCGGCACGGGAACGTCAACGGGTGTTCCGGCCGTGGGATGCCCGTGCGAGGTGTGCCGGTCGGACGATCCGCGTGACAAGCGGCTGCGCGCATCGGTCCTGCTGGAATTCAACGGACGCTCGGTGGTCATCGACACGGGGACGGATTTTCGCCAGCAGGCGCTGCGCGCCGGATTGAGCAGGCTCGATGCCGTGCTGTTCACGCACGACCACGTCGACCACATCTTTGGCCTCGACGACATTCGGCCGTTCAACTTCAGGACGCGCCAGCCGATTCCCTGCTTCGCCGACGAGCGGACGTGGGTCGGCCTGCGTCGCGTGTACGAGTACGCGTTCAAGCCCGCACACTACGGCGGTCTCCCGCAGATCGACGCGCGCGTCGTCGACGGCCCGTTCGAGCTGTTCGGACAATCGATCGTGCCGCTCTACGTGATTCACGGTCGGTTGCCAGTTCTCGCGTACCGGTTCGGGAACTGCGCCTACGTAACCGACTGCAACGAGATCGCGGACGAGACGGTCGACGGGCTCCAGGGGCTGGACGTGCTCGTGCTCGACGGCCTCCGGTACGCGGACCATCCGACGCACATGACGATACCGCGCGCGCTCGAGTACATCGAGCGCATCGCGCCCCGGCGTGCGTATCTCACGCACATGAACCACGAAGTCTCGCACGAAACCGTGAGCCGCCAGCTCCCCGATGGCGTGGAGCTCGCGTTCGACGGTCTCGTGCTCGAGGTGGCCGCGTGATCGTGGTTCGTCGAACCGACGATCCGCAGATCGTCCGCCCGACCACGGTGACGCTCGGCGTGTTTGACGGACTGCATCTCGGGCACCAGGCGATCATGCGCACGGTGGTCGCGCGCGCCGCAGCAACCGGGACGGTCCCGACAGTTGTCACGTTCGATCCGCACCCGCGATCGATTCTTCACCCCGAGTCCGCGCCGCCGCTGCTGCAGACCTTCGAGCAGCGCCTCGAGGGAATGCGGTTTCTCGGGATCGAACAGGTCGTCGCCCTCGAATTCACGCGCGAGCTTGCGTCGATTCCCGCCGAGGAGTTTGTCACGACGCATCTCGTGGAGCGGCTGGATGCGCGCTCGATACTCCTCGGGAAGGGCTTTGCGTTCGGCCGCGGACGCGGCGGCAACATCGAGCTGTTGCGCAGCTTGAGCGACAGCCACGGGTTTGTGGCGGACGAGGTCGCAGAGGTGGAACTGCGTGGCCAACGCATCAGTTCCACGGCGGCGCGGCGCGCGCTCAGCGTTGGCCGGGTGAATCTCGCGCGCCGCATGCTCGGCCGGCCTTACGGGCTCGAGGGTCGCGTGATCGAAGGCCGCAAGCTTGGCCGCGAGGTGCTCGGATTTCCAACGGCGAACATTCAGCCGCATAACCGCGTGCTCCCGGGACCGGGCGTGTACGTCACGGCAACGCTCACGGGCGGCGTGTGGCATCGCAGCGTGACGAACGTGGGGTTCAGGCCGACGGTGGGCGCCGACGATCTCGTGACGGTCGAGGCGCACATTCTCGACTTCGACCGATCACTGTACGGCGAGACGATCCGCGTGCGGTTTCTCCATCGGGTCCGCAGCGAGCGGCAGTTCCCGTCGCTCGATGTATTGCGCCAGCAGATCGGGCTCGACGTCGTGCGGGCCGCACGTTACTTCCGTCACCCGCTCGTGCGACGGAACCTCGCGTTTGTCTAACCGCAGATCAACGAAAGCCGGCGTCGTCTCGTGGGACCCGCCACCTACCGGTGGCGGTACTGGGCCTGAGAGGACTCCGTTCTGGTCCCAGACATTGCAGATCAGCGGAGATTCGCCAAATCTGCGTTCATCTGCGGCCGGTCTTTAAGTCCGATCCGCTATCGCTCGCGGAACGACCGGGCCATCTGGTCCGTGATGTTCCGGGCCTGGCCGAGCACGGACCGATCGCCAGTGAATTGCAGAACCCATATGGACGAATTGTCGGCCCCGGCAAGGTAGTAGTACCGGCCGAGCATCGGCTTCCCGCCCTTGGTGAAGTCGAACTGCACGAGCATTCCGGCCATCGCTCCGCCGGCGAAACGCTCCTGGCGTCCCTGGACGAACCCGGGAAGAAACCGCAACGTGACGGCCGTGTCGCGGTCGACGTATGCGTCAAGCGTCTCGCCCGAATCGAGCCGCACGCGCTTCACCTTCAGCAGCCCGGCGGACCGGTCGCCATAGATGTATTCGACGCGCTCGACCTTTGCGCCGTCCGTATACGCGGACAGTTCCCATCCGGTTGCGAGCGAGAGCGAGTAATCGTCAGGCGTCTGCGCGAGTGCGGGAATGCACGCGGCAATCAACAGAAGTAGGGTCACGTGGACTGTACGCAAGTGCTTCATGGTGCTATCCCCTCTTGATGAGCCCAGCCAGCCCGATGGTTGCCCCGAATTCACCGAGTGCCTCGGCCTGCGCCGCAACCATCTGTTCAACGCCGGTACTCGCAAGTTCAAGCATTCGTGTCATCTGCGCTTGAGAAAACGGTCCCGTCTCCGCGGTTCCCTGAATCTCGATGAAGAACCCTGCTCCAGTCCGTACGATATTCATGTCGACATCGGCTCGCGAATCTTCGCTGTAGTCGAGATCGAGCAGTGCATTGCCTCCGACCATACCAACACTGATTGCCGCGACATAGTCGGACAGGGGGACAACGCTCAGCTTCCCCTCCTCTTTCAACTTCTGCATCGCGAGCGCCATCGCCACAAAGCCGCCGCTGATCGATGCGGTGCGCGTGCCCCCGTCCGCCTGCAGCACATCGCAGTCGACGGTGATGGTTCGCTCACCGAGCCGGTTCATGGCCGTGACGGCTCGCAGGCTCCTGCCGATCAGTCGCTGTATCTCCTGCGTGCGCCCCGACGGGCCGCCGCGGCCCGACTCGCGTGGCGTGCGCGTGTCGGTCGCGCGCGGAAGCATCGCGTACTCGGCCGTCACCCAACCCTTTCCCTGGTTTCTGAGAAACGGCGGCACACGTTCCTCGACGCTCGCCGTGCAGAGGACACGCGTCTCGCCCAGCTCGATCAGCACGGAGCCCTCGGCGTACTTTGTGAAGTTGGTCGTAATTCGAATCGGCCTGAGAGCATCCGCGGCGCGGCCCTTGTGTCGTTTGATGTCCACTGTATCGATCCTCAGATCTCGACGGTCTCGAACCGCTCGAGCGGTTGACCCAGAAAGAGTTCGGCAACACGGCGGAACCGCGACGCGGCGTCCGTGACATAGAAATGGGATGCGGCGCCGGGCCGTTCCTCGTTGAGCAGCGATTCCGAGGCGAGCACGGTGGCGACCTCTTCTGCGACGGCGTGTCCCGAGTCGATCAACACGACGTCCGGACCGACAACCGATCCGATGACCTCGCGAAGGATCGGGTAGTGCGTGCAGCCAAGAACGAGCGTATCGATCTCTGCCTCGCGGAACGGAGTGAGATACGTCTCTGCGATCAACTCCGTCGCGGCACGATGATTCGTCCAACCCTCTTCGGCGAGTGCCACAAAGAGCGGGCATGCGCGCGATGTGACCGTCGCCTCCGGATTGAGCTCGTGGATTGCGGCAGTGTATGCGCCGCTCGCGATCGTCGCCTCGGTGCCGATGACGCCGATGCGCCCGGTCGCCGACGCGCGGACAGCCTGTTTTGCGCCTGGTTGAATCACGCCTACCGTCGGCAAATCGGGCTTGAGCTCGCGCAGCCGGGGCAATGCCAGAGCGGATGCCGTGTTGCAGGCGATCACGAGCATCTTGATATTGAGCGACTCGAGGAACCGCGCGTTCTGCACGGCGTATCGCTCGATGGTCGCCGGCGATCGCGTTCCATACGGTATGCGGGCCGTGTCGCCCAGATAGGCTACGGCTTCGTCCGGCAGCCGCTCACGCAGCGAGCGAACCACCGTCAAACCGCCGACGCCCGAATCGAATACCCCGATCGGAGACTCTTTCATGCTCGTACGCGTATGCCGATCCGAACCCAGATTTGTCCGTCATGCGACGGGGCGGAACGCGTCGTGTGACCCGTTCCGCCCCACCGACTTGAGTGGAGGTGGCCAGAATTGAACTGGCGTCCGAAAGCCTTTAGCGAATGCCTCTACGTGCGTGTCCGCTTCCTTTTTTGTTTCGCCCGCTTCAACAGTGGAAGCGACAAGCATCGAAACGGGCTAGCCCGGATTGATTTCGCGATCTGGGTCCCCGGGCGGGGGCCCTCACGCTAGCCTGCTTAAGTGACGTTTCGTTCCCGCACACAGGCGATGCGGGGCGAAACGTCGCGACTCTTAGGCCGCGAGGGCAAACTGTGAGTTTGCGTTTAGGTTTCCATACTTATTACGCGGCGCATGGTCCGCGGCACGCATCAATCGCCTCCGAATACCTTCGTCGAAACCTGTCACCCCCAATACGGGTAACCGATTTAGCCTACAGGGGATGTTCGCACAGTGTCAATCCGGCGCCCATCGGCCGGACGCGCTGCCGACGCCCTGCCTCGCATGACTTCGGTTTGTCGCCGCAACACCTTTATGGTGAAATGCGGAGTGTGAACCTCCCGAACGCCCTGACGCTCACCAGGATATTCCTCGTGCCGCTCATCGTGGCTGTTCTTCTGACGAAGCTGCCAAGCCAGTGGTCGGGTGTTCCTCAGCAGATACTCGGCGTCGGTCTGTTCCTCGTCGCCAGCGTGACCGACTGGCTGGACGGTTACCTCGCGCGGTTGCGAGGACAGGTCTCGACACTCGGAATCCTGCTCGATCCTATTGCCGATAAGTTGTTGATTTCAGCGGCGTTTATCACGCTCGTCGAAGCCAGGCTCGCGCCGGCCTGGGCTGTGGCCATCATCATCGGGCGCGAATTTGCCGTCTCGGGTCTGCGGTCGATCGCCGCCGCCGAAGGCTTCGCGATCTCGGCGTCGAGGATGGGCAAGTTCAAGATGCTCACGCAGGTGGTCGCCATCACGCTGCTGATCCTCGGGAGCCGAACGACCGTGTCGGGCGATGCCGTCGCGATCGCGCCGCCATTCGACATCGTCGAGAGTTTTGCAACGTTGACGACCGCGATCTCGACCGTCTCGGCGATCTCCGTCTCGCGCGACGCGCTGAACGCGGACACCGCGCGGATTCTCGTCTTCGCCGCCGGGCGGTTCATGCTGTGGATCGTGGTCTTCTCGGCGGTGTGGTCGATGGTCGACTACTTCCGCAGGTTCTATGGGAAGATCCGCGACCACATCGAGGTTCGGGAGCGCAGGAAGCGCCGGATACGCGGCGCGATCCGCCGTCGACGCGCGCGCGCCGAACACACGCGCGCCTAGCGCACCGCGGTCAGGCGTCCGAGCGCGCCGCGACCTCGGCCTGGATGCTGTACTCCTTGCCGCCGCGCAGGAACGTGATCTCGACCTTCGATCCGGGAGCCTTGCGCGTTACGATCCGGTTGAACTGGGACTTGTTCACGACCGGGACCTTGTCGAGCATCACGATGAAGTCCCCTTGCCGCAATCCCGCCTTGGCGGCCGGCGTCCCGCGCTCGACCTTGCTGACGATGATGCCGCTGCGGTCGGGCGGCAGGCTGAGCTGATTGCGCGTCTGCGGCGTCGTGTCGTCCGACTCGATGCCAAGGTAGCCGCGCGCAACACGCCCCTGCGCGATCAATTCGGGAACGATCTCGCGCACGAGATTTATGGGAATGGCGAAGCTCAGACCCGATGCCTTTTCGGGCGCGATGATCAGCGTGTTGATGCCGATGATCTCGCCGCGCGAGTTGACGAGCGGTCCCCCCGAATTGCCGGGATTCACCGCCGCGTCCGTCTGCAGGTAGTCGTCGTACTGTCCGCCAAAGCCGACGCGCCCCTTGCCGCTGATGATGCCGAGCGTGACCGTATGGTCGAGACCGAGCGGATTGCCGATCGCGACGACCCACTCGCCGACCCGCAGCTTGTCCGAGTCCCCGAGACGCGCCTCGGGAAGCGGCTGGGTGCCAGGCGACACGGACAGGACCGCAATGTCGGTCGCGGCGTCGAATCCCTTCACGCTCGCTGCAAGTGAGCGACCGTCCGGGAGATAGACGGTGATCGATGTCGCGAGACGCGGCGGACCCGCGGGCCGCTGCACCATGAGGCCTTCCTGATCGCCAACCGATATGACGTGAAAATTCGTGACGATGAGTCCGGTCTTGTCGAGGATGATCCCGCTCGCGCGACCCCGCTCGCCATCGCCGGCCACGTCGATGCTCACCACCGATTCGTTGACCTGCTCGACGATCCCCGGCACGTCGAGCACGAGGAACTTGCCGCCATCCTGCGCACGCACGCCCACGGGCGCCGGCGCCTGTGCCTGCATCGCGCACACGGGCGCGGCGCACGTCCCGAGCGTCAGCACGCATGCGAGCAGGGCCTTACTTCTTGACATCGCCGTGACCCCCAGAGGTCGACGGGGCCTGTGTCCCCGGCGCCGGTGTTCGAACGCGTCGTCCGCGAATGTTCCGCACGGGACCGACGCTCGGTTTCTTGCCGCTGCGCACCATCTCGGCAAACAGGTCCACGTCATAGTCGCACTCGCGCGACATCTCTTCGCGAATGGCGTGAAGTTCTTCGAGAAATCGCGGCTTTCTATACATCCGGGCTGACCAGGAACTCCGGCGTGACAATGCTCGGAACGAAGAACCCGGCCGCTGTGTTGAAGAGTCGCACCCTCGCCTGCCTGTGCACATTCGCAACGAAACCGAAGTTCCACGTCACGAGGAAGTCTATCTTGTGGTACGAAGCCAGCGCAACGTGGAGCGCATCCGCGATGTACTTGCGGTGAAAGATGCCGCGTGTGATGTAGCCCTCCGCGAGTATCGCCGCTTCGTCGGCAATCTCGAGCAACGGAAGGCTGTCGATCAGCTTGAGGTAGGACGCACGACGCGCGGTCGCCATCCGTTCGAGCTCACGCTGCACGAGCAGCGACACGAACGGCTCGAACGACGTCAGCTCGTGCTCCCACCACCTGATCGTCAGGTCGCGTCGAAACGGCTCGTCGTTGTCGAGGTAGGCCCCGATCACCGACGTCTCGAGATAGATCGACTTCTTGGCCGACCGTATCTTGCGGGGCTGGCTCAATGGACAGCCTCTGGAACGTGAGTGACAGGAGCGGACTCTGCACGGCGCGAGTTCGGCCGTAGTACCACCGTGCCGCGGTCAAAGTCGAATTCGACCCTGTAGAGCCGCAGCAGGTCACTGCCGATGATGCCGCCCTGTTCGAATCCCGCGGTCTCGTTGATCGGATCCAGGTCGAGCACGATCGCACGCACGAACTCCTGCACATTCGGCGACCCGTTGATCATGAGTTTGTCCAGCACGATCACCGGAGCGTTCTCGGTCACACCGCCGGCGCCGACGACGCGCACACCTACCCCCTTGTGCTGCTTTGCGGCGAGGTCGAACTTGTCGAACGCGCGTCTCGAGACGACGGTTGATGACGCTCCCGTATCCACGATGAAGTTCAGTGGCACCTCTTTCCCGATGTCGACCGAGATACTCATCATACCGCCATTCGTCATCCGGTACGGCACGACGACGTCATCTTCGCCGATGGGTTCGAACACGGCGTCCTTGGGCCTCATCTCGAGTACCCGGTGCTCGTAGTCGACCGAGACCTTAAAGTTGGACAGCACGGACAGACCGACATAGCCGTCGATGTGCTGCTTGCCGGGATCCAGGACCTTCCGGATGTACGTCGGTATGCTCTCGACCGAGACGGTGCCGATTTCGAGACGGTCGATCACGCCATAGACGATGTTGAACCGGCCTGTGCCGCTCACGCCGCGCGACGTTCCACCGGCCGCAACAGGGCGGATCTTGAGCTTGCGTGCGATCTCCTCCGACACGACGACGAATCCCGCGCCCGAGTCGATCACGAAATGGAATGGACCCTTCCCGTTGACCATCACGTCGATGACCGGCAGCCGCGAGTCGGTCAGCGAAATCGGCACGTCCACCGTGCGGTTTCCGCCGACAAGGTAGAGGTTTCGACCGCTCAGGCGCCGGTACAGCTGCACCAAGCCGCGTATGCGTGCCCTTCGATCGCTGTCGACGTCGGGCGCGACACTCAGGTACCTGTCGTAGGCGTCGGCCGCGACGTCGAACCGCTCCTGGCGCGCGGCAGACTGCCCCAGAAGATACAGAAAGTCCGGCTCGCGCGGCGAACGCGACACGGCGCTCTGCGCGTGTTGAACACTCAGGCGAAGGTCCCCGGCGTACATGTCCAACTCGGCGACTCCGGCAAGGGCGAGCGGCTCGTTCGGGTCGGACTTCAAGGCCCGCTGGAACGCAACCGTCGCCTCGGGCAGCACCCCCACGCGCATGAGCGCCGCGCCGATCAACGCGTGTGCGCGCGCATTCTCGGGATCCGATTCGAGCACCTTCAGCGCCTGTTCGACCGACGGCGGGAACTGGCGTTGCTTGAGGTAAGCCCACGACAGACCAAGCCGAGCCGCGCGCGATTGCGGCGACTTCTCGATCGCCACCTGGAAGCGATCGACGGCCTCGTCGTACCTGCCTCGGCGAATCAACTCGATACCGGTACGAACTTCCTTGGGCGTCTCGGCCTCGGCCGCCTGGGCACGCCCGGATGACGGCACGCCGCCCGTAACGACGACCACGATAAGCAGGCTCAACAGAGGCTTCGTAACTCTGAGCACGGTGTCTCCTCCCGACAGGCGTCGTTGGATGCATTATCGCGCAGCCACATCGCTGGCAGCCACGCCTCGAGTGTTCCGGGTCTTTACGATTAACGCGAAAACGTACGATTCGCTTACAACATCATTGCAATGTAAACGGCTGTTTACGTTTCGATCGCATCTTCGGAACGGCGGCCCAGAAAGTGTTCGGGCGCGGCCTCGACACAGAGCTGGAAATAGGATTCGGCGACTTCGAAGAGTCCGGTCATCTGTGCGCACCGCCCGAGCCCCCACAACGCCTCGAGCGATCCTGAGTCGACACCGAGCGCGCGCTGGTACTGCGATCTCGCCTCGACGAACCTGCCAAGCTGTCGCAGCGCATCGCCCGTGAGGCAGAACGCCTCGGATGCGAACCGCTTCGACAGCGTGAGCCCAGGTGCGGTTCGGATCGATTTCATCGCGTCGTCCGTGTTGCCAAAGTGCGCGCTCAACACGGCGTCGCACGCCGTCAGGATTGCGCGCAGGCCGGGATACCGCGCAATCACGAGCGCCCGAGAGATCGAGCGTTCGGCCGCGACCGGATCCGGCCGCTCCTGATCGAGGAGGATGCGCGCAAGCACGAGCAGTGCCTGCGCCTGCAGGTCGTCTCCGCGCAGGTGCTCCAGCACGCGATTGACCTCGGCGGCCGCCTGCGTGAAGTTCCCCTTCAGGTATTGCAGCCTGGCGTGTCCGAGCGCCGCCTCCTCGGCCGTCGTGCCCGACTCGGCCGACGCAAACGCCGCGGCGAGCGATCGCTCTGCATCTCCGAAGCGAAGCCGCGACAGCGCGACATCGGTCGCCACGAGCTCGAGCTGCGTCCGGGACGCATCGCCGAGCGCTCCCGCGTCGATCCGGGACAGCATCTGCAAGGACGCGTCGAACTCACCCATCAGTGCGAGACAGCGTGCATGCTCGATCTCGGCCTCGGCCCGACCCGCGTCGTCCGGAGCCGCTTCGGCGGCGTCGTCGCACAACGTGCACGCCGACGCGTACTCCTCGAGCGCCACCAGCGCCCTAGCCAGACGACACCGCAACCTGAGGCACGCGGCCGGATCCTGGATCGACGACAGCGCCGAGATCGCACGGTCGGCGGACTCGCGAAAGCGGCCCGCTAGATACAGCCGGTCCACCTCGACGATCGCGGCCGTCTTGCGAGCCCTATCGGCCCGCACCGAATACACCGCGACGGCTGCGCCGAGCACGAGCAGGAGCGCGATCAGAAGAACGGGCAACACCATGGTCAGACCTGACGAATCGACGCGCTACGTTCCGTTTCGGTTCACGGCACGCTCATCCACCGCGTATTCCGCGAACCCGACCGACATCAACTGCCTGATCGCTCCAGCGCCCGTAACCGTCTACGCGCCTGCCCCGAACCTGAACTTCGTCTGGTCGATGCGCACCTCGTCGCCCGTCGCGAGCTGGTGGGTCCGGATGCGCACCCCATTCACGAACGTGCCGTTTCCGCTGTTGAGGTCCGTGACAATCCAGCCGCCATCGCGGAACTCGAATTCGGCGTGCTGCCGCGACGTGCCCGGCGTCGGGATCACGATGTCGCATTCGGGGTGCCGGCCAACGCGCAGCATCACCCGATCGAGATAAATCACCGAGCCGTCGTCCGCGCGCAGTTGAGCCGGCGAAATCGCAGAGGTCTTCCGCGGCGCGCTCGGCGTCGTCATGAAGAGCTCCGGACTCGGAAGCGGTTCGCTCGCAGGAGTGCTCGGCGACGTCGAATACGACGCGCGATTCACCTGCGGTTCAGACTCGGGAGCTGGCGGCGCGGGCGATGGCGCAGGATTCCACTGCTGCTGCGGCGCCGGCTCACCGCCCCACTGCGGCGCTGGCGCCTGCATCGGAACATTCGGCCACTGTGGCGCGGCCGGAGGTTCCGGCGCAGCCGGCGCGATCGCCGGCGCAACGTTCGGCGCGGTCGCCCATTGATCCGGCATCGGCATTGGGGCCGGCGGCGGAGCGACTTCCTGGGGGATGTACGGAGCAGGTCCCGCACTCATCGGCGGAGGCGGACCTGGCGCAGCGCTGGCCTGCTTGCTCTTCTTCGCAAGAATAAGAATGACGCCAATCACCGCAAGCAGAACAGCCAATGCGACGACGATGACGAGGATCACGGCCAAACTCATAGGCGTTCCGAGTGCTTACACAGTCCAAAGTGTGAACGTCAGGCTCTCTCGTCAAAACAAATACCACAGGAGATTTTGCATGTCGATGCCTGAGAACTTCTTACGGCAGATTGCGAGGCAGGCAAAGGCCGTGGTAATGATGAATTCGCCATCCGGTCCGAGGGCCAACTCTCAATGAATCATTTGCGGTTGCCGTGCCTCATGCTTGCGGTTGCTTTGTTGACGTGCGCGTCTGCGCGGGCGGCATCGCAACGGGTCACGGACGAATCGCAAACGGGCGATCCAAAGCTCGATTACAAGTTGCGCGCGTCGCGCGCCGAGGCCGACTACGGCGAGATCTGCGACAACGCCGACGAGATCGTTCATCTCGCCGACGACATCGCGAAGCAGCTGGGCAACGGCACCAGCCACTCCGATCCGTCGCCCAAGACGTTCGACCGGCTGCGGAAACTCGCGCGCAAGGTCAGATCGCAGCTTGGCGGATCGGGAGATCCGCAGATGGAGAATCCGCCGGCGCTGCAGACCGACGCGGCGAGGGCACTGCTCGAGCGCGGACGCGCGCTGACGGAGGAGCTCCATCGCTCGACGCGGTACGAAGTCAACGCCCGGGTGATCGTTCTCGCTGGCGAGATCGTGTACCTGGTGGATCTTCTCAGACACCTGCGGGGAATCGACTGATGCGCGCGCGACGATTGCTCATTCCCGGAATCGCGCTCGCTGCGGCGTGGTGCCTTTCGGCGTCCGGGTCGGCTTCGCAACCTCCGCAACAGGACACACCACCGGAACTCACCATTGGTACCGAGATCGTGCTCGTCAACGTCGTCGCGTCGTCAGGATCGGGGTTCGTTTCCGGTTTGACAGCCTCCGACTTTGAGGTGACCGAGGACGGCGTGCCGCAGAAGATCGAGTTCTTTGGCGCCGAGCGGACGCCGTTCGCTGCGGCGATTCTCCTCGATCGGAGCGGCAGCATGGAGCGCAAGCTTCAACTGGCGCGCGTCGCGGCTGCCCGCTTCATGGATCATGCGCGTCCGGACGATCGCGTTGCCGTCTATCTGTTTGGATCGGATGTCCATCTGCTTCAGGACTTTACGCCCGGTGGTCGCGACCTGTCGGACGGGCTGTGGGATTCAACGGCCGAGGGCATCACCAAGATGTACGACTGCGTCGCCGCTGCTTCGGGCTCGCTCGCGACCCGCGCCGAACCGCGACGTGCGCTGCTGCTGATCTCCGACGGCGCTGACTTCGGAAGCGCGTCGTCCTACGACAATGCGCTGCGTCTTGCCCTTGCCGCGGGTGTCAGCGTGTACAGCGTCGACCTTGCCCCGATCGGCGCCACGCACGCGCTGTCGTCGCAGGAGGAGCTTCGCGCGCGGGGAATCCTGCGGGGCTTTGCCGAACGGTCCGGTGGCAGGTTCTATGCGTCAAAGGGCGGGCAGGATCTCAACGACGCGTTTGCGAGCATCATCGACGAACTGACAAACCAGTACACGATCGGATACGCGCCGTCGAATACGCACCACGACGGGACGTGGCGCAAGATCGGCGTCACGACGGCGCGGCCCGGCCTGAAGCTCAGGGCCCGCACCGGCTACCAGGCGCCTTCGAAGTGACCGCCAGGGCTCGTGCCAGTGGCGACGAGCCCCGGCGATGACGATTACTCGCCGGTGAGCGGAGCCGTCGTCGCTCCCGTTGCGCCAGCGGCCTCGGAGCGCCCGACGTTGAAGTGCTCGCCGTACTGGTCTGCGAGCGAGCCGACGAGCGCGCCGCCCTCTTCCTTCACAAACGTCAGCCTGCCCGATTCGGTCTCGCGATCGACGACGACGAGATCGCCCGTTGCGACCTGCTCCGTCGCAACAAGGTTCGACAGTGGATAGACGAGGAAGCGCTCGATCGCGCGCTTGAGGTGCCGCGCGCCGTACTTGAAATCGATGCCCTCGTCGAGCAGAAGCTGCTTCGCCGAGTCCGAACACTGGAACACGAACTTGGAGCCTGCCGACTGCATGATCCGGTCCTGCACCTTGCCGAGCTCGAGGTCAAGGATCGCCTTCAGGTGCACCTCGCGCAGCGATCGGAACACGACGACCTTGTCGATGCGGTTCATGAACTCCGGCGAGAACTTTCGGCGGGCCGCCTCGAGCGCCGTCCGGTAGATCTTCTGATCCACCTCGGTATCTCCGCGCGGTCCGCCTTGCGCAGGCGCAAATCCGATGGAACCGGTGATGAGCTCGCTCATCTCCTTGGCGCCGAGATTCGACGTCATAAAGATCATGGTCCGCGAGAAATCCACGCGCCGGTTGTCGCCGAGCGTCAGCGTTGCCTTGTCGAGAATGCCCAGCAGAAGCTGCCACAGCGCGTCCGACGCCTTTTCGATTTCGTCGAACAGCACGAACGTCAGGTGGTCCTGATCCGTGTGGTAGCGATCGAGGTTCTCCTGCGTGAGCATCGGCGACGTCTCGCGATGACCGAGATACCCGGGAGGCGAACCGATCAGCTTTGCGATCTCGTGCGAATGCTGGAACTCGGCACAATCGATCTTGACCACGGCGTTTGCGTCGCCGAACAGCACCTCGGCGGCCGCCTCGACGACGCGCGTCTTGCCCGAGCCCGTCGGCCCGAGGAACAGAAACGTGCCGATGGGACGGCCGGGGTTCTGCATGTTCGCCAGGTAGATCTGATAGAGACCCGAGATCCGTCGAACGGCGCGCTCCTGGCCGACGATTCGACGCGCAAGCTTCTCTTCAAACTCCTGAGCGCGGGGGCTCTTTCGCTCCGGATCGAGATCAACCCTCTTCCTGTTGTTCGCTTGTGACATCCGACTATCCTCCTCCGGCGCACCGCCTGCCGAAGTACATTCGACGAATCGTGTGATGTCATCGCAGCCGGTTGCGTTGACCACCGCGTGCACGAGCTCGTCCGGGGCGGATGAGGCTCGTCGGGAATGCGGTCAATATCTATGTGACGGGCCATGGCTTGTCAAGCCGGCCTGTTGCGATCGTGGGAGCAGACGCGAAGAAGCAGACGCACGCGGCAATCTCGCTGCCGTGCGCGTCTGCTTCGTGTCGCGAATCGCGGGGCCGCGAGCGGCGCCGTGCTGCGATTGTCGGAGGTCTACTTGTCGTCTGCCGCTGCAGCCGCCGCCTGTCGCGCGTGCTGCGCGCGCGTGTCCTTCTCGCGGATTCGCGCCGCCTTGCCGCGCAGGTTGCGGAGGTAGTACAGCTTGGCCCTGCGGACCCGGCCGCGCTTCACGACGTCGATGTGATCGACGATCGTCGCGTGCAGCGGGAAGATCCGCTCGACACCGATGCCAAAGCTCGTCTTCCGGACCGTGATGGTCTCGCGGACGCCGCCGTGCTTGCGCGCGATGACGACACCCTCAAATGCCTGCAGCCGTTCCTTGTCGCCTTCCTTGATCCGGACGTGGACACGCACCGTGTCCCCCGGCTCGAAATCCGGTACATCCGACCTCAGCTGGTTGTTCTCGATAGTCTCAATGATAGTCATGTCTCTACTCACCTTCTCGAATTCGCATTCAATTCGTCCAGAAAATCTCTGTCTTCTTCCGTTAACCGCGACCGGTCCAGAAGATCCGGTCTGCGCTCATACGTTCGTCTGAGTGCGGCCTGCCGCCGCCATCGTGCAATCTCGGAGTGATTGCCTCCAAGGAGCACCTCGGGAACCTTCATTCCGCGAAACTCGGCCGGCCGCGTGTAGTGCGGACAGTCAAGCAATCCCCCGCCCCCCGAGAACGAGTCCTCGATCGCCGACTGATCGCAGCCGAGCGCTCCCGGCAACAGGCGGATGACGGCATCCACCATAACGCACGCAGCCAGTTCGCCTCCGGACAGTACGACGTCGCCGATCGAGTACTCCTCGTCGACGACGGATTCGACGACACGTTCGTCGATTCCCTCGTATCTGCCGCAGAGCACGACGACCTGTTCACAGGCCGCCAACGCTTCTGCCACTCGTTGATCAAAGAGCTTGCCCTGCGGTGTCGTCAGTACGACCACCGAGGATCCTGAATCCCTGTCCTGCTTCAACGCTTCGACCGCTGCAACCAGCGGCTCCGGCTTGAGCACCATTCCTGCGCCGCCGCCGAACGGCCGATCGTCGACCACGTGGTGCTTGTCGCTCGTCCATCGTCTGAGGTCGTGCACCTCGACATCCGCGATCCGCGCATCGCGGGCGCGCCGGACGATGCCGTGCGCAAACGGTCCGTCAAAGAAGTCCGGAAAGATCGTGACGATGTCAAAACGCATGCAACCCGTCCGCTATCCATCACAAATCGAGAAGCCCGACGGGCAGATCCACCGTGATGCGCTTGGCGATCGTGTCAACGTCGACACAGATGCCGTCCACGAACGGAACCAGCACTTCCTTGCCCGACGACCTCCGCACCAAGAGCAACTCGCCCGCTCCGCCACGGACCACCGATTCGACGATCCCGATCGACTCGCCGTCGACCGATGTGACCGCGCAGCCGATCAGGTCAAAGTCGTAGTACTGATCACCGTCGTCCGGAAGCTGGTGAAGTTCGTCGGCCGGCACTTCGACGGTCAGACCGACAAGTGTCTCGGCATCGTTCATCGTGTCGATTCCGGCGAACTTGAGCAGCACGCGGCCCTTGTGGAACCTGTGACGCTCGAGCTCGGCCGTCCGCTCGTGACCTGGTCGTCTGAGCGATACCGACGTGACGTCGTCAAAGCGTTCGGGGAAGTCCGTGAGGATCTCTGCCGTCACTTCGCCCCGAATGCCAAAGGCGCGCGTGATGCGCGCGATTGCGATGCCGCCGTCCTTCTCAGCCATCTGCCCGAGATTCAGTTATTCAAGGATCTCAAGAACGAACCGCTTGCGCAGCTTCATACCTGCCGCGCCGAGGATCGTCCGGACGGCACGCGCCGTCCTGCCCTGCTTGCCAATGACCTTCCCGAGATCTGCGGGTGCGACCCGCAGTTCGAGGACGGTCGTCTGCTGCCCTTCTACTTCGCTCACCACAACCTGGTCAGGAAAATCGACAAGGGCCTTTGCAACAATCTCTATCAGCTCTCGCATTGATCCGCCGTCATCCATATGTCACCTCCAGTCGATCAACGTGTGCAGCATCGAATGAGCAATGGATCTGGTCAGCAGTTCGGAATTTCCGCGGAATCATGAAGAACAGACGCGCGAAACGTCCACGCAACGCTAGGCCGTGGCCCGCGCTGCCTTCTCCTGAGTCTTCAGGCAACGGCGAACCGTGTCGGTCGGCTTGGCGCCCTTTGACATCCAGTAATCGTAACGGTCGCGGTCAATCTTGATAACGGGCGGCGTCGCGATCGGATCGTAGTGTCCCACGATCTCGACGAATCGGCCATCGCGCTTCGCGTCGCGCTCCGTCACGATAATTCTGTAGAACGGACGCTTCTTTGCGCCCAAACGGGTCATTCGAATCGAAAGCAAGAATTCACCTCCAGCGCACTACTTGCGCCCCTTTTTCTTCTTCTTCACCTTGCGCTTCGGCTTCATTCCGCCGAGCGCTCCAGCTGCGCGGCCACCCATCATTCCGCCAAGTGCGCCGAGACCGCCGGATGTCACCATCCGCATCATACGCCGCATCTCTTCGTATTCGCGGATCATCTCGTTCACTTCCTGAACCGAAGTCCCGCTGCCGCGCGCGATCCGCTTGCGCCGGCTGCCGTCGAGCACCTTGTGGTTTCGGCGCTCGACCTGCGTCATCGAACTGATGATCGCCTCGGTCTTCTTGAACTTGCCTTCCATCTCGGAGCTCATCTCGGGCGTCACGCGCATTCCGCCAAAGAGCCCCGTCGGGAGCATGCCGATCAGGCTGTCGAGAGACCCGAGACGCTTGACCTGCTTGAGCTGGTCGCGAAAGTCCTCGAGCGTGAACTTGTCCTCGACGAGCTTTTTCTGAAGCCTCGCGGCCTCCTTCTCGTCGACCTCGGACTGGACCTTCTCGACGAGCGACAGCACGTCGCCCATGCCGAGGATGCGCTGCGCGATGCGGTCCGGATAGAACGGCTCGAGCGCGTCGTACTTTTCGCCCACGCCGATGAACTTGATCGGCTGGCCGGTGACCTCCTTGATGGAGATCGCGGCGCCGCCGCGCGCGTCGCCGTCCATCTTGGTGAGGACGACACCCGTGACGCCAATCCGGTCGTGAAACTCCTTGGCGCTCTTCACGGCATCCTGACCCGTCATCGCGTCGGCGACGAACAGGATCTCGACGGGATGCGTCTCTGCCTTGATCCGCTCGAGTTCGGTCATCAACTCGTCGTCAACGTGCAGGCGGCCGGCCGTATCGATCATCAGAGTGTCGAACCCGGTCAGCTCGGCCTCCTTGACCGCAAGCCGAACGATCGACATCGGATCTTCGACGCCTTCCGGCTCGAACACGCGGCGGCCGATGGCGTCGCCGATGACCTTGAGCTGGTTGCGTGCCGCTGGCCGATACACGTCCACGGACACAAGCAGCGGGTTGCGGCGCTCGTTCTCGGACAGCCATTTTGCGAGCTTGCCCGTAGACGTCGTCTTGCCCGAGCCCTGCAGCCCGACCATCATCACGACGTTCAGGCCGCGCTTGTTGAAGACGATCCTGGACGACGCGCCGCCGAGCATCTCGGTCATCTCGTCGTAGACGACCTTGTAGAGCACCTGGTCCGGCTTGAGCGAGCCGACGACCTCGGTCCCGAGCGCCTTTGCCTTTGCGCGGTCGATGAACTGCTTTACGACCTGATAGTTGACGTCCGCCTCGAGCAGCGCGATCCGCACATTGCGCATCGCGCCATCGATATTCTCCTCGGTCAGGCGGCTCTCGCCCCTGAGGCCCTTGAGAACGTCACGCAGCTTGTCAGACAAAGTCTCGAACATAGAACACCCGGGCGCTCTTCGAATCCGAAAAACGCAAATGGGTAAGATACAGTTCGCCCCGGCGCGTGTCAACGCCGTGAACGACTTAGCGCGTCTTACAAGCGAATGGCCGCAAAGGCCTCCGACGCGGCAGAGAGCGTCCGATCCACGATGTCGTCGGTGTGCGCGAGGCTGACGAACGCCGCCTCGTACTGGGATGGTGCGAGGTAGACCCCACGGTCCAGCATCTGGTGGAAGAACGCCGCATAGCGGGTCGTGTCCGATCGGGATGCCGTCTGCCAGTCCCGCACGACGGGACCGTCGTGGAAGAACATCGTCATCATCGAGCCGACGCGGTTCGACACGGTGGGAATGTCCGCCGCGGCAGCCAACTCGGCCAGACCGATGGCAAGCCGCGCCGCCGCGCGTTCGACCAAGGGATAGACGTCGAGCTCGTCGATCAATCTGAGCGTGGCGAGCCCGGCCGTCACGGCGAGCGGATTCCCCGATAACGTTCCCGCCTGGTACACAGGTCCGAGCGGCGCCACGCGTTCCATGATCTCGCGTCGTCCCCCGAACGCGCCGACGGGAAGGCCGCCTCCGATGATCTTGCCCAGGCACGTCATGTCCGGCGTGATCCCGTAAAGTGCCTGAGCACCGCCATTTGCAACACGAAACCCTGTCATGACCTCGTCAAAGATCAAGACGGCGCCGTGCTGTTCGGTGACTCGACGCAGTCCGGCGAGAAAGCCGTTTTCGGGAGGTACGCAGCCCATGTTGCCCGCAACCGGTTCGACGATGACGCACGCGATCTCGTCTGGCGCCTCTGCAAACAACCGTTCGACGGATTCGAGATCGTTGAATCGCGCGTTGAGCGTGTCGGCCGCCGCGCCCGGCGTGACGCCGGGCGAGTCCGGCAATCCGAGCGTCGCAACGCCCGAGCCCGCGCGCACGAGCAAGGCATCGCCGTGGCCGTGGTAGCAGCCTTCAAATTTGACCAGCTTGTTCCGGCCCGTGAAGCCGCGCGCGACGCGAATGGCGCTCATCGTCGCCTCGGTGCCCGAGCTCGTCAGCCGGACAAGCTCCATCGAAGGCACGCGCGCGCAGATCGCTTCGGCGAGCTGGATCTCGAGCTCGGTCGGCGCGCCGTACGATGTGCCGTGCTCGAGCGCATCGCGGAGCGCCTCGACGACGCCAGGATGCGCATGCCCGAGAATCATTGGTCCCCAGCTGCCGATGTAGTCGATCAGCTCGCGCCCGTCGGCGTCGTGGAGAAACGCTCCCTGCGCCGATTTCATGAACACCGGCGTTCCTCCGACTCCCCGGAACGCCCGCACTGGACTGTTGACGCCGCCCGGAATGGACCGCTGTGCTCGTTCGAACAGTTGCTCGCTCTTCGTCTTCAACGCCTCACCTTCCCTTCCGTTTGCCGGCAACGACTTTGGATGGATCGACCGAGCCGCCGAGCCACGCGTCGCGCAAACGGCGCGCACGCGCGCTCGCGCCCTGGACCGGCTCGACGGAATACTCGACTTCGAACGCATCGCGGATCTGCACGACGGTCGATTGCAGTCGGTCGCGACGGAAGAACGTCACTTCGACCTTCCGGCCGGGCTCGAACTGCCGCAACCGGTTCTTGAGCGAGTCGGAAGCAACACGAAATCCGTTGATCGCAACGACGACGTCGCCTGGACTGAGTCCCGCACGATCGGCGGGCGATCCGTCCATGACCGTCTTCAGAGCGACCAGACCGTTGCGCGTCTCCGTATCGATTCCGAGAAACGGCGTGCGTCCCTCGCCGTTGTCGTCATCGGAGCCCTTGGCCTTTGTGACCAAGTTCAGGCCGAACGGCTCAAAGGCCTTGCCAAAGTCCAGCTCGCTCGCCGAGTGGACCGCCTTTCGAAAGAATGCGCGCAGGTCGAGACCCGACACCTCCGCGGCAACGCGCTCGAAGCCCTGCTCGTCGATTCCCGCGCCGTCCGACTCGTGCCGGCTCCACAGCGACCGCATGATGTCGTCGAGCGACACCTTGCCGTCCGTGCGGTCGCGAACGTACAGGTCGAGGAGCATGGCGACCAACTCGCCCTTGTTGTAGTACGAGACGAGCACGTTGGGGCTGTGTTCGTTCTGCCGGTAGAACTTGATCCACGTGTCAAAGGACGCATCGGCGAGGCTCTGGCGGAGCCGCCCCGGTGTTTGCAGGAGCTTCCCGATGTTTGTCGCGACGTGCTTGAAATACGCGGCCGGCGTTGCCAGCCCCGCACGACGCACGAGAAGCGTGTCGTAGTACGACGTGATCCCCTCGAACACCCACAGCAGCCGCGTGTAGTTCTCCTGCGAGTAGTCGAATGGCCCGAGCGACGCAGGGCGAATCCGCTTCACGTTCCAGGTGTGAAAGTACTCGTGCGCGATCAGCGACAGCACGTTCTCGACATACTTGGCGTACGGACGGAACGTATGGCTGTCCATCGCGACCACCGTGGAGTTTCTGTGCTCGAGACCTCCGCGCGCGCCCGGATACACGTGGCAAATGAACGTGTAGTCCTTGTACGGCGGGTCGCCCTGCCAGAATTTCAACTCCTCTTCGACGATGCGCCTGGTGTCGCGTGTGAGCGTGCGCAGATCGAACTCGCCTCCGCCCGACACGACGATGCGGTGCCGGCGCCCGCCCGCGACGAACGACGCCTGTTGAAACGGACCGCATTCGATCGGCGAATCGGCCAGTTCGTCGTAGTCCCGCGCGCGAAACGCATTCGCGCGTCCCCGTATGGGCGAAAGTCCGGTGGCGACGCGCCATCCCGGCTCGGGCACGATCGTGATGTCGCATGGGCTGGCAAGGTACCCGTCCACGAACGGACACAACGCTGGCGTGTGCAGGAACCCGTGCGTGTCGTCGAGGTGCGGCGACTGCACGCTCAGCTCGTTCGCGAAGTATCGAAATGCAAACCGAAACCCGTCCGATGCGCGGCGCACTCGCCACGTGTTCTTTGTCGTCTTTTCAAACGGGAGCGGCTTGCCATCCGGCGACGTCACGACGAGGTCCTGCACGTGTCGCGCGTATTCCCGAACGAGATACGAGCCGGGGCTCCACACGGGGAGTCGCACGTCGACCTCGTCGGCGAGCGGACCCGTCGCCGAAAAGACAACGTCGAGCAGATGCCGGTGCGGTTGCGGCATCGAAACCTGGTAGCTGAAGACTGGGCGACTCGCGGACACGTGGACCCCCTACTCAAGGTGGCCGCGCATTCTAACCCAGAACGCGACGCTTCGTCGCCGCCGCCGTGCCTAGCGGTCCGGATCGACCGAGACGTCGATTGCGGCGAGCACCTGGCCAAACTCGGTGGCCGATTCGTAGCGGTCCATCTTGTGCTTTGAGAGCGCCTTCAACAGCACTTCGTCGATCGCCGGCGGAATGCCTTCGGCGAATTCGCTTGGTCGTCGTGGCTCCTCGTTCATGTGCTTCACGAGCGTGTCGATCGGCGAGCCGCCAAGGAACGGCGGTCGTCCGGCGACCATCTCGTAGAACACGCACCCGAGCGAGTAGATGTCCGACTGCGCATCGAGGGGAAGGTCCTCGCACTGCTCGGGCGACATATATGGAGGGGATCCCACCAGCGTGCCGCTCTTCGTGAGAGCCATCACGCCGTCGTCCGAGTTGCGCTGGAGCTTCGCGAGCCCAAAGTCGAGCACCTTGACGAACGGGCCCTCCTGAGTCGTCTCGAGAAAAATGTTGCCGGGCTTCAGGTCGCGGTGGATCACGCCGGCCGTGTGCGCCACCGACACCGCCGAGCACACCTGCCGCATCCATCGAATCGCGTTTTCGATCGGGATCCGTTCGCGCGTCTTGACCTCGACGTTGAGCGAATGGCCTTCGAGGTGCTCCATGACGATGTAGGCGCCGACCTGGCTCGAAACACCGTAATCGTAGATCGAGACGATGCGCGGGTGCTTGAGCCGGGCAATCGCAAGCGCCTCGCGCTTGAAGCGTTCGATCGCGACGGGATTCGAGAGAATGTCGCTGCGGATGATCTTGATTGCAACCGGCCGCTCGAGGTTGAGCTGGGTCGCGCGATAGACCGTACCCATCGCGCCGCGTCCGATTTGGGCGTCGATTCGAAACTTGTCGTCAAGTGTCGTACCGATCAGAGGATTGAGCGACACGAGACGCGTGCCGTCGCGCGGGCACGTATCGATCGCGGAGTCGTATCGCAGAAGACAGACGGGACACTGACGCATTCGGGTTTCCTGGGTGCTGATGCGAGGTTGGGACTCAGTTGGTGATGAGCGGAGCGACGACCACACGGTTGCCACCCTCGACCTTTGCCTGCACCAATGCGTCATCGGCCGCGACAAGAAGCACGTCGGACGAGTACTTGGGGTGCGGCACGGCAGACGCCGCGCCGACACTCACGGTCACCCAGTCGCCAGTCGCCGAGCCCTGGTGCTGGATGCGCATTTCGACGACCTTGCTGCGCAGCCGGTTGGCCACGATGCCGACCGCTGCCTCGGGCGTGTCCGGCAGCAGCACGAGAAAGATCCCGCCTCCCGCGCTCGAGATCATGTCGCCGGGCCTGAGAAGGTCCGACTCGAGCGTACCTGCGACTCGCTCAAGGCAGTAGTCACCGCTCAGCAACCCGTACGTGTCGACGTAGTCGTTGAATGCGTCGATCTCGACCTTGACGAGTGACAGCGTCTTGGCATCTCGGATGGCCCTGCGCCACTCCCTGTCAAAGTACTTGCCGAACTCGCTGATCGTGAACATCTCGGCGAGATCAAGCGTTTCGTCGCCGCCGGACGGCGCCGCGGATGCCGTTGCCGCAAGATTGTCGACCGACGGGTTGAGCTCGTACGCCTCGGCGACACACTCCTTTGCCTTGTCGGTCTCACCGAGCTCCTGATGCAGCTTGGCCATCTCGAGACACTGCGCGGCCGCCTTGTCGCGCATGCCAGAATCCGCGTAGAGCTTCTTGAGCTTGGCGCGTCCGGCAAGGTAGGTGGGCTGCCCCGCGACGAGCTCCTCGAGGAGCTTGATGCGCGCACTTCGAAATTCGGGATGCGCCGACACCATGTCGTCAACAAGCTCCATGCTGTATTCGGACGACGCCGACGCCGACGCGTCGGGCACGCCTGCCCCACCCGGCACAAAGTACTCGTCGTCGCGCTGCTCACCCTGGTACTCGGACGTGCCGAGCGTCGTCTGGCCCGATTCGCGATTCCACTGCAGCAACGTCGGCCCCGACTCGAAGCCGGGCGGGAAGTTCGACGGGTCGTTGGCGCGCACCGGCGCCGCAGGCTCCTTTGCCGCGGCCTTTGGCTCGGCCACGGCGTCCGGTTCGACGTCCATCAACCGCTTGAGCGCCGCCGTCGCCTCGTCGGTCATGCCGCCTCGCGAAGCGACTTCGACAAGCGTGTTGAGCGTCGCTACCAGATTCCGCCGCTCGTCGACGCGCGTGTACACATCCGCCAAATGCTTTAAGGCATCGATATTTGTGCGATCACGCTTAAGAATGTCCTTGAGCAGCGCCGTGACGCGCTTCTTCATTCCCCGGGCGATGAGTGAATCGGCGCAGCGGTCCACGATTCGGATCGCGCGCTCGTAATTGCCGGCCTCGACGTAGTGGCGCCCGACGTCGATCAGCGCGTCGCTCCGTGTGCGGTCGATCTCGCCGAGTCGAGCAAACGTCGATTCCGCTTCGTCGAGCATGCCGGCGTTCAAATATGTGCGGCCGAGGATGCTGACGAGGTCGGGATCGTCCGGGTTCTTGGTCAGCAAGCCGTCGATCAGCTTGAGCGCCTCGGTGACCTTGCCCTGCTGCGCGTAGCCTTCGCCGAGCGCGTTGAGCGCAATCTTTGAGTCGGGCCTCAGCGCGAGCGCCTTCTGAAACGCCTCGAGGCTTTCGTCGACGCGGTTCCGCCGGTGGAGTTCCTGGGCCGCCTGGATAAAGGCCTGGTAGGCCTCCTTGGGAAAACCGGCGCGCTCGTACTCGGCGGCGAGCTCGAGACGCAGCGACACGTTCTCGGGATCGATGTCCGCGATCTTCTGCTGGACCTTGAACGCCCGCTGCTTGTCGCCCGCCTGCTTGCAGACGTTTGCAGCCACCGCGAACTGCACGCGCGCATCGCTGATGAGCCCCTGCTTGCAGTAGAGCTCGCCGAGCTTCACCGCGGTATCCGCGTGGCCGCCATCCAGCTTGGCAATCTTCTTGTACACGGCGATCGCGCCCTGTGTGCCACCCTCGCGCTCATAGTTCGCCGCGACGTGCTGAAAATAGCGAATGGCGTCGTCGTTCCGGTTCGCCCGGACGCAAAGATCTCCGATCGTGTTCAGCAACGTCGTATCGTTCGGATTCGACTCGAGAACCTTCTGGTATTCGTCGACTGCAGCGCCGAACTTCCCCTGCTGCACGTACTTCTCGGCCTGCTTGAGTACCTTCTCGACACTGTTTTCATTGCCGAACGAAAAGCGCATACTTCATCTCCGTTGGGGTGGTAGGAATTCCCCGAGACGGGGAATGCGTGATGAAAGCGTCGGTATCATACTCTCCCCGCTTGTTGGAGCCAAGACACGCTTTGGCGGAGCCGGAACGCCGGACCGTCCGAGAACGAAGTGCGCGAATCGCGCCTTTACACAGGGCGATGATTGTCGGAACCATGCGGCGACCATGACCCAGGAACCAACCCATCCCGACGGTTTCGAGACTCCGAATCGCGGCGACATCCTGATCGTCGACGACAATCCGGTGAACCTGGATCTGCTGTCGAACATGCTGCAGGACCGAAGCTACCGCGTGCGCGTGGCGATGAACGGCAAGCGGGCGCTCGCCGCCGCGCGTTCCCGGCCTCCCGACCTCGTCATGCTCGACATCAACATGCCCGAGATGGACGGATACGAAGTCTGTCGCGAGTTGAAGGCGGACGCCGCGACCCGCGACGTGCCCGTGATCTTCATCAGTGCGCTCGACGAGACGATGGACAAGGTGCGGGCGTTCGACGTCGGCGGCGCGGACTATGTGACCAAGCCGTTTCAGTTCGAGGAGGTCCTCGCGCGAATCGAGAATCACCTCAAGCTGTCGCGACTCCAGAAGGATCTCGAGCAGAAGAACGCCGAGCTCTCCCGGAAGAACGACGAGCTCGTCCGGTGGCGCGAGGAGCTGCTCAAGTCGCAGCGACGCGCTGACAACATCTTCTCGGCGCTCGCTGAGGTCCTGCCGGGGACCGTACTCGACGACAAGTACAAGCTCGAGGAGAAGATCGGCTCGGGCGGATTCGGCGCCGTCTATCGGGCGGCGCACATCGGTCTGGACCGGCACGTCGCCGTAAAGATTTTCAGACCTGCCACCGGCGGTGTGACCGCCGAAGGCCTCGAACGATTTCGGCTCGAAGGAGTCTCCGCCTGCCGCATCAATCACCCGAACGCCGTCTCGGTCTCGGACTTCGGGATATCGTCAGCAGGAATCGCGTACCTCGTGATGGAACTGCTCGAGGGCCGCACGCTCGGCGCCGAGCTCGCGGACGCGGGCATTCTTTCGGCCGAACGCTGTGCGCAGATTCTGACGCCGGTCTGCAGCGTGCTCGCGGAAGCACACAAGGCCGGCCTGGTGCATCGCGACGTCAAGCCCGACAACATCTATCTGCACCAGTCGCGCGAGGGCGAGGTGGTGAAGGTGCTCGACTTCGGGCTCGCCAAGCTGCTCGAGGAGACGCCCGAGAGCGCGTCGCAGAACGCGACCGTCGGCGCGATGCTCGGAACGCCCACGTACATGGCGCCTGAACGGCTCAACGATGCACAGTACGACGGGCGGTCGGACGTCTACAGCCTCGGCATCCTGTTGTTCGAGCTGCTCGCCGGCCATCCGCCTTTTCAGTCGCGCGAGCACGACTTCTGGGCAGTCGCGATCATGCACCTCACCAAGGAACCTCCCCCGATCGGCGGGGGCGTGTCGCCGTTGGTCGAGCGGGTGGTTCGTCGCGCGCTCGCAAAGAACCCCGCTGATCGGCCGAACGCGACCGAGCTTGCGGCAGAGTTCCGCGCCGCGGTCGAAGAGCTGGGCATCGCGTCGACGGACGCCGCGACGAAACAATGAACATCACACGAGAACCGAATGACCGCTGACAACGCGCCAACCCTCAACGCCCCGCCTCCAAACTCGTCAGGACCGTGGCCGTACTCTATCCGCGTGCTCGCAGATCGACTGGTGACCGATGGCTTTCTGCCGGCCGAAGTGGTCGCCGGCGCAATCGCCACGGCGGCGCCGACGGGGCGCTCGCTTGTCGACATCCTCCTCGAGCAGGGCGCGGTGACCGAGGTTGCGCTTCGCGATGCCATGGCGCAGATCTTCGAGCTGCAGACAACCGGGCTCGAGCCGAACTCGATTCACCCCGACGCCGTACTCGCCGTATCGCCCGCCTTTGCGCGCCAGAGCTTTCTCATGCCGATGGAGCTTCACGCGGATCGCATCGTGACGGCGGTCGCTGACCCGACACGGTCGCGCGACATCCGTCAGTTGCAGGTGGGGCTCGATCGCGCCTGCGAAATGCGGTTGGCCACGCCAACGGACATCGGGCAGTCGCTCAAGGCGATCTATGCGCCCCGCGTCACGATCCGCCTCGGAAAGGGCCCCAAGTCGACGCTGATCCTGCCCCCCGGCGACACGCAGATCGGTCGTGCCGAGACGAACGCGATCGTGGTCCCGGATCCCGCCGTCAGCACCGTGCACGCGCTGATTCGTGAAACCGAGACGGGGTATCAGATCGTCGACCTTGGCAGCCGCAACGGCGTGTTCGTAAACGACGAGCGAGTCCAGGGGTCGCGCCATCTCGAGAACAAGGACGAGATCGTCATTGCCCATGCGACGATCAAGTATCGGACGGTGTCGCCGCCCGAGATCGAGGTTCCAGTTGATCCCGAGAAGGCCGAGGCAAAGCGCAAACTCGAGCTCAAGGTCGAGTACATCAAGTCGTCGGGTCGGATCCTGTCCCAGATCATCGGCGCCGCGGCGCTTCTCATCCTCGGCCTTGCGCTGAGCGGGATGCTGCCGACGAGTTGCGGCAAGGGTAAGCTGGCCGAGGACCCGACGCGCGCTGGCTTCGCGAAGTAGGTCGGGTGCGCGCGATCACTTTCGTCGACGGGTCTGCAGCGACCGCGGAGGAGTGGCGTCTGTATTCCTGGCCCCGTGTTCGTCGGTCGAAACCACGGTTTCGGACGGCGCAACAGCCGGTCGAACTTCGACCGGTGTCTGGCGGGACGGCTGGGACGCAGTGCCTGAAAACGGTGCGATCAGGACAGGAAGTCCGAATGCGACGACGATCGTCAGCCACAGACCGCGCGCGAATGCGATTGCCAGTCGTCCCAGGTGTCGGTCGGTTTCCGTGCGATCGGTCGTCCTTTCCATGGTCGTCTCCTCACAACGCGGGTCTCGCCGAGGCAACAAACACGCAGGCAATCCCAATGCCACGGTTAGACGCGTGAAAACGCGGGGAGTTCCTCAAAGATCGCAGGGAAATGGTCGCAGTGGTCGTCCGACATGTGTCGGAATGGCGTGGCATTCTGGTGATACATGTCCGGGCGAGTGCACAGAAGCGATCCCTACCGGGATCGGCACTGTGCCTATGCTGGTCCTGCTGCGATTGGCCCGCGAATCTTGCTCTTCCATAGACCCCGTCAGTAGAATGCGGCTTCGAACGACCCGAGGAGGCGACGAGAATGTCGAGCGCTGTGGATCAGGAGTCCAAACCGGGAGCGAAAGTCGCGCGCGGCGAACGCCGTGCGATGCGCCACCGCATGAAGGACCTTCTGCTGTTCCTTCCGAACATGCTCAAGCTGCTGTTGCGCCTCGTGCGTGACACGCGCGTCTCGCGATCCGACAAGCTCATTCTCGGCGGCACGATCCTCTATGTGATCGCCCCGCTCGATTTCCTCCCGGACATGATCCCGTTCATCGGACAGATCGACGACTCGTACCTTGTTGCGATCTCGCTGCTCAGACTGCTCAGCCATGCCGACGGCGCAATCGTGATGGAGCACTGGGACGGCGAGATGGACCTGAAGCGCCTGGTCGACAGCGTCGCGAGCGTTGCGTCGCACTTTCTGCCCGAGTCGATCCGCCACGCCCTCATGTCGCGCATCGACGTCAAGACCCCGCAGCGATTGCGGGTCGTAAAGGGCGGCGCCGGTTCCTAGGTTCCACGACGAGTCGATTGTCGGCTACAGCGTGCGATCCCAGTGGGCCGTGTAGAGCAACTCCGCGGGGCCGGTCAGCAGCACGACGTCGTCCTTGTCGCGCCATTGCACGTGCAGATCGCCCGAGGCGGTGGTGACCGTCACGTCGCGATCCGTGCGCCCGCTCGCGGCGGCCGCAACGGCGGCGGCGCTCGAGCCCGTGCCGGACGAGAGCGTGTGCCCGACACCGCGCTCCCAAAATCGAACGCCGATGTGGTTACGATCGATCACGTCGACGAACTCGACGTTGACGCGATTCGGAAACAGCGAGTGTCGCTCGACGGCGGGCCCTATGCTCCCCGGATCGAGATCTCCGTTCACGTCGGCAAAGAGCGAACAATGCGGATTCCCCACCGAGAGAATCGTCGCGCGCAACGGCCTCCCGGCGGCTTCGAGCGGGTGATCGATCACGCGATCGAGCGGTGGCTCGCACGCAAACGGTATGCGTGCGCTCGCAAAGCACGGCACACCCATCTCCATCCGGATCAGCCGTGTCGTTCCGGATCGCTCCATGATCTGCAGGCGCTTCACACCGGCAACCGTTCGCACCGTGACGAGATCGGTCGCGCCAATCCGCAGGTCGATGTACGCCGCAAGACACCGCGTGCCGTTGCCCGAGACTTCGGCCTCGCTGCCGTCGGCGTTGAAGATCCTGCTCGTCCACTGCGCCTCGTCGCCTGGTCCGCCCGGCGACACGAGAATGAGCCCGTCAGCTCCCGCGCCAAAATGCCTGTCGCATAGCCCTCGCGCGAGGCCGTCATAGGCAACTCCGTCGCGCACGTCGGCGGCCTCGATCACCAGAAAGTCGTTGCCCAGCGCCTGCAGCTTGGCGAACCTCATCCACGCACCTCAATTGATTTCTTGACCCACCGCACGGAGCGTGTTAGCGTCCCGCGCTGTCCGGTATGAACACGCATCAGAAGCACCGACGTATCGTGCTGAAGATGATCGCGCGGCTGAGGCTGATCATCAAGCGAACGTCCCCCCTTGCGACGCGGTATGCGTCGGTCACCGTGCTCGTCCTCGCGCTCGGCGTGATGCTGACGGCGCTGACGGTCGTAAAGCTCGGCGGTGCACGAAGCGTGCTGCCACGCGCGAGTGCGGACGATGCGCGCGGGGCCGCGGTCGTCGAGACGGCGCCGCAGACGGTGCGCCCGGTCCCGCTCGCAAAGCGGGACACGCTCGTCTACATCATCGACGGTGACTCGAAGTACTACCACACGTGCGCGTGCGGTGCGTCCGACTGCAAGCGGCAGGCGGTGACGCTCACGGTTGCGAAGGCGCGCGACCTGGTTCCATGCCCCGTCTGCACGCGTGCAGGCGGTGAAGCCGGCCGTCCCGTCGTCAACCGCTAGCACGCGGACGGCACGTGTCCGCGTTCGCGCTCGCGTCTTCCAGCGCGCCTAGCTGCCGACTGCGCGCCCTACGAATTCGTGCGGCTCGAAATGCGTGAGCTCCTTGAATCGCCGAAACCGGTCGGCGATCTCGGTGTGCGTCAGATTCAGAAACCGTTCGCATCCGAACTGCTCGACGTTGAACGACGCCATCACCGAGCCGTAGATGATCGCCCGCCGCAACCCGGCATCGGTCGTGTCGCCGCTCGACGCAAGATACCCGATCATGCCGCCGGCAAAACTGTCACCCGCGCCCGTCGGATCGACGACGTCCTCGACCGGAAACGCGGGCGTCGCAAAATATCCGTGATCGCTGAAGAGCGCCGCGCCGAATTCGCCCCGCTTCACGACGAGGATTCGCGGACCGAACGAACGGATCACGCGCGCCGCCTTGATCAGGTTCGACTCGCCCGCCAGCTCGCGCGCCTCGGCGTCGTTGACGACGAGCAGGTCGATGTCGGAGAGCGCCTCGAGGAGCGCCTCGCGGCTGCCTTCGATCCAGAAGTTCATGGTGTCCATCGCGACGAGCCCGGCGTTCGACTGCGTGCGCGCCGATCGCTGCAGACGAGGGTCGATGTTGGCCAGAAACAGCACGGGCGTTTCGCTGTCGCTCTCGCTGAGCCGCGGATCGAAGTCGAGCAGCACGTTCAGCTGTGTCTCGAGCGTGTGCGCCGTGTTCAGGTCGTAGCCGTACTCGCCCTTCCAGAAGAACGTCTTTCCACCGGATATGCGCTGCAATCCTGAAATATCGACATCCCGCTGGTGAAACACCGACTCGGACTCGGGGAGGAAATCGTCGCCAACGGCAGCGATCAACCGGACATCCGTGAAGAACGACGCCGCAACCGAAAAGTGCGTGGCCGAGCCTCCCAGGATTCGCGGCCGCTCGCCAAACGGGGTCTTCAGTCCGTCGTACGCGACGGTTCCAACGACGAGAATTGACATGTACGTCCTTTCGAAATGTGCTTACGGTTTGTCGAGATCTGCGAGCTCGGTACGGGCCTTCTTGGCGTAGTCGCTATCGGGTCGCACGTCGATCAGCTTCTTGAGAATGTCGCGCGCGTCGTCGATCTTCTCGAGCTTGATGTACGACACGCCCAGCAGGTAGTAGACCTCGTCGATCTTTGTGAACTCGGGATATGTGGCGGCGACCTCTTCAAGCCGGTTGGCCACGCCCTTCCACGCCTTCTTCTTGAAGTAGAGGCGCGCGACTTCGAGGTTGTGCTTCGAAAACGCCTCGAGCTCGGGATCGACGGCGGGCACCACCGGCGTGCGTTGCACAGCGCCGACGGGCGTCGCGCGCACCATGCCGACTCCTGCTGCAATCACTGCAATGAACTCTCTGCGGCGCACGAACGCTGCTCCCTACTCGATGTACTTTCCGATGATCTCGGACAGCCTGTGCTTGGCCGCGTCCGAAATCTCTTCGGGTTGCGTGATGATGGCGAATCGCAGCGCCTGGCCGCAGCCGCAACCGCGTTCCTCGCCGGCGATCTCCTTGAGGGTCTCGCGAATCAGGCGGCGCGCGTTCTCGGAGTTTCGATTCAGGTTCTCGATCACAAGATCGACGGTCACGGATTCGTGAGACTCGTGCCAGCAGTCGTAGTCAGTCACGAGCGCGATCGTTGCGTAGCAGATCTCGGCCTCGCGCGCGAGCTTGGCCTCCTGCAGGTTCGTCATTCCGATCACATCAGCGCCCCACGAACGGTAGAGGTGCGATTCGGCCTTTGTGGAGAACGCAGGGCCCTCCATGCAGACATACGTTCCGCCTGAATGGATCTCGAATCCGTCGAGCCGCGAACCCGCCGCGACGATGGCCTTGCCGAGCTCGCCGCACACCGGATCGGCGAATGCCACGTGCGCAACGATACCGTCGCCAAAGAACGTCGAGACGCGGTTGCGAGTCCGGTCGATGAACTGGTCCGGAATGACGATGTCGAGAGGCTTGTGCTCTTCCTTGAGCGAACCCACCGCCGATGCCGACAGGATGCGCTCGACGCCGAGCATCTTCATTCCATAGATGTTTGCACGGAACGGGATCTCGGTCGGGGCGATCCGGTGGCCTCGTCCATGACGCGGTAGAAACGCAACGCGCACGCCGTCGAGCTCGCCGATGATGAATGCGTCGGACGGCTTGCCGAACGGCGTATTGATCGCCACCTCCTTGACGTCCTCGAGACCGACCATCTTGTAGAGACCGCTGCCGCCAATGATTCCAATCGTCGCTTCAGCCATGTAGTTCCTCGGGTAGTACGAACGCTCAGTTTATCTCCGCAAGCTGGGCAAGCGGCTGGGCAACGATCCGTCCTGCCGCGTCTTGCGTGATGCGCGCGGCAGGCGTTTCGTTGTCATGCTCAAAGATACAGATCCAGTTCTCGTCGATCGCGCGTGCGAGCAGCTCCTTCTTGCGATCGACGAGGTCGACGGGGTAGAGGTCGTACCCCATCACCCACGCAGGCTTCAGGTGACGCGTCGTGGGTACGATATCAGCAAGAAAGACGGCACGCTCGCCGCCGCTCGCGACCATCACGATCTGGGTGAAGTCGTTGTGCCCTCGCACCGGGATCACACTGACACCCGGGGCCACCTCGCATGCGCCGTCCACCGTCTCGAGCTGGCCCGATCTCACAATCGGTTCCCAGTTCTCGGCCAGGTAGCTCGCGCGCTCGCGTTCGTGCGGTGCGCGCGCAGTCTCGAGCTCGCCACGCTGCACGACATATCGCGCGCGCGGAAACGTCGGCACGGCGTCACCGGATTCGTCGAGTCTCGTGTTGCCGCCTGCGTGATCGAAATGCAGGTGCGTGCAAACGACGAGGTCGATGTCGTGAACGCCGAGACCGAGCGCGGCAAGCGACACGGGAATCGTCGTCTCGTGGGCGATGGCGAACATCTCGCGCGAACGCGCGTCCCACTTGGAGCCGATGCCTGTGTCCACGAGAATGTTCTGCGACCCCGTCCGAACCAGGAGGCAATTCAGGCCAAGCTGTATTCGATTCCGATCGTCGGGTGTGAAGACGCGCTCCCACAGCACGCGCGGGACCACGCCGAACATCGCACCGCCATCGAGCCGAAACGTCCCGTCCGAAACGACGTCGAGTCGATAGTCACCTAGCTGAATGCTCATGATGCCGTTGCGGGAAGCGCTCCCTCAGTGGCTCGCCTTCGGGGCGGGCTTTGCCGCCGGTTTGGCCGCAGGCTTGCCCCCCTTGGGCGCTGACGGCGGCGGAGGCCCCTGATCCGGTGCCATCGCGCCGCTCCCGTCGTCCATTCCGCCGTGCGGCGACATGCCGCCAGGCATGCCGGGCATTCCCTGCGGCATCGGCGGCGGCGCCGTTACCTCAAAGTCCGCCGGCAACTGCACAGGGTTTCGCTTGGCGATGTCGTCGACGAGCTTCTCGAACCGCTTCTGCGCCAGTGAATCCGCCAGCTCGGCCCGCGTCGCGTCGGTCAGGTCCGCGGGCGGCTTTCGCTCGATTACCTTGATGATGTGGAAACCGAAATCAGACTTGACGACGTCCGATACCTCGCCGGCCTGCAACTTCCACGCTACGTCCTCGAACTCAGGAACGAACTTGAACCGCTCGCTCCAACCGAGATCGCCGCCCTTGTCCTTTGAGCCGGGATCGTCCGAGTACTGCTTCGCGAGCTCGCCAAAATCCTCGCCTGCCCGAACGCGCTGCAGCACCTGCGTCGCGAGCTGTTCTTTCGCAGCCGCATCCGGGGCAGGGCCGCCCGATGGATTGTCAGGACCGGGCATCGACACCGTCGCAAACAGAATGTGCGCCGCATGGACCTGGTCGAGCTCGCCCTTTGCCTTGTTCTCGGCAAAGTACGCATCCACCTCGGCGTCCGAGTA
This sequence comes from Blastocatellia bacterium, assembly GCA_044224215.1. Lineage (GTDB taxonomy): Bacteria > Acidobacteriota > Blastocatellia > UBA7656 > JADIYM01 > DAOMFM01. Next base: position 45,769 of record JBGAKX010000016.1, read on the forward strand.
CTTTGCCTGCTCCTCGAGCTTGGGCAGGAACGCCTGGATGAGCGCGCCGTAGCGGTTCAACTTGAGCTGGAGACGCGTCTCGGGGTCGCTCGTCTCGAGTCCTTCGGCCCTCGCCTTGTCGGCGACGACAAAGACCGCGGCGAGCTCCTCGGGCTTTGGCCCGCCATTCGGCGCGCCGTGTGTCTGCTCCGCTAGCGCGGCCTGGTATCGCTTCAACGCGTCCTGGTTCTTGTCGAGCCAGGCCTTGACCTCTTCCGGAGACACTTCGGGACCCGAGGGTCCCATGGGCTTGTCGGGATGTGCCTTGGCATAGGCGTCCTGAAGCACCTGGGCTGCTCCGAGCTCTTCGACGGCCTTTACCTCGTCCGTCTGCCCCAGCCCCTGGCGCTGAGCCTCCATCGCGATGGCGAGCTGCTTCTGGAGACGTTCCAGAAACTTCTTGCGCGCGTCGGCATCGGTGGCGAACTGGGTCTTCTCGCGGAACCCGAGGTTCTTTTCAACAAACAGGTTCAGCTCGTCCTGCGACAGCGAGACCGGCTCGGCGGATGCTGTCCAGAACTGCGAGTAGATGCCCAGACCCGCCACGGCCGATACGGCCACGACGACGGCCAGCGCTTTGAAGAAGGCGTTCACAGAGAGTCTCCTTAACCGAAAGAGTTATCAGGACTTGACAGGTTGCGACAACTCGACGAGGACTCCGCCGGTTGCGCTCGGGTGAACGAACGCGACCAGGTGACCGCCCGCGCCGACACGCGGTTCCTCGTCGACAAGGCGGACACCCGATGTTCGGAGCCGCGCGAGTGCTTCATGAATGTCCGGGACCTCGTAGCACACGTGGTGCAGACCGGGTCCGCGCTTGTCGAGAAACCTCCCGACGGGTGTGTCGGGGCCGACAGGTTCGAGAAGCTCGACACGCGATTCGCCCACGGGAAGCATTGCGACGTTGACCCCCTGGTCGTCGACCGTTTCCCGATGAGCAACCTCGAGACCCATGGCGTCGCGATAAAACGCAAGCGTGTCGTCAATACTCCTGACAGCTATCCCGAGATGGTCGATCTTCATAAACCGCGCAGTATAACCGAACTTGAAGCTGTCGAGCCAGCGTGGCCGGTGACTCGGCGTCGCCGATTGCGATACGCTCAGTGACCCATGCAATGCAGGGACATTCGCCATCTCGCAGTTGCTGACACCGGGACGATTTGCGCATCGGACGGCGGCGCGCGGATCGATCGCCTCGACGGTTCGTGGTTTACCCGCTGGAAGCGGCTGCCGGACGAAGCGCGGATTGTGGCCCTCGGTTCGTTCGAGGGCGATCTGCTGGCGTGCGACGCCGGAAACAACTGCATCTGGCGAGTTCGCGACGACGGCGTCGAGTCGTTTGCGGGCCGCTTGCAGCCGCCGACGCTCCCGGGCAACCCCCGCCGTGGCGACGGGCCGGTCGGCGAAGCCCTGTTCCGATCACCGACGGCAATGACCATCGCTTCTGGCGGCGTCATCGTCGCCGAGGCCGGCAGCGCCGGGCCCGTCATTCGACTCGTGGTTCCGAAAGGCGTCACGACGCACGACGTCGTCGGGTCGCCGGTGTCGACGATCGACTGTCTTGCACCATCAGCCCACGGCGCATTTGCGATACACACGTCCGGAACCGCACCCTTCCTCTTTCATGTGGCAAACACCGGCAGTCACTTCACGGCGCGAATTCTCGCCGGATCGGCTGCCGACTCGGGCGACGCTGACGGAATGGGCCTGTCGGCCCGCTTCGCACGCCCAATGGCCGTGTGCCCGGCTCCCGGCGGCGGTTGTTACGTGGCCGACGGAGCGCGCCTGCGCGTCGTGACGGGCGACGGCAACGTGCAAACGCTGGCCGGCGGCGCCCCGGGATTCGGCGACGGAACCGCTTCGAACGCCCGGTTCGGCGCCATCCGCGCCATCGCATTGGACCAGGCACATGCGGTCGTTGTCGCGGACACGGACAACGACGCGCTCAGATCGGTGGACGCCGACGGGTCGGTCATAACGATCGCTGGCGGACCGAACCGCTGCATTCTCAACGACATAGAGGCAAGTCGTCGCAACCGCCACTTTGCCCGGTCGATCGTGGACGACGACGCTGCCGAAGGGTGGGCCCTTGCCCGAGGATTTCTCGCCGACCATCTCGCGCGCCGGAACGTCTGGCCCGATCGAACGGTCCAGCCGGTGTCGACCTCCTCGGCGCGCGTTGGCAAGGATCTCGCGACGCAGTGGTCCCGGTCGACAGTGCCCGAGCGCGCGCGTCTCGGCAGCTACTGTCTGTGGCTCATCCTCTGCGAAGAACGCACCAACACCGTCGACGATATCCGAGACAAGCGTTTGTTGAGGTTGGGACGCGAGCTCGCGGATGCCACGTGACGGGACACGCCGGCCGCCGAGCGTCGCAAACAGGCTCAAATTCACTAAATCCTGCGTGTTTGCAATCTCTGAACGCGCCGAGTAGAGTTCTCTGTTTGCCATGCCGCTTCACGACGCACACGCATTTGTTCTTCGAACGTACAAGCTGGCCGAAGCCGACAAGATCTGTGTCCTGCTGACGCGCGAGTCGGGCAAGCTGCGGGGCGTCGCATACGGAGCCCGCAAGATGAAGTCTCGATTTGGGTCGAGTCTCGAACCGTTTACCGAAGTGTCCGTGACCTACTTTGAGAAGGAGGGCCGCGAGCTGCTGTCGATCTCGAACGCCGAGATCGTCAGGTCGCACTTCAACGAGACGTCGCACTCGGTGGTGGCAGGGACTGCCGTTTCGTACCTGTCGGACCTGCTCTGCGAGTTCCTTCCCGACCGCGAGCCGAACGAGACGGTGTACCGCCTTGTGGGCGCGACCATCGCCGCGCTCGGCGAGTCGCCAAACACAAACGCCATCGTCCGTTACTTTGAGGTCTGGCTGCTGAAACTCGCCGGCTTCTATCCCGACCTCAGGACGTGCGCGGTGTGCGATGCGACGACCGGGCACGGCGCGACTGTGTGGATAGCGGCTGACGGCAGTCAGCGCTGCGAGCACTGCAGCGCAGGACGCGGCGTCACGGTCGGCCCCAGGCTGCGAAGCACGCTTTCGCGAATCCTGGCCGAACCGCCCGCACGATTTGCGGAGAATCCTCCGGCGCAGGACGAGCTCGATCGTCTCGCCGAAATTGCACTCTTGATAATGCGGCACTCACTCGAACGCGATCTGAAGTCTTACGCGCTGTTCAACCGAATGCGCCGTGAGATCGACAAACTCCCTGGAGAATCCGAATGACCCGAAAGTATGTGTATATCTTTGCCGACGGAAAGGCCGACGGCCACGGGACGATGAAGGACCTGCTTGGCGGAAAGGGCTCGGGCCTCGCCGAGATGACGAACGCAGGATTGCCGGTCCCGCCCGGATTTACGATCACCACCGAAGCCTGCAACGAGTACTACGCCGCTGGCGCCCGCTTCCCCGACGGCATGTGGGACGAGACGCTTGCCGCGCTGACGCGCATCGAAGCGTCCGTCGGCAAGGTGTTCGGCGATCCAAAGAACCCGCTGCTCGTTTCAGTCCGGTCGGGCGCCAAGTTCTCGATGCCCGGAATGATGGACACAGTGCTGAACCTCGGACTCAACGACACCACGCTTCAGGGACTCGCCGAGCTGACCGGAAACGAACGGTTCGCTCGCGACGCGTTCCGCCGTTTCGTGTCGCTCTTCGGGAAGATCGTGCTCGGGATCGACGGCGAGAAGTTCGATCACGCGCTCGAGGCCAAAAAGCACTCGGCCGGCGTCGAGCTCGACACGGACCTGACGGCCGAGCACCTGAAGGAGCTCGGCGACGAGTTCAAGGCGATCGTGCGCGACGCGACGGGCGAGGAATTCCCCTCCGATCCGCACAAGCAGCTCGAGCTCGCGATCCAGGCCGTGTTCCGGTCGTGGAACGGACGGCGCGCGGTCGACTATCGCCGGATCAACAGGATCGCCGACAACCTCGGCACCGCGGTCAACGTGCAGACGATGGTGTTCGGCAACCTCGGAAACGACTGCGGCACGGGCGTCGCGTTCACGCGCAACCCCTCGACGGGCGAACGTCTGCTTTACGGCGAATACCTGCAGAACGCGCAGGGCGAAGACGTCGTCGCGGGCATCCGCACGCCAAAGAAGATCGCTCAGCTGAAGGACGACATGCCCGAGGTGTACGAGCAGTTTGCGGCCGTTGCCGAACGGCTCGAGAAGCACTATCAAGACGTGCAGGACCTCGAGTTCACCATCGAGCGCGGACGGCTGTACATGCTTCAGACACGAAACGCCAAGCGCACCGGCAAGGCGGCCGTGCGCGTAGCCGTCGAGATGGTCGGCGAAGGGCTGATCGACCACGAGACGGCCATCATGCGCGTCGAACCGCAGCAACTCGACCAGTTGCTGCACAAGACGATCGATCCGGCGGCCGCGACCGAGATCATCGCGAAGGGGCTGCCGGCGAGCCCGGGCGCAGCCTCCGGGCAGGTCGTGTTCGATCCCGACGAGGCGGACCTGCTGCACCGGGACGGCAAGAAGGTGATTCTCGTACGGATCGAGACGTCTCCCGAGGACTTTCACGGGATGGTGGCATCCGAGGCGATTCTTACTGCACGAGGCGGTATGACGAGCCACGCGGCGGTTGTTGCGCGCGGCATGGGCAAATGCTGCGTTGCGGGATGCGGCGACATCTCGATCGACTACGCGGCCAAGCGGTTTGTCACGAAGGGCGGCGTCACCGTCAACCACGGCGACTGGATCACGCTGGACGGAACGCTTGGCGACGTCATTAAGGGCCACGCTCCGCTCATCGACCCGGTGCTCGACGACAACTTCAAGACTCTGATGAAGTGGGCCGACGCGGCACGCCGGCTGCGCGTCCGCACGAATGCGGATACACCCGGAGACTCCAAGGTTGCGCGCGAGTTCGGCGCCGAGGGCATCGGCCTCTGCCGCACCGAGCACATGTTCTTCGAGGGAACGCGCATCGATGCCGTTCGCGAGATGATCGTCGCCGAGAACAAGGAGGACCGGGCCCTTGCGCTCGCCAAGATTGGCCCCTACCAGAAGGACGACTTTGTGGGGATTTTCCGTGCCATGGACGGACTGCCCGTCACGATCCGCACGCTCGATCCGCCGCTGCACGAGTTCCTCCCTCACGAGCAGGTCGACATCGATCACCTGGCGGTAAAGCTCGGCGTTTCGTCCGAGCATCTGACAGCCAAAGTTGCCGCACTCCACGAGGCCAACCCGATGCTCGGGCACCGCGGATGCCGGCTCGGCATTGCCTATCCCGAGATCACGGAGATGCAGGCACGCGCGATCTTCGAGGCAGCCGTTCAGTGCAAGTCCGAGGGCGTCGCCGTCCATCCCGAGATCATGATTCCGCTCGTATCGACCGTGAAGGAGCTCGAATTGCAGGCCGATCTCGTCCGAAAGGTCGCCGACGAGGTGTTTGCCGCGAGTGGCACCTCGGTCGAATACCTCGTAGGAACGATGATCGAACTGCCGCGCGCAGCGCTCACGGCGGACAAGATCGCCGAGGTCGCCGAGTTCTTCTCGTTTGGCACCAACGACCTCACGCAGACGACGTTCGGGTTGTCGCGCGACGACTCGGGCCGCTTCCTGCCGCTCTATGTCGAAAAGAAGATCCTCCCCGACGATCCGTTTCAGGTCCTCGACCGCGAAGGCGTCGGCAAGCTCGTGAAGATGGCGGTCGACCTTGGCCGTACCGCCCGCGTGTCAATGGATCCAAAGCTCAAGGTCGGCATCTGCGGCGAGCACGGCGGCGAGCCGTCATCCGTCGAGTTCTGCCACCAGATCGGCCTCGACTACGTGTCCTGTTCACCGTATCGCGTACCGATCGCGCGGCTTGCGGCTGCACAGGCCGCAATCTCCGAGAAACAGGGTCGGCAGGCCTCGTCCGGAACTGCCTGAACTCGCTGAACCCGGCCGAAACTCGAGCCCCGTGCGATGGATCGTCTGCGGCACGATCACAACGCACGGGGCTCGTGCATTCGTGTGGTGCGCGCGTCCGATCGGGTGTATCCTCGCACCACTTTCCCTTGTCGCATCCGCATCCGAGGAGGCTCCATGATCGTAATTCGTTCCCCCCGCGCGCGTCGCGCGTGGTGCATTCTGTCGCTGTTGGCCGTATGCGCCGTCACGATGAACCCCGGACGCGTACGCGCCGACGTTCGAGGGAGCGGGCACGACCTGTCGATTCAGCTCGAATCAAACGAGCCGATGGTGCCAACAGGAGGCGAATTCACCGTCACTATGACGGTGCAGAACATGGGGCCACTGGCAGCAGCCGTGGTATCGGTCGATTCGTCAACGCCGCCGGGCACGACGTTTGTTTCGGTTGAGACCTCCGCTGGTGCGGTGACAAACCAGCCAGCGGCCGGCAGCACGGGCTCGATCTCGGTCGCGATGGGCGATCTGGAGGTCGACGTGGTGGAAACGGTGACGCTGGTCCTGCTTGCGACGGCCGAACCGGGCGCGACAATCACGACGTCGGCGCAGGTCGAGCCGCTGGCGCAAAGCGGCGATACCAACCAGAACAACAACACGGCGAGTGTTGATGTCGCCGTCATTGCGGCCGGGACCGCGGATATCTCGGTGCAGGCCGAACCGGAGGACGAATTCGCGGGATCGGGATCGCTGTTCGACTACACGATCACCGTGACCAACGAGTCCGCGGGCGCGCGCGCGCCTCGCGATCC